>DASZNG010000042.1:0-39737 GCA_035551535.1 Acidimicrobiales bacterium | reverse complement strand
CGACCCTCGCGGCTATTTGAGGGCGTCGAACACCAGGGAGAGCTCCATCGGGACCGGAGCGTCGAGCTGGGCGTAGGTACAAGAGGCCGGTACCCGGTCCGGACGCCACCGCCGGAACGAGGTGCCGTGGCGGAAGCGCTGGTCTTGGAGGTGGTCGTAGGACACCTCACAGACCAACTCGGGCCGCAGGGGCTCCCAGCTCATGTCCTTTCCCGCGCTCCAACGGCTGGTGCCGCCCGGGAGCCGGCTGGACTCGGTGGCCGACTGCAGCCAGGGATGGTTGTCGGTGGCGCCGGAGCGGAGTGGCTCGAGTTCGCCCACCAACTCCTTGCGCCGGACGGCGGTGAACCCGGAGGCCACCCCGACGTGATGGAGGACCTTGTCCTGGTCGTAGAGGCCGAGAAGGAGCGATCCGACGATGCCTCCCTCTTTGTGCCACCGGAACCCGGCCACCACGCAGTCGGCGGTGCGCTCGTGCTTGACCTTCAACATTGCCCGCTTGTCCTGGAGATAGCGGAGGTCGCCCGGCTTGGCCACCACTCCGTCGAGGCCGGCCCCTTCGAACCTCGAGAACCAGTCGCTGGCCACGTCGGGGTCCTTGGTCGCCGGGGTCACGTGGATCGGCGGCTTCGACGATTTGAGGGTCTTCTCGAGGAGCTTGCGGCGCTCGGCGTAGGGAGTGTCGCAGAGGTCGCGATCACCCACCGCCAGGACGTCGAAGGCCACGAAGGAGGCCGGGGTGGTCGAGGCCAGCAGGGCGATCCGGGACTCCGCCGGATGGATCCGCTGGGACAACGCATCGAAATCCAGGCCGTGAGGACCGGCGATCACGATCTCCCCGTCGAGCACGCACCGGTCGGGGAGGTCGCGCATGAGTGGCCCGACGAGCTCGGGGAAGTACCGGGTCAGCGGCTTCTCGTTCCGGCTGCCCAATTCCACCTCGTCGCCGTCCCGGAAGACGATGCACCGGAAGCCGTCCCACTTCGGTTCGTAGAACATGCCGTCGGCCCGGGGGAGCTCCCGGGTCAGCTTGGCCAGCATCGGTGCCACCGGTGGCGGTACGGGAAGGGTCACCCGCTGATCGTATCCAGGATCAGCGGGCAGGCTCAGGCGGCGTGGGTCGCCGTCCAGGCCAGCAGGTCGTCGGCGGACTTCCGATTGACGACGCGGTCTTCGGGCACCTCGGCCCGGACCGCGTTGACGCAGCCTCGAGCCAGCCACTCGAGTTGCCCGGGAGCGTGGGCGTCGGTGTCGATGGAGACCAGACACCCGAGGTCGATGGCCAGGCGCAAGAGGTCGTCGGGCGGATCCTGTCGTTCGGGACGGGAGTTGATCTCCACCGCGGTGCCGGTGCGGGCACAGGCGGCAAAGACGGCCTCGGCATCGAAGGTGGACTGCGGGCGCCCCTTGCCGGTGATCAGCCGACCGGTGCAGTGCCCGAGAATGTCGGTATGGGGGCTCTCGATGGCGGCGAGCATGCGCCGGGTCATGGTGGGCGCGTCCATCCGGAGCTTGGAGTGGACGCTGGCCACCACGACGTCGAGCTCGGCCAACAGGTCCTCGTCCTGGTCGAGGGCGCCGTCCTCCAGGATGTCGACCTCGATCCCGGTGAGGATCCGGAACGGGGCCAACTCCTGGTTGAGGTCGCCGACCACCTCGAGTTGCTTCCTCAGCCGTTCGGCGTCGAGGCCGTGGGCCACCGTCAAGCGGGCGCTGTGGTCGGTGAGGACCAGATAGCGGCGACCCAGGTCCCGGGCCGCCTCGGCCATCTCCCGGATGGGGCTGCCGCCGTCCGACCAGTCGGAGTGGGAATGGCAGTCCCCCTGGAGTTGGTCGAGGAGCGCCTGGGCCCCGGCATCGAGGGTGACCTCCGGAGGCTCATTCTCGAGCTTGGCCAGGTAGGAGGGGACCTCGCCGGCCAGCGCTTCACTGATGGCCTGGGCAGTCGACCTTCCCACGCCGGGAATGGTCTGCAGCCGCCCGGCCGCCGCCAGCTGGGTCAGCTCCGCCTCCGACATCGGCTCGAGGGCGGTGGCCGCCTGGCGGAAGGCGCGGACCTTGTAGCTGTCGGCACCGTTTCGCTCCAGCAGATACGAGATCCTGCGCAGGGTGGACACCGGATTCATCGGGCTACGACTTCTTCGCTCGGCTGGGGGCCACCCGGGTCGGTTCGTCGGCCCCCTTCGGGTATTCGGGTGGCCAGGGCGCGTCGTGGAGTCCGGCGGCCTTGTCCCGCTCGGCCAGTGCCAGCAGGGGTTCGAGTGACTGCAGGACGCTGCCGAACTCTGACCAGGGATCGCCCCGCTGCCGCAGGCGGTCGGGGACGGTTCGGATGGTCAGGGCGTCGGGTACGACATCGGCGACCTCGTCCCACGACAGCGGGGTCGAAACCTGTCCACCGGTTCTGGGTCGCGCGAACCAGGCGCCGAAGACCGTCTTGTGCGGGGCGTTCTGATTGAAGTCGACAAACACCCGCTCCCCTCGCTCCTCCTTCCACCAGTTGGCGGTGATGACGGTGGGATGCCGGCGCTCCATCTCCCGGGCAAATGCCACCGCGGCGGCCCGCACCCCGGTGGCGTCCCAGCGGGGCTCCAGCCGAAGGTAGATGTGCAGACCCCGGTTGCCGGTGGTCTTCGGGTAGCCGACCAGGCCGAGCTCTTGGAGAAGGTCGTGGCAGTGGTATGCCGCCGCCCGAACCTCGTCGAATCCGACTCCGGGCTGGGGATCGAGATCGATCCGTAGTTCGTCGGCGAACGCCGGCTCGGCGGCACGGTAGGGCCAGAGGTGCAGACCGAGGCATCCCAAGTTGACCGCCCAGGCCACGTGGGCGATGTCGGCGACGACCAGGGCGTTCGAGGTGGTGCCGTTCGGCGTGGAAACGGTGGTCGTCTCCAGCCACGACGGTGCGCCGGACGGCACCCGCTTTTGGAAGAACGACTTGCCGGTGGCACCGTTGGGGAACCGTTGGAGCATGGCCGGACGGCCACCGGCGGTGTTGAGCAGTGCCTTTTCGACCTGGAGGTAGTACGAGACCAGCTCGAATTTGGTGGCTCCCAGTTCGGGAAAATAGATCTTGTCGGGGCTCGAGATCTTCACCTCTCGGCCGGAGATCTCTATGAGCCGCTCCTGGTCATCGGACACCAGGCCAGACTCTATCGGGCCGGGTCACCGGTCCTCATCCGAGGCGGATGCCGGCGAGCTGGGTCCCTTGGGCAACCAGGCGCCCAGCGTGGTCCCACACGAAGCACGACTCGTCAACCCGCTGCGCATCGATGAGCTGCGCCCGCTGCAGGATCCGGACCGGACCCGGCGCCGGCAGGGCTCGGACGTAGACGGTCAACTCGAGGGTCGGCACCCAGCCGGTGAACTCGATGTCGAAGGTTGCCGGAGGGAAGGCATCGACGGCAAAGAGCAGAGACGCCGGATCGAACGATTCGTTGTCCGGAAGGACCAACCAGCCCCGTAGCTCGCCCCGACCGCGGGGCTCGCCGGTGGTGAAGGAGTCGGATCCGGGCTCCAGCCTCACCTCGATTTGCTCCATCAGCGCCACCCGGATCCCGTTCGGGGTGCTGGGGACCAAGCGGGTGCAGTCCTCATAGGCGACCAGGCTCGCCGTCGGCAGGCCCCGATCCCAATAGGGAACCGTCGCCTCGTCGAACCGGCTGGTGGTCAACAGCGCCTCAACGCAGGCCTGTCCGCCCTGGCTCATCCGGGCGCGAACCTGACTCGCGGTGCGCCCGGTTCGAAGCACCTCTGCCTCGACGACGACGGGGCCAGGTTCGGGCGAGTGGAGGAAGTGGGCGCTGGCGGCCATGACATCGGGATGTTCTCCCACCGAAGCGGCAGCCCTCCCGAGCATGGCCAGCAGGTAACCGCCGTTGGGTTTGCCGCCGATCGTCCACTCCGGGTTGACCTCGGCATCGAAGCAACCGGGTCGGACGGGCACCAACTTGCTCACTTCGGAAAACGAGGAGGCCGGCCGGCTCGGTGCCGACGTCGTCACGAGGATCGCCGGTCCTTCGCCCCGCCCACCCCGGCCTCCGGCGTCCCCGATCGGAGACCTCCCCCGGCAACACCGATCCCGACTGGTTTCCCGCTCTCCACCTCCCGAACCCTAGTGGGTTGCGTCATAGAACGCAATCCCGTAAAGTCGCTTCTGTGGACGAAGCGACGACGGAGGCCCCAAACGCGATGACACCGACTACGGCGACCCCGGCAGGAGGGCCGAGCCTCGACGCCGGTTCTCTGGAAACCGCCAGTGGGTTCGTGGCCGCTGCCGGTCTGATCGTCGACGAGGTCACCGGCACCCGGGTCAGCGGGCACATCCAGCTCGGACCCGAGCATCACACCCCATGGGGCATCGTGCACGGTGGGGTGTACGCCTCGGCCATCGAGAGTGCGGCCAGCATCGGAGCCAGCACCGCGGTGAGGGACCAGGGGATGGTGGCGGTCGGCCTCACCAATACCACCCAGTTCCTCCGATCAGTCACCTCCGGACAGGTCAGCGTGGTGGCCGTCGCACTCAACCAGGGTCGCACTCAGCAGCTGTGGCAGGCCGACATCAGAGACAGCACGGGAAAGCTCGTCGCCCACGGCGAGCTGCGGCTCCAGAACGTGGCCGCCGCCTCGACCTGAGCTGACCGACTGGTCGACCGCAACCGGTCCCGCCGCCGCGCCCAGGGATCTGCCCACGTCTAGATCGATGGCGTCGTCGGTCGGTAGAGAACGTAGACATAGCTGGTCCCCTCGTCACTCGGATCGCCGGACTCGAGCCCGCCCGACCAGGCCCGATGGAAGCCGGCTTTCTCGAGGGCCCGCCACGAGCGGCGGTTGTTCTCGTTGGTGCTCACAACCACCGAGGTGATCTCGGGATATTGAACCCAGGTTTGTCTCAAGAAGCGATCGATCAGCCCGGGTCCGAGTCCACGCCCGATCATGCGCTCGGCCCCGATGAAGTAGTCGATTCCCATCCCGTTCCTCGGGGTCCCGGTCACCGAGAGGGTCGACTGCCATTCAGGATTGTCCGCGATCTTGAATCGCTGAATGAGTCCCAATGGCTGGGCTTCGCGCCCGACGATGAATACCTCGGTCGGGTCGGTGCCGTCGACGACCGGGCCATAGCGTTCCTCGATCGAGCCGACGTCAGATTCCTCCCGCCACCAAATTTCCACGTGGGCGGCGCCCAGCCATTCCGAGAGCAAGGGAAAGTCCTCACGCGTGAGTGGACGAAAGGTGAACTCATCGGGAGCCATGGCTCGGAAATCTTCTCATGGGAAGGGGGAATACGACGTCCGAGATGGTCAAGAATGGGAGGAGGGCTTCTACCCGGGGCCATCCCGGGAAAGCCGGAGGTCAGGGGCCACCCCGACCCGGCTGCATGACAAGTCACACCTCCATGGTGAAATGGGGGCATGGCCCTGACCGAGACCCGCTCGCCCGGGGTGCTGCGCGCCTTCCACCCGGCCGTGGCTCTGTGGTTCGAGCGCCAGTTCCCGGCGGGCCCCTCGGAGCCCCAGGTGGAGGGGTGGCCGCGGATCCGCAGCGGGGCCGACGTGCTGATTGCCGCACCCACCGGCTCCGGCAAGACGTTGACCGGATTTCTCGTCGCCATCGACGCCCTCTACCGGGCTCATGCCGCCGGTGAGGCGGTCGACGGGGCCCGGGTGGTCTATGTGTCGCCGCTGAAGGCGCTGGCCGTCGACGTCCACCAGAACCTCGAGCGGCCCCTGGCCGAGATCGCCGCCATCGCCGCGGAGCTGGGTCTCAGCGCCCCGAACCTGACCATCGGGGTGCGGACCGGGGACACCCCCGCCGCCGCCCGAACCGCGATGGTGGCCAAGCCGCCGACCTTCGTGGTGACCACCCCCGAGAGTCTGTATCTGCTGGTCACCGCGGCGAAGAGCCGCCAGATGCTCGGATCGGTGGAGACGGTGATCATCGACGAGATCCACGCGATGGCCCGCGACAAGCGAGGGTCGCACCTCACCCTTACCTTGGAGCGGCTCGATCACGTCAACCTTGGGGACCGACGTCCGCAGCGCATCGGCCTCTCCGCCACCCAGCGCCCGATCGAGCGGGTAGCCGAGCTGCTGACCGGGGTCGACCCCGGGCCCGGCCGGGCCGAGGGCACGGCCATCGTCGACTGCGGCCATCGGCGTGACCTCCGGATCTCGGTCGAAGTTCCCGGCAGCGAGCTCGGGGCGGTGGCCTCGACCGAGCAGTTCGGGGAGGTGATCGACCAGATCGCCGAGCATGTGCGCGGCCACCGCACGACCCTGGTGTTCGTGAACACCCGGCGGATGTCCGAGCGCCTGGCCCACCTGCTCGGGGAGCGCCTCGGCGCCGATGATGTAGCCGCCCACCATGGAAGCCTGTCGAAAGAGCGCCGGCTCCGGGTCGAAGCGCGCCTCCGGGCCGGCGAGCTCCGGGCCCTGGTGGCCACCGCTTCCCTCGAGTTGGGCATCGACATCGGCCCGGTGGAACTGGTGTGCCAGGTGGGCTCGCCCCGCAGCATCGCCACCATGCTCCAGCGCGCCGGTCGGTCCAACCACTCGCTGGCCGGGGTGCCCGAAGCCATCGTCTTTCCCCTCACCCGGGACGAGTTGGTGGAGTGCGCCGCCCTGATGGCATCGGTGCGCTCCGGAGACCTCGATGCCACCGTGATGCCGGAGGCGCCGCTGGACATCCTGGCCCAGCATGTGGTGGCCGAGGTGGCGGCGGCCGAGGAGTGGCGCGAGGACGATCTCTTCGACCTGTTCCGGCGGGCCGCTCCCTACGCCGATCTCGAACGGAGTGACTTCGACGCGGTGGTGCAACTCCTGTCCGAGGGCATCGAGACAGGTCGGGGCCAGCGCATGTCCTACCTCCATCGGGACCGGGTCAACGGCATGGTCCGGCCCCGGCGGGGGGCTCGGCTGGCCGCGTTGACCAGCGGCGGGGCCATCGCCGAGGTTGGCGACTACCGGGTGCTGGCCGACCCGGGCGACACGCCGGTGGGGACGGTCAACGAAGACTTTGCCATCGAGTCGATGGTCGGCGACGTCTTCCTGCTCGGCACCCACTCGTGGCGGATACGCCGGGTGGAGCAGGGCGTGGTCCGGGTCACCGACGCCGAGGGCATGCACCCCACGATCCCGTTCTGGGTCGGCGAGGCTCCGAGCCGGACCAGAGAGCTCTCCCGCAGCGTCTCCGATCTGCGGGGCCAAGTGGCCGACCTCCTGATCGGCGGGGAGGGCGACAATCTCGGCGCCGTGCCCGCCGAGTCCTCCCGGGTCGCCCGGCAGTCCGTGATGGATGCCACCGGGTTGGGAGCGGGGGCCGCCGCCCAGCTGGTCGACTATCTCGCGGTGGCCAAGGCGGGTCTCGGGGTGGTACCGACCCTGGAAGACATCGTCTTCGAGCGGTTCTTCGACGAGGCCGGGGGGATGCAGTTGGTGGTGCATGCCCCCTTTGGCGGGCGGATCAACAAGGCGTTGGGGTTGGCCCTGCGGAAGCGGTTCTGTGCCACCTTCGACTTCGAGCTCCAGGCCGCGGCCAACGACGACGCCGTGGTGCTCTCCCTCGGCCCGCAACACAGCTTCGCGCTGGACAGCGTGCCCGGCTTTCTCCGCTCGGCGACGCTGGAGACGGTGCTGACCCAGGCCGTGTTGACCTCGCCGCTGTTCGCCGCCCGGTGGCGATGGAACCTCAACCGGGCGTTGGCGGTGTTGCGGTTCCGGGGTGGCAAGCGGAACCCGCTCCCCATTCAGAGGATGGAGTCCGACGATCTGATGGCCGCGGTGTTCCCCGCCTTGGCCGCCTGCCAGGAGAACGTCGCCCCCGGGCCGGTGGCGGTTCCCGATCACGTGCTGGTGCGCCAGACGATGGACGACTGCCTGCACGAGGCGATGGACCTCGACGGGCTGGTCGAGGCGGTGCGAGCCATGGAGCAGGGGTCAGTCCGCCTCCACTTCGTCGACTCGGTCGAGCCGTCGGTCCTGGCTCACGAGATCCTGAACGGCAAGCCCTTCACCTTCCTGGATGACGCCCCGCTGGAGGAACGACGTACCCGTGCCGTCCAACTCCGGCGGGGGTTGCCTCTCGAACAGGCCGAGCTCGGTCGCCTCGATGCCGACGCGGTGGATCGGATCCGGAGTGAGGCGGCGCCGGACGTCCGGGACCCGGAGGAGCTCCACGACCTGCTGCTGTCCTACGTCATCTCCCGGCCGGTGGAGGAGTGGGCGCCGATGTTCGACGCGCTGGTGGCGTCGGGGCGGGCCATGGAGGTGGACCCGGTCGGCTCCGAAACCGGTGGGTGGTGGTGTGTGCTGGAGCGGCGACCATGGGTGGAGGCGCTGGTGCCCGGCGGATACTTCCGTCCGGATCTGGCGCTTCCACCCGCCCTGGTCTCCGAGGGCGCCGATCGCGAGATCGAACCCGACGCCGCGGCGGCCACCGCGGTGCGGGGGCATCTGGACGTCACTGGCCCGATCACCGTCGCCGAGCTGGCCGGGCGCCTCGGGCTCCCGAGGACCCGGGTTCAGGTCGGCCTGGCCCGGGCCGAGGCCGAGGGATTCGCCCTTCGGGGCCGGTTCGACCCGGCGCTGGCCGACGACGAGCAGTGGTGTGCGCGGCGGCTGCTGGCCCGGATCCACGCCTCCACCCATGCCCGCCTCCGCCGGGAGATCGAGCCGGTGAGCCCGCAGGAATTCATGCGCTTCCTGCTCGAGTGGCATCACGTCGCCCCCGGGACCCAGCTGGAGGGCCGGGCCGGCGTGCTGTCCGTCGTCGATCAGCTCCAGGGGTTCGAGCTGGCTGCCGGAGCCTGGGAGGAGTCGGTCCTCCCGGCCCGGGTCGGCCACTACCAGGGTCAATGGCTCCAGGATCTCTGCCTGTCCGGCGATGTGGTCTGGGGACGCCTGTCGGTGCGGCCCTCGGCCGAGGGCGAGGCCCCGGGTCGGGGCTCGTCGACCCCGTCGCGGGCGACCCCGATCACCTTCACGGTGCGGGACGACCTCTCGTGGCTGATGCAGGCCATCCGGGGCGGGGCCCTGCCGACCGATCCGGCGCATGGTGCCGGCTCCGACGTCCTCCAGGTGCTCCGGTCCCGAGGAGCACTGTTCCATTCGGACCTGCGGGCGGCGACCGGTCGGTTGCCGGTCGAGGTGGAGGAGGGCCTGTGGGACCTGGTGGCCCGGGGTCTGGTCACCTCCGACGGGTTTCAGGCGGTGCGGTCCCTGTGGTCCGCCCGCGAGACGTGGCGACGGCGGCACCGGAGCGACGCCCGCAGTCGCCTGGGGAGCCAGCGGGCGCAGACGCTGCGGGCGGGCGGCGAGGGTCGGTGGGCCCTCCTGCCGGCGATGGATGCCGACACACGGCGGGGGAGCGAGATGGACCCCGACGCCCTGGCCGAGAATGTCGCCGCCCAGTTGCTCACCCGCTGGGGCGTGGTGTTTTGGGACCTGACCGTGCGCGAATCACTGGCGGTTCCCTGGCGAGAGGTCATGTGGGCGCTGCGCCGGTTTGAGGCACGGGGCCTGGTTCGGGGTGGCCGCTTTGTCACCGGGTTCTCCGGCGAGCAGTACGCGCTCCCGGAGGCCGTCGACCATCTCCGCCGGGTCCGGCGGGCCGGAGACACCGGTGGGATCGTCCGACTCAACGCCGCCGACCCGCTCAACCTGGTCGGCACGGTGGTCGGCGGCGATCGGATTCCGGCGGTCCGGAACCGGTGGGTGGCGTACCGCGACGGGGCGCCGATGAATGACGATTCGGACGCCGACGGGCACCGGTCCCTGACCGCCTCGGCCACCTGAGCCTTCCGTTCCTCCAGGGCCGCCCGGACGCCTCGGGCGGGGCCACGCCGTGCCTCGATTCGACGGGGCGGTTGGAACGATGAGCAGACGAGACGCCGATGCCGGCGAAATCTTGCTTGCCTTCGGTGGTCTTCCTCAGTAGTATACTCAGTATGATATTGGGTTCTGCAACCTCATGAGTGTCCGCCATGCCCTGCTTGCCCTCCTGAGCGAGGGTCCGAAATACGGCCTGCAGCTGCGCCATGAGTTCGAAGCACGAACCGGGGAGGTCTGGCCGCTGAACGTCGGCCAGGTGTACACCACGCTGCAGCGCCTCGAACGCGATGGGCTGGTGGAGTCGGACGAGGCCGGAGAGGAAGGCCCTCAGAAGGGGTTCCGAATCACATCCGAAGGTGCAGAGGAGTTGGCCGGATGGCTCCGCACCCCACCGGACCTGAGCGCCCCGCCCCGGGATGAGTTGGTCATCAAGGTGTTGGTGGCACTGCGGATGCCCGGGGTCGACGTGCACGAAGTGATCCAGGTGCATCGCCGGTACCTGGTCGAGCTGATGCAGCAGTGGACGCGGCTCAAGGAGGACGAGGGGCGGTTCGATCTCAGTTTCGCCCTGGTGGTCGACGCCGAGCTGTTCAGGCTCGACTCGGTCGTCCGGTGGCTGGACGCCGCCGACGGCCGTCTCAAGCGGGCGGAGTCCGATCCCCCGCCACCGACTGGTACCGAATTCCCGATGCCGAAAATGCGGCGCAGAATTGAGGTGGAGCAATGAGTTTCCTCGAGATGCGGTACGTCTCCAAGTCATACGGCGAGGGAGCGACCGAGGTCCAGGCCCTCTGCAAGGTCAATCTGTCGGTCGATGCCGGTTCGCTGGTGGCGGTCATGGGGGCCAGCGGTTCCGGGAAGAGCACCCTGTTGACCATCGCCGGGAGCCTCGAGAAGCCGACCAGCGGCGACGTCCTGGTCGGCGGCGCCGCCCTGTCGAAAATGCCCCGCAACGACCAGGCCCGGATGCGTCGTCGCACGATCGGTTACGTGTTCCAGGACTTCAACCTGTTGGCCGGGCTCAGCGCAGTCGAGAACGTCTCCCTGCCGCTGGAACTCGACGGGATCTCGGTCAAGAAGGCCCACGCCGCCGGCATGGCCGCGCTCGAAGAGCTCGATCTCGCCGATCGGGCGTCCCATTTTCCCGGCGAGCTCTCCGGCGGAGAGCGCCAACGGGTATCCATCGCCCGGGCGGTGGTCGGGGAGCGCCAGTTGTTGCTGGCCGATGAGCCCTCCGGCGCCCTCGACTCCGCCAACGGCGAGGCGGTGATGCGTCTCATCCGTACCGCCTGTCACCGGGGCGTTGCCGCCGTCGTCGTGACCCACGACGCCCAGTTGGCATCGTGGGCCGACCGGGTGATGTTCCTGCGGGACGGGCGGGTGGTGGACCAGACCTCACCGCCGGCGAGCCCGGAGTCGCTTCTCGCGGCCGTACCCCCCCAATGACCACCGCGGTATTGGAGCGGCCCACCGAGGTGGGAGCCCGGAGCGGCAGTGGCGGGGTCCCTGCCCGTCGGGCCATGGTCCGATGGGCCTGGCGGCTGTTCCGTCGGGAGTGGCGCCAGCAGTTGCTGATACTGGCGCTGATCATCGTGGCGGTGGCGGCAACGGTGGTGGGATCGGCGGTGGCCACCGACACACCGCCGCCGGCCAACTCCGGGTTCGGAACCGCCGACCATCTCGCCGCCTATTCCGGCTCCGACCCCCAACTGGCCGCCAACATCCAGGGACTGCAGCACCGGTTCGGCAATGTCGACGTCATCGAGAACCAGACCCTTTCGATCCCTGGCTCGATCAGCACCTATCAACTCCGGTCGCAGAGTCCCCACGGGCCGTACGGGCATTCGATGCTCTCCCTGATTTCCGGCAGCTTTCCCACCGGACCGGGTCAGGTGGCGGTGACAGATGGCCTGGCCTCCGCCTTCAACCTCAAGGTCGGGGACCTCTGGCACCAGGGGGTGACCGCCAGACGGGTGGTCGGCATCGTCCAGAATCCGCAGAGCCTGCTGGACGAGTTCGCATTGGTCGCACCCGGACAGGTCACCTCGCCCACCCAGGTGACGGTGCTGTTCGACGCCCCGGCCAGCGCCTCGTTCGGGCCCAACGTGCATATCCCTTCGCCGTCGGCCAACACGCTCAACCCGGAGACCATCGTGCTGGCGTTGGACACGGTTGGGATGCTCCTCATCGCCCTGGTGGGAGTGGCCGGGTTCACGGTGCTGGCCCAACGCCGACTGCGATCGATCGGGATGCTCGGCGCGGTGGGGGCGACCGACAAGCACATCAGATTGGTGGTGCTGGCGAACGGTGCCGCGGTCGGCGTGGTCGGAGCGCTGCTCGGAGCCGCGCTGGGGCTGGTGGGCTGGTTGGCCTACCGGCCTCGGCTCGAGTCGAACGCCCATCACGTTATCGGCACCTTCCAGCTCCCCTGCGTGGTGATCGGGGTGTCGATGGCCCTGGCCGTGGTGGCCACGCTGTTCGCCGCCTCGCGCCCGGCCCGAGCCATCACCCGGCTCCCCATCGTGTCCGCCCTGTCCGGCCGGCCGGCTCCGCCGAAGCAGGTCCACCGCTCGGCGGTCCCCGGGGTCATACTCCTGGTGGTCGCGTTCCTCTTGTTCACCATCGGCGGAAGCAGCAACGGGGGCAGCGGCGGCCCGGTGATTCTCGGCTTCGTCGTGCTCATCGTCGCGGTGATCCTGCTGGCTCCCTTCTGCCTGGTCTTGCTGGGCAGATTCGGCCGCCGGGCCCCGATCGCGGTGCGCCTGGCGCTGCGCGACCTGTCCCGTTACCGGGCTCGCTCGGCCTCGGCGCTGGCGGCCATCAGCCTCGGGGTGCTGATCGCGGTCGTCATCTGCGTCGTCGCCGCCGGACGGTACGCCAACGTCCTCGACTATGCCGGGCCCAACCTGGCCTCGAACCAGTTGGTGGTGAGCTCCGCCAATGGGCCGGCCAACGTGGGGGGCCCGAGCGGCATTGGTGCTGCCAGCACTCCGACACCGAGCAACCCGCAGTCCCTGGTTGCGAACGTGCAGGAGATCGCCACCGCCCTGGGTACTCACAACATCACCGAGCTCGACACCACCAGCGCCAACCTCCAGCGCGCCGCTCCCGGTCGCAATTGGAACGGTCCGGTCTACATCGCCACCCCGGCGCTGCTCCGAGCCTTCGGGATCAGTGCTTCGTCGATCGACCCCGACGCCGACATCCTCAGCATGCGCCCCGGGCTGTCCACCACCTCGGACATGCAGCTCGTCTACGGCAATTACCCCTCCAAGGGGCAAGATTTCACCTGCCCGCCCGGTGCCTGCGTCGCCAACCCCAAGATCCAGACCATCAACGCGCTTCCATCCGGCACATCGGCACCCAACACGGTCATCACCGAGCACGCCGTCCGCCAGTTGGGCCTACAAGCCAGCAGTTCTGCCGCCGCCTGGTTCATCCAGACTTCGCAACCGCTCACCGCCGCCCAGATCAAGAGCGCCCAACTGACGGCAGCCACGTCGGGCCTGGCCGTCGAGACCAAGAGCAGCGCGCCGTCCTCGGCGGAGATCATCAACTGGGCCACGGTCTTCGGCATCCTGCTGGCGCTGGGCATCCTCGCCATGTCGATCGGCCTGATCCGGAGCGAGACCGCCGGCGACTTGCGCACCCTCTCGGCCACCGGCGCCAGCAGTTCGACCCGCCGCAGCGTCACCGCGGCCACGGCGGCTTCCCTGGCCCTCCTGGGGGCGGTGCTGGGTACGGTGGCGGGCTACGTCGCCGCCATCGGGTATTTCCGGAGTAGCACCCAGAACGGCGGGCTCGCCGCCCTGTCGAGCGCCCCGACCACCAACCTCCTCATCATCCTCATCGGCATGCCGCTGATCGCGGCTGCCGGCGGTTGGCTCCTCGCCGGACGCGAACTGCCGGCCATTTCTCGTACGCCGCTCGACTGAGCGCTCTCTCGGTCAGCGGCCACCCGGTTCCGGAGGTGGTGATTTGGAACTCCAAGGTGGCCGCGGCATGCTGCCCGGATGCCGGTGAGCGCACGCGCGTCCCAGAGAGCTCTCCGGGTTCCGGAGATCACTGCCTATTTCTGGATCATCAAAGGCCTGTCGACCGCCCTGGGGGAGTCGACGTCGGACTACCTGGTTCACGCCGTGAGCCCGGTGGCGGCGGTGGGACTCGGGTTTGTCGGCTTTGTGCTCGCGCTGGCGTTGCAGTTCCGGATGCGCCGGTACGTGGCGTGGACCTATTGGTTCGCCGTCGTCATGGTCGGCGTCTTCGGCACCATGTGCGCCGACGTGCTCCACGTCGGCTTTCACGTGCCCTACGCGGCGTCGGCCCCATTGTTCGCCGTGGTGCTGGTCGCGGTGTTCGTGATCTGGCAGAAGTACGAGAAGACGCTCTCGATCCACAGCATCGATACCCCGCGGCGAGAGCTGTTCTACTGGGCGGCGGTGGTCGCCACCTTTGCCCTGGGCACTGCGGTCGGCGACCTGACTGCCATTACCTTCCATCTGGGCTACGCCTTCTCGATGCTCGTTTTCGCCGGGGTGATCGCCATTCCCGCGGTGGGGTTCTGGCGCTTCCACTGGAACCCGATCTTCTCGTTCTGGTTCGCCTACGTCATCACCCGTCCGCTGGGCGCATCCTTCGCCGACTGGGCCGGCAAGCCCACCATTCTGGGCGGCATGGGGTGGGGCGACGGAAGGGTGAGCCTGGTCCTCCTGGCCGCCATCGTCGGTTTGGTGGCCTACCTGGCCGTGTCCAGGAAGGACCTTCAGAGGCATTGGGCCGACACCCACGACCGGGTGTGAATCTGCGCTGCACCGCCCACCAGCGGGTGGAGGGCGATCCACCTCCGGATCCACCCCTGGGTTGACGCCACCGAAGCCAGGAATCGGGACACCGCCCACCACCCGGGAGGGCGGAAACCCTGCCCGACGGGCTGACCGAACCCGAGGGCGAGGTGCTGGTGCCCACATCAACCGGATCTTCACCAAGGCTCAGAGCGGGACTGGGGCCAGGCGGCGGCCTATGCCCGCCGCCACGGGTTGGCGCCGCAGGGCCAGTGGGAGGGCTCCGGGGAACTCAGCCCGCCGGGGCCCGGGTGGAGGCCACCGCCACCGGGACCACGAACCGTTCGAGCATCCCTCGTTCCTCGGCCTCGTCGGCGCCGGGCATGGCCAGCAGCGAGAGCATGATCCGCACCACCCACCGAGCCCGATCCCGATGGTCAGGGTCGGCGGGATTCCCGACCAGGGTTCCGGCCATGGTTTCGATCACCGTCGACGACCCGGCCATGTCGGTGGCGATGGGGCTCCCGCCGGGGGCGAACCAGGCGGCCAGGGTCGGGCTGGCCCGGACTCCGGCCAGGGCCAGAAGCGCGGCTTCGACGAACCGGGCGGCGGGATCGTCGAGGTGGCCGGCGGCGGCAGCCACCTCGGCGCCGAGCCGGCGCGCCTCACGGTGCACGAAAGCCAGCCGCAGCGCTTGGCGGTCGTCGAAGTAGCGGTAGATGGTGGGGCGGGAGCAGCCGGCTTCCCGGGCGATGTCGGCGATCGAGGTGCTCGGGACTCCCCGCGAGGCGAAGCACCGACCGGCGGCGTCGAGGATGCGCTCGGCGGCCAGGGCGGCTTGGTCGCCGACCAACCAGTTGGACGCCATCAGGCGGCGACCTCCGTCGTGAACGGCAAGGACTCGTACCAGCGCACGAAATTCCCGGGCGCAAAGTGCCCAGCCGCGGCATCCACCCCGAACCGGGGGAAACGGGCCAGGAGCTCTTCGAGCACCACCCGGCCCATCAGCCGGGCGGCGGCGGCCCCGAGGCAGTGATGCGGGCCGTAGCCGAAGGACAGGATCCGGCGCGGGTTGCGGGTGACGTCGAGCTCTTCGGCGTTGGATCCGAATTCACGTGGGTCGCGGTTGGCCGACCCGTAGAGGAACAGGACCTTGCGCCCCTCGGGAATGACGACCCCGCTGACTTCGACCTCGCGGGTGGTCGACCGAGCCAGACCTTGCACCGGGGAGGTGAGCCGGAGCAGCTCCTCGATGCCGGCCGGAATCAGCTCAGGACGGCGGGCGAGGAGATCGCGCTGATCGGGATGGGCGGCCAGCAGGTCCAGACCCCCGCTCAGCAGCCCGGTGGTGGTGTCGTTCCCACCGGTGACCATGGTGAAGGCGAATCCGAGGATCCGCAACGGCGTTACCCGGTCTTCGCTGCAGAGTTGTACCAACTCGGAGATGACGTCGTCACCCGGGTCCTCCCGCCGCCGGTCGATGAGATCGGCGAAGAAGGTGAACAGCTGGCCCACGGTGTCGGCGGCCAGCGTCGGATCGCCGAACGCATTGGCGGCGAGGATGCCCTGGGTCCAGCCGTCGAACCGTTCCTGATCCTCGGGCGGAACGCCGAGATAGGTGGCCACCACGAAGCTGGGGAGGGGCTTCAGGAGCTCAGCCACCACGTCGCCCCCGCCGGCCGTCCCCAGGGTTTCCAGCCGCTCGACCACGAACGCCCGAATGTCGGGCTCGAGCGATCGCACCTGTCGGGGGGCGAACCCTCGGGACACCAGTCGTCGGAAGGTGGTGTGGTCGGGAGGATCCAGGAACACCATCGGCGAGATCTCGTCGAGTCCGGCCATTTGTAGCTCGTTGTAGTTGAAGGTCAAACCCTGGGTCGAGGTGAAGGTGACCGTGTCCCGCACCGCGTCGAAGACATCGGCGAACCGGGAAAGCACCCAGTAGTCCCCCCGGTCGACGTGGTGTACCGGGTCGTGGTCGCGCAACGCCCGGTACATCGGGAACGGGTCGCGCCAGCCGTCACCCGAGACCGGCTCGAAGCCGGCGCCGGCCGGGATTTCCGGAGTCGACCACCGCTCTGACATTTGCCTGTAAGTGTAACGCTACATGATGATCTGAGTCAAATGATACAAACGACGAAGACGACCTGACGGGTCAGCGGCGCAACGTTTACGGTCGGGAGACAAGGAACGAAACCAGGGAGTCCAGCCATGGCCACCGTCAGCGTCCGCTACATCGTCAACGACGTCGATCGGGCGATCTCGTTCTACTGCGGGCAGCTGGGGTTCCATGAAGTGATGCATCCGGCGCCGACGTTCGCGATGCTCTCCCGAGGTGATCTCCGACTCGTCCTCTCCGCCCCCGGCGGCGGATCCGGCGGCGGTCAGGCCATGCCCGACGGCACCCTGCCGGAGCCGGGGGGCTGGAACCGATTCTCGATCGAGGTGCCGGATCTGGCGGCGACGGTCGAGACCTTGCGCAACGGCGGGGCCCACTTCCGCAACGACATCGTCGACGGGATGGGCGGGAAACAGATCCTGGTCGACGACCCTTCCGGGAACCCGGTCGAGCTGTTCGAACCGACCCAGCCCGACGCCTCGCTCTCGCCACCAACCTGAGTGTCCGGTGATTTCCCCGGAGCCCCACCGTCGTATCTCTGAGAAGACCGACCACCGAGAGGAACATCGGCTGATGACGTTGCCCGACCTGGAGCCGGCGGCGAGACGAATGGCCGACTTGATCGGTGGCGTTTCCGAGGACGCGCTCGACGCGCCGACACCGTGTCCGAACTACACGGTCGGCGACCTGGTCGACCATGTCGGCGGTCTCTCGCTCGCCTTCACCGCCGCCGCCACCAAGGCCGTGGGCCATGACGGCTCCCCGGCTCCGTCCCCGCAGGCGTCCCGGCTGGGCGACGACTGGCGAGTCCGGATCCCGCGGGACCTGATGGGTTTGGCCCGGGCGTGGCGGGACCCGGCGGCGTGGAGTGGATTCACCCGGGCCGGAGGGGTGGATCTGCCCGGCGAGATTGCCGGACTTGTCGCCCTCGACGAGCTGGTCATTCACGGCTGGGACGTGGCCCGGGCCACCGGCCAGGCCTACGACTGCGATTCATCGACCCTCGAAGCCGTGTACGACTTCGTCGTCCCGATGTCCGCCCCCGGGCAAGAGGTGCCGCGGATCTTCGGTCCGGTGGTCGAGGTGGCCGACGGTGCCCCGTTGCTCGATCGGCTCCTCGGGCTCACCGGCCGCAACCCGGGCTGGCCCACCGGATCCTGATCCGGCGGGCCCGGCGTCGACCCCTGGACGAGTGGCGGTCTCGCGCCTCCAGCCGCTCCCGCCTCGTTTGGTCCGGGCCCGGACCGGGTAGTCAGCAGGGAGCCGCTGACCGACGTTGGCTGAGCAGGCCGCAGCCCTGCTCGGTCAGCCGCGTGCGGACGGATCGGAGGACCGAGGATGACACCGCCGGAATCGAAGACCCACAGGATCGCCATCCTGAGGCAGGACAACGGCGAGCTCCAGGAGGACATCGTCCATCGAGCCGCGGTCGAGCCATTGATCCCCGGTGACAGTCCCGCGGTGGAGATTTCCTCGTACGGCGACCCGGATGCCGACGGCGAAGACTCGTTTCCGGCCAGCGACCCTCCGTCCCACTGGGCCGGTTCCGAGGATGATGACACCGCCGTCGGCGCTCGGCGGGCCGCGGCCCGGATCGTCGACACCCTGCCGGTCGAGGATGTCGAGGGACGACCCTCTCTGGCTGCGCCGATTCCGGGAAGGTTGACCCGCCCACCCCGCCCACCCCACCCGCACTGACGCGACCGGCGGTCGGGGGTCGTATATTCGGCAGCGGACGCCAACCGAAGCGAGGGCCCGACAATGGACAGAGAGCTTCACCATCTCGACAACGACCAGCGTCGGGTTCTGGATCGGCTGACGGGCCATCCGCTGAGCAGCAACATCAAGTGGCCGCAGGTGCTCAGCCTGCTCGAAGCGCTCGGAGACGTCACCGTCGAGAGCAAGGATCGTTACCGGGTTTCGGTCGACGGCCATACCGAGGTCTTCCGCCCACCCCATCACCACGGCGACCTCCCGCCGGAGATGGTCATCAAGCTCCGGCATTTTCTGGCTGAACCGTTTGCGGGAACCGAAGGCCGCGCCGAACCGCTGGAAGGAACCGAAGGCCGCGCCTAGCTCGGCGTCGACCGGGTGAGCGCCCAGGTCTTCATCGGTGGTCGGACTGCGGTCCGGGGCCCGGAGGTCTGCCGGTAGGGTGAGCCGCCGTGGCCACCTCGTCCGGATCGACACGACGGTTGGCCCCGGAGCACTTCACCAAGGGCCTCAACCCCCGGCAGCGGGAGGCGGTCGAGCACGGGGCGGGCCCGCTGCTGGTGCTGGCCGGGGCGGGGAGCGGGAAGACCAAGGTGCTGACCAGCCGGATCGGCTACCTGATCGCCACCGGGGTGGTGACGTCGGAGAAGGTGCTGGCCATCACCTTCACCAACAAAGCCGCCCGCGAGATGAAAGAACGGCTGTTGGCCTCGCTGGGTCCGATGGCCGCCGACATGTGGGTGTCCACCTTCCACAGTGCCTGCGTGCGGATGCTCCGGCCGTACGCGGCTCGGGTCGGGTTGACCAACCAGTTCACCATCCTCTCCGAGGACGACGGCAAACGACTGGTCCGGGACATTTCCGACGATCTGAACATCGACGTCAAGCAGGTCCCGGTGGGCGGGTCCAAGGCGGCCATCAGCTCGGCCAAGAACCGCCTGGTCGATCCCCGCCAGCTGTCGATCGAATCTGCCGACCCCCGATCCAACGCCCACGCCCGCATCTACCGCGAGTACCAGCAGCGATTGGTCGCCGCCGACTGTGCCGACTTCGACGATCTGCTCGTCCACGTCGTCCACCTGTTGCGTGACCACGACGACGTGAGGAGTCACTACCGGGCTCGCTTCTCCCAGGTGCTGGTGGACGAGTACCAGGACACCAACCGGGCCCAGAGTGCGATCGTCGAACAACTGGCGGCCGAGCATCTGAACCTGTGCTGCGTGGGCGATGGTGACCAGTCCATCTACGGCTTCCGGGCTGCGGATGTCGGCAACATCCTCAACTTCACCCGCACCTTCCCGACGGCCACCACCGTGCTCCTCGAACAGAATTTTCGTTCGACCGGCACCATTCTCGACGCCGCCAATGCGGTCATCTCCCGCAACCCCACCCGGGCCGACAAGCACCTCTGGACCCGCGCCGGGGAGGGCAACCTCATCGCCCTGCGGGCCGCCGACGACGAGGTGGACGAGGCATCCTGGCTGGCCGACGAGGTGGCCACCCTGGTGGCGGAGGGTGGCCGGCCCGGAGACATCGCCGTGCTGTGCCGGGCCAAGACCCTGGCCCGGCCCATCGAGGCGGAGATCGTTCGCCGGGGCATTCCCTGCCGGACGGTCGGCGGGACCTCGTTCTTCGACCGCAAAGAGGTCAAGGATCTCCTCGCCTATCTGCGGCTGGCGGCCAACCCCCAGGACGAGCTGTCGTTCCGGCGCTGTGTCAACGTCCCCCGCCGGGCGGTGGGCGACGCCAGCATCAAGAAGGTCCGGGCCTTCGCCCAGACCCGGGGGCTGTCGCTGGTCGACACCCTGGCCCGCCGGGTGGAGATCGCCGATCTCCCGAAGCTGGCCCTCCTCGGGCTGGACGGCTTCGTGCGGTTGCTCGACGACGTGCGGGAGGCTGCCGTGGGGGGAGGCGCACTCGGAGCCGTCGACGCGGTCACCGCCGACGGTGAATTCCTACGCCAGCTCCTCGATGCCGCCGTCGATGACGAGGAGCGCCGCTACCGCCAGGAGAGCCTCGGCCAACTGCGGGCCATGGCCGGCGACCACCCGACCATCGAGTCCTTCCTGGACATGGCCGGGCTCATCACCGACGCCGACGACTCGGATGACGACCGATCGCGGGTGTCGTTGATGACCATCCATGCGGCCAAGGGCCTCGAGTTCGGCGCCGTCTTCGTGGTCGGGATGGAGGAGGGGATCTTCCCGGATCGGCGCTGTCTCGACGAGGGCCAGATCGAGGAGGAGCGCCGGCTGGCCTACGTGGCCATCACCCGGGCCCAACGCCGGCTCTACCTCTCCCATGCCCGACGCCGCCGGTCCCTCAACCGGGTGGTGGAACGGGACCGGAGTCGCTTCCTCGATGAGATCCCCGAGGAGCTGATCCACTTCCTGGATGTTCCGTCGGCGACGACCGCCGAAGTTATGGGGCGCTTCGCCGCCATGCGGTCGACCCTCGGCGTCTGACCGGCGCGGTGCGAAGTCCGCCCCCCACGGTCGCTATGGTCGGCACCAACCATGGGACCGATGACGCCAACCGCCGTGCCCGGGCGCCGTCCGACGGCGGTCGGCGCCACCTTGTTGATGGCCGCCTCGGTGGCTCTGGGCGGCTGTTCCCTGTTCTCCTCGTCCAAGCCCCTGCCTCCCCCCCGTTCCTCCCTGTCCCCGAGCGGATCGGTCGGGTACGTGGCGTGTCCCACCACGGTGACCCCGGTGGAGTTGGCCAGGCACAACACCGCCGAGCCGGACATCTCCCTCCCGATCACCGGGACGCCGGCGCCCGGGAATTTCGCCATCGCCACCTCGCCCAACGGCCACTGGGCCTATGTGGTGACCTCTCAGCTGGTGGCGGCGACTTCGACCACCGGGGCCAAGGCCCAGAACCTGCTGATTCCCATCAACCTGGTGACCCAGCGGGCCGGGACGCCCATCGTCCTTCCGGGCACCGGCGTTACCCATAGCGTGGTGGTGTTCCCGAGTGGGAGCACCCTGGTGGCTTCGGTGGGCACCTCCTTGGTTCCGGTCGACCTGACCGACAACAGCGTCGGAGCCCCCCTCAACCTCGGCACCGGCCACGTCGTCTTCGGCATGACCCTCAACCCGGCCGGCACTGCGCTGTTCGCGCTGGTCACCGGAGCGGTCATCCCGGTGGATACCGGTCACGCCACCGCTGGCACCCCGATCCTGACGGGATTGACCGTCTCCTCGGTCTACTCGCCCCACGGCATCGCCATCAGCCCGGACGGGTCGACGCTGTATGTGGTCGGCCAGGGCGGCAAGGACTTCGGCGGTCGTCTGCTCCCGATCACGGTGGCGACCGGGGCCCTGCAGCCGGAGGCGTCCTTCGACGCCTTCGGCATCGCCTCGCCGGCCTCGCTGATCGTGTCGCCGACCGACTCGGCCGCCTTTGTGGTCGACTCGGCCAACAACTGGATCAATCCGGTGACCCTGTCACCGGTGCCCACACCGACGCCGCCGGTGCGCCTACCCGCCCTGGTCGGCGTGTCGGGGGGCACCCAGCATCCCAGCGATATCGCCCTGGCCCTCGACGGCGTCACCGCCTTCATCGTCGACGGCTTCGACTCGATCGTCCCCTACGACACCGCCTCCCAGGCCTTCGGACGACCCGTCAAGGTCTGCACCGGGGCATCCTCGATGGCCATCGCCCCGTCGCCGTGAGCCGATGGCTGCCGGTCAGGCCGGCTCGGTGCGGGCCTCCGGCTCGGCGATCTCCGCCCCCGACACCTTGACGGCGATGGCGGCGTCCTGGTTCCGGTAGGTGGCCGGTTCCAGCTTGGCCGCCGCCAACAGCTCGTCGAGGGCCACCGGGATGCCGGCGGCCAGGCCCCAGACCTTCGGCATGGTCTCCGGGCAGGAGATGATTCCCCAGTACATGATGCCCCGGTAGCTCATGATGGTGATGTTCACGCCCATCCCCTCCATCACCGGGCCCAGCGGGAAGCCGCACTCGAGCTCGGCGCCGCCGAGGTAGAGGGGGAAGTCGGGACCGGGCACGTTGGAGATGACCAGATTGGCGATCGGCCGATGCCGGTCGGCCAGCTGCATCCGGCTGTAGAACCGGGCGGCATTGGCGAACACGTTGGGGGTGGCGTGCTCGGCCCAGTTGAGCAGGGTGTCGGCGCCCAGGGCATGGTGCTCTTCTTTGGCCCCCTTGGTCCCCTGATGGATCGCCTCCAGCCGCTCGAGGGGGTCCTCGAGTTGGGACGGGAGCTGCACGAACATCGACGAGACCTTGTTCGAGCCCCGGACGTTGGCGGTGCTGGTCCGGACCGACACCGGGACCACCGCCACCAGCGGCTTGTCCGGCAGCTCGTCGCCCTGGATGAGGAAGTTGCGGAGCGCCCCGGTGCAGACGGCGAGGACCACGTCGTTCACGGTGACTCCCTGGGCCGACTTCAGCCGCTTGACATCGTCGAGCCCGATCCCGGTGAAGGCCACCGAGCGGCGCTTCGACAGCGCACCGTTGAACGAGGTGCGGGGTGCCGACAGCGGGAGCGCGGCCTTGCCGAGTCCGGGCCGGTCCTCGGACCCGATGCGAACCTTGCGCACGTCCAGGACCCGCTGACCGGTCCGCACCAGGTCCCGGGTGATCTTGAACGGCGTCATCGCCCGATCCAGGGTGGCCTGGCTCATCAGCTCGAGGCCGGAAGGGATCCGGTCGTCGACCAGCCGTTCGGGCGGGGCCGCCACCGGGCCGGGGTCGGGCTCGAGGTCGAACAGGATCGAGAGCAGCTCGGCGCCGGACACCCCGTCGACGGTGGAGTGGTGCATCTTGGTGACGAAGCCAACCCGGTCGTGGGCCAGCCCCTCGATGATCCACATCTCCCACAGAGGCTTGGACCGGTCGAGCTGGCGCCCGGCGATGTCACCGGCGATGTCGGCCACTTCGCGGAGTCCGCCGGGCTTGGGCACCGCCGCCAACCGGACGTGGTAGTCGATGTCGAAATCGGGGTCGTCCACCCACACCGGGTGGCCCCAACGGAGGGGGACCTCCACCAGCCGGCGCTGGAACACCGGGGCCAGCGGGAGGCGTTCGGCGATGAGCTCCTTCATCCGGGCGAACGAGTAGCCCCCGGGAACCGTCGCCGGGTCGACCACCGATGTCATGCACACGTGCATATGGAGGCTGGGGGTCTCGAGGTACAGAAAGCTTGCGTCGAGACCGCTCAGTCGTTCCATTGATGTCCCCCCTCTTCGAGTGTCAACTGGTCGTCAACGGGGCCATCCGAGATGCGGTTTCCTCGCTCGGCGGCCTGATGGTGTTTCATGGTGCGATGTCCTGGGGACTGCTGGCCGTCAGCATTGTCGCTGTGCTGCTCACGGTCAACGCCTTTTCTCCCGTACGCCGGGAGCCCCTGAGCGTACTCAGCTTCGCCCTCGGATGGATCCCGGGCGAGCTGCCCATCCAGGTGATGGTGGTCAATCTGATCGTGATCCTGGTCCTGGTGGATGACGGCGCCCTCCATCACTGGCCGGGGTGGGCCGGCCTGGCCCTGACCGCGGTGTCCTGGGCCGGCCTGATCCGTCTGGTCTTCGTGGCCCGGGGGGCGAAAGGGCTGGTGGACGCGGCCCTGGCCGAGGCGACCATGGGCCCGGTCGACCTGGACGGGTTCGACTCCAGCCCGGCCTGGAATTACTGGTGGCGGCTGGCCATCGCGGTGCCCTTCCGGTGGCGGGCCATCCGCCGGATCCGGAACATCGACTACTGGGGGGACGGCATCGGTCGCCACCGGCTCGACATCCTCCAACCCCGTGGCGGCCCCCCCGAGCCCGGCCCGGTGCTGGTCTACATCCACGGAGGCGCCTGGGTCATCGGGGACAAGCGCCAGCAGGGCATCCCGATGATGCACGAGCTGATCCAGCGGGGATGGGTCTGCGTGGCCATCAACTACCGGCTCAGCCCCAGGGCCACCTGGCCGGACCACATCGTGGACTGCAAGCGGGCGGTGGCCTGGGTGCGGGCCCACATCGCCGAGTACGGCGGGGACCCCGGCTTCATCGCCGTTTCCGGTGGATCGGCCGGGGGCCACCTGTCGGCCCTGGTCGCCCTCACCGCCGACGACCCGGCCTGGCAACCGGGGTTCGAGGACGCCGACTCCTCGGTCGACGCCTGCATCCCCTACTACGGGGTCTACGACATGACCGGGAACGACGACCCGGGACTCCTCAAGCTGCTCGAGGACCGGGTCATGAAGGTTCCCATCGAGGGGAACCGCCGGATCTTCGAACAGGCGTCTCCGACCCAACGGGTCACCAGCTCCGCTCCTCCGATGTTCGTGTTCCACGGCATGAACGACACCCTGGTCCCGCTGGTGGTGGCCAGGGATTTCGTCGCGCGGCTGCGGGAGGTCTCCGGGTCTCCGGTCGGCTATGTGGAGCTTCCCCGTACCCAGCACGCCTTCGACGTCCTGGCCTCCATCCGGTGCCGGCACACCACCATCGGGGCGGTCCGGTTCCTGGAGGGGATGCGGGCCCGGGTGGAGACCTGAACGGGCATGGCCGCCGCCGGGTGGTAGACAGACCCGGGAACTATCTGACGTAGAGTCAGATACATATCTGACGTAGTGTCAGATAAATGGGAGGTCCGGGCCCGGGGCGATCGCAGCCGCGATCCGAGGGAGCCGGCCAATCGATGAGGGGGAGCGTTGAGAGCTGCATCGTGGAAAGTCCGCATGGTGGCGGCCGGGGTGGCCGTGCTGGTGGGAGCGACCGGGGTTGCCTGCAGCTCGACCAAATCCTCCACGTCGGCGACGACCGCGCCGGGAAGCGGGGGGTCGAAGATTCCCGCCAGCGCCTTCAGCGACCACACCGGGATCACCTCGACATCGGTGCAGCTCGGCAACATCTCGACGCTGGACTTCGGCCTGTTCAAGGGGGCGGCGGTGGGCACCCAGGCCTATGCCGATTACGTGAACTCGACCGGGGGCATCAACGGCCGGACCCTCAAGGTCAACAGCGGCAACGACGGCTACAACAACGGGGCCAACAACAAGTCGCTCACCGCCGCGGCGATCCAATCGGACTTCGCGCTGGTCGGCAGCTTCTCGCTCAACGACAGCTTCGGCGGGACGGTGCTGGCCCAGAACCCGGGGATGCCGGATGTCTCGGTCACCCTCGACCCGACCACCAACAAGCTGGCCAACGTGGTGAGCCCGGTCCCGCTGGGAAGCGGATGGGAGTTGGGGCCGCTCCAGTATTTCAAGCAGAAGTTCCCCACCGGGGTGACCGCGGTCGGTGCGCTGATCGCCGACCAGCCCTCGGCTCAGGCCCAGTGGCTGGGGGAGAAAGGGGCGATGGCCCACGTCGGTTACAAGGTGGTTTACGACAACACCTTCCCGATCAGCCAGACCGACTTCACCCCCAACGTCATCGCCATGCGGAACGCCGGGGTGAAGATGCTGTTCATCGAACAGATGCCGGTCAACTACGCCTCGGCGGTGATCAAGGCCCTCAACCAGCAGAACTACCACCCGACGGTGGTGTTGGGGGCATCCACCTACAGCGCCACCCTGATCTCCTCGTCGGGCGGCGTCTCGGCCACCAACGGTGACTACCTCGAGCAGAACGCCTCCCTCTACCTGGGTGAGGATTCGGCCACCATCCCGGCGGTGGGCGCCTTCCTCAAGTGGGTCAACGAGGCGGCACCCGGGTTCAAGCCCGATCTGTTCACCCTCTACGGGTGGGTGTCGGCCGAGCTCTTCGCCCAGGCCCTGCAGAACGCGGGTACCAATCCGAGCCGAGGGTCGCTGTTGCAGGCCCTGTCCAAGGTGACCTCGTTCACCGGCAACAACATCATCGCCGTCACCGATCCCGCCCAGAAGACCAACGGCAACTGCTACCTGTTGGCCCAGATCACCGCCGGACAGATCCAGAGGCTCGACGACCCGCCCCCGACGGGCAGCACCCATGGGTATCGTTGCGACTACAGCTACTATGCCCCCGCCTCCTAACCGAACAGATCGACCACGGACTCGGCTGAAATGAGCCAACGCCAGGTGATGGAGCCCGATCGGTGACCAGTTTTCTGCAGTACACCATTTTCGGCGTCATCCTGGGTGCGGGCTTCGCCATCGCCGCCACCGGCCTGGTCGTCACGTACACGACCTCGGGAGTCTTCAACTTCGCCCACGGGGCGGTGGGCATGATCGCGGCGTTCGGCTACTGGGAGCTGGTGGCCAACCACCATGTCCCGGTGGTGTGGGCGCTCATCATCATCCTGCTGGTCGGCGCGCCGATCGCCGGGGCGCTGGTCGAGCGGGTGCTGATGCGGCACCTCCACGGGGCGTCGGCCGAGCGGCCGATCATGGTGACACTCGGGTTGCTGGTCATCCTCACCGGGGTGGCCACCATCGTGTGGACCCCGAGCACCCAGTACCAGCTCAATCCGATCGTCTCCGGTTCGTTCCGGCTGGCCAGTATCAATCTCCAGTACCAACAGGTGGTGACCATCGGCATCGCCATCGTCCTGGTGATCGGCCTGCGGTTCCTGTTCTCGTCCACCCGCACCGGGGTCGGCCTGCGGGCGGTGGTCGACGACCCGGGCCTGCTGGCCATGTCCGGGGCGTCGCCGGACAGGATGAGCCAGTACGGCTGGATCCTCGGGTTCATGATGGCCGCTCTGGCCGGCGTCCTGCTGGCCCTCACCCAGGAGCAGACCGGGATCAGCATCGTGGCCATGACCCTCCTGGTGGTCAACGGCTACGCCGCCGCCATCGTCGGCCGGCTGAAGAACATCCCGGTGACCTTCATCGCCGCCATCGTCATCGGCTTGGCCGAGGACTACATCATCTATTACCTGCTTCCCCACCTGTCGCAGAGTCTCAACTCGGACATCACCCTGGCCCTGCCGATGGTGTTCCTGTTCATCGCCCTGGTGATGCTCCCGTCGGTGCGGCTCCGGGCGGTGGGGCGGCTGAGCACCGTCCGGGTCCCCCGGATGCCCAACGGCCGGGAGTCGTTGGTCGGCGGGGTCGCCTTCATCGTGCTCGCGGTGATCGCCTCGCTGGTGTTCAGCGGGGTGTCGATCCGGGGCACCGCCCTGCTCGATCTGGGCGGGGAGATCATGGCCCTGGGCATCGTCGGGCTGTCCCTGGTGCTGCTCACCGGGTACTCCGGCCAGGTGTCGCTGTGCCAGTTCTCCTTCATGGGCATCGGGGCGTTTCTGATGGGCAAGATCGCCGGCGGCGGGTCGTTGCTGGGCCTCCTGGCCGCCGCGCTGATCTGCGCCGCCCTCGGAGCCCTGGTGGCGCTGCCGACCCTCCGCCTCCGGTCGCTGTACTTCGCCCTCGCCACCTTCGCCTTCGCCGATGCCGTCGACCAGGGGTTCTTCCAGGACTCCCGGGTGTTCGGGGCGGGTCTCACCGTCGGGAGAATCGTCCTGCCCGGGCTGTCGTTCGGCGGGAACCGGTCGGAGTTCCTCTTGCTCAGCGTGGTGTTCGTACTGCTGGCCTTGCTGGTGCTGTTCATCCGCCGAAGTCTCTTCGGTCGGCGGCTGGTGGCCATGAACGACTCGCCGGCCGCCTACGCCACCGTGGGCCTCAACCCGGCGGTCACCAAGGTGGCGGCCTTCGCCATCGCCGCGGCCATGGCCGGGATTGCCGGCGGCCTCTACGCCACCGTCAACCAGACCGTCGGCTCCTCCGACTTCGACTTCTTCTCGGGAATCATCTTCGTGCTGTTCGTCACCGTCTGGAGCATCCGGACGGTCAGCGGCGCATTTCTGGCCGCGGTCACCTTCGTGGTGTTGAACACCTACTGGTCGAAGGGACTGGGGTTGGTGGCCGGCGCCGGGATCATCCTCATCGGCCGGGCCGCCAACGGCGTGATCGGGATCGACCGGTTGTCCACGCTGCTGCCCCTCCCCTGGGTCCGGCGGGCGACACGGAAGCCCGAGGTCGAGGCGCCGGTGACCGGCGGAGCCGTTCCGATCGGGGGTGAGGCCCGTGTCGCTGGTTGACGAGCCGGAGCTGGCCGCCGAACTGAAGGACGACGGCCTGCCGGCGTTGACCGTGTCGCAGGTGTCGGTCAGCTTCGGCGGTGTCGCCGCCCTCACCGACGTCAACCTGGTGGTGTGGCCGGGCACCGTGACCGGCCTCATCGGGCCCAACGGCGCCGGAAAGACCACCTTGTTCAATGTCGTCAGCGGTCTGCAAGAGGCGGATCGGGGCACGGTTCACTTCTTCGACACCGACGTGACCAGAATGAAGCCCTACCGCCGGGCCCGGCTGGGGCTGGCCCGCACCTTCCAGCTCCTCGAGCTGTTCGGCACCCTCACCGCCGGGGAGAACGTCCAGGTCGGCCTGGATTCGACGGTCAAGTGGTGGGAGTGGGGCCACTTCCGGAAGGCCTTCTCGAGCGGCAAGGATCCCCTGCCGGCCGGGGACGGCCCGCCGGGGACCGGGGGCTCGGTCGGCTCCGAGGGCTCGGTGGTCAACACCTGTGAACGGTTGCTGGCCGAGGTCGGCCTGGCCGGGAGGTCCGACGAGCAGGCCAACGCCATGCCCACCGGGCTGGCCCGTACCGTCGAGTTGGCCCGGGGCCTGGCCATCGGGCCCCGGCTGCTGTTGCTCGACGAGCCCGGATCCGGACTCGACGAGGACGAGTCTCGGGCGCTGGGCGCGCTGTTGGTCCGGCTGGCGTCGAGCGGGATGGCCGTGCTGCTGGTCGAGCACGACATGTCCCTGGTGATGAGGATCTGCGACAAGATCGACGTGCTGGACTTCGGTCACGTCATCGCCACCGGGACCCCGGACGAGGTCCGGGCCAACCCGGCGGTGCAGGCCGCCTATCTGGGCGCCGGCTCCAGCCAGCCGTCCCATTCCCGGGACGGGGCACCATGACCGTCACTCCGGCCACGGTCCCCGAGTTGGAGGTCGGGACGATGTCACCCGGGCTCTCGCTCCGGGGAGTCCGGGCCTCCTACGGTCGCATCGAGGCCCTGCACGGGGTCGACCTCACGGTTCCGGCCGGCAGCGTGTTCGCCCTCCTCGGACCCAATGGGGCGGGAAAGTCCACCCTCCTCAAGGTGGTCAACGGTCAGCTTCCGGCCACCGCCGGGGACGTGCTGATCGGGGACCGGCCGGTGCGGCGGATGTCGACCGAGAAGCTGGCCCGCACCGGGCTGTGCTCCATCCCCGAGGGCCGGGGCATCTTTCCCAATCTCACCGTGCGGGAGAACCTCAAGATCTGGACCTACCGTGGCGGCCTGAGCTTCAAGACCGTCGAGGAGAAGACCTACGCCACCTTCCCCCGCCTGTCCGAGCGGCGGAAGCAGTTGGCCGGGACCATGTCCGGTGGCGAGCAGCAGATGCTGGCCATCTCCCGGGCGCTGGTCACCGACCCGAAGGTCCTGCTGCTGGACGAGTTGTCGATGGGGCTGGCCCCGATCATCGTCACCGAGCTCTACGAACTGGTGTCGGCGCTGGCCGACCAGGGCAAGACCATCCTGCTGGTCGAGCAATTCGTGACCACCGCCCTGTTGGTGGCCACCCGGGCCGCCATCATGGTGCAGGGGAGGATCGAACACGTGGGCACGCCGGACGAGATGGCCACCGCCGCCCTCCGCGTCTACCTGTCGAACTGAGGGCCCCGAGCGGCAGGGCGCTACCCGCCGGTGTCGGGGGCGGTGGCCGCCGGGGAGAGCTGCGACGGAGCCGGGGTGCCGGTCAGGGTCGTCTTGGGGTGGACCGGGAGCACCACCGGCGATCGCGGGCTCTGGTCGAAGTCGAAGTCGCTGGTGAGGTTGCCGAGGAGCTTCTCGCTCTCCCGGACATCCGGCCTCGGGTCGGGCCGGCCGTCGGTGGCCGGGTCGATACGCTGCCCGTTGAGAAAGTCGTCCTCGATGAACTTGTCGTAGGCGTCGAAACTCAAGGTCTGGTGGTCGACGTAGCCGGTCTTGGCGTAGGGGCTGATGACGATGCCCGGCACCCGGAGCCCGTAGCCGTTCTGGTCGACGGTCGGCGGCACCACCTGGTCGTAGAAGCCGCCCCAGTCGTCCCAGGCCAGGAAGATGGCGGTGGAGTCCCAGTCCGGGCTCTTCATCACCGCGTCGATGAGGCTGGTCACGTAGCTCTGCCCGAAGCTCACCGGGGCCGGGGGATGCTCGCTGACCTCACCCGACGGCACCACCCACGACACCGCCGGAAGGTTCCCGCTCTTGGCCGCGGCGTAGAACTTGGTCACATCTTGGATGTTGCCCAGCTGGTTGTCGGCCTTCACCGTGTCGAACCAGGGCAAGGGGTTCCAGATCCCCGGGGTGCTGGCCTTCTGCACCACCGGCGCGCAGGTCTCGGCGGCGTCGTTCTCGCAGTCGGGCTCGGTCCCGCTCACCACGTAGTAGCCCCAGCTGACGTGCGACTTGTGGAGCAGGTAGGTCAGGTCGGTCCAGGCGTAGATGGGCTGGCCGCTCTTCTTGCCGGTGTTCTTCGGACCGGTCTGGCCGCCGTAGATGGCCGGGGCGTTGACCGGACGCTCGGCGGGTCTGGTCTGCAGGGCGTTGGCGCAGCTCGACGGGTTGTCGTCCTGGGTACAGAACGCCGACCACTCGGACACCAGGAACAAGTGGGAGGGAAGGCTCCAGGAGGCGTTGGGCTCGAACATATGGTCCTGGAGGACGAAGTCCTTGGCGTAGGTCCAGTAGTTGGGGATGTCGCTGGCGGTGTGGTAGCCCATCACGTCCGGCGTCGACGAGTTGGTGCAGGCCGGATCGGTGGGATCCAGGCAGCCCTTCCGGCCCGACTGGGCCTGGCCGATGAAGCCGTCCATCTTCCCGCCGTTGATGTCGGCGGTGGCGTTGGGGGCGGAGTGGGGACCGCCGCCGTTCACGTCGGCATGGTCGACGTACGGTGCCACGCACGCCCCGGTGGCCGGATCGTTGACGCAGACCGTCGGCGTGCCGTTCTGCATCGGGATGCCGTCGGCACCCGGGAACGTCCCGAAGTACGAATCGTACGAGCGGTTCTCCTGCTGGATGACGATCACGTGCTTGATCTTGTGGATGCCGGCCGGCACGATGTAGCTCCCGGTGGGCCCGCCCGACACCCGCTCCGCCTGGGTGGTCGGGGATGCCGAGCCACAGGAGGTGGCGACCAGCGCCACCGCCACGACGACGGTACCCAGTCCAACGGGGGCCATCGGCGGGATGGCGCTCCGTATTTTTGGTCGAAGCCACGTCATGAGGTCACACCTTTCGAATCGTCGAGATGGATTGCGCCCAGCGTGGACGTCCCGATCCACGCGGTCCCGTCCGCCGGAGAGAAGTTGCAGTCGTCGCCGGCGGAGAAGATCCGGTCGTCGCCAAACGGCGATACCTGGGTGGTCCGGATCGATACGGCTCACCCACCGCCGGCACCGCCGACGGGCTTGCCGCATCCGAATTCCCGCCGTGGGTGGTACTCGAAACCGACGACGGCGCCGGCGCGCCGCCGGCGGCCGCAACCACCGCCGTGCCCGGGGCGAGGGTGCCGGCGACCAGGCGCCGTGCGAAGGGTTCCGCCATGGCGGGCAGTCAACCGGCGCAAGTGGCCGAGCCATCCCTCAAGTATGGGAGGACCCGACTATATTGTCAACCATGGTTGCCAATCCCGTCGACCCGAGTCCCGTCCGCCGAGGTGACTCGGGTCCGGAGACCCGGGAGGGCAGGGGGCCACTCGGCGCCCGGCTGCGTCGGGCCTGGATCGGATACCAGTCGCGATTGGACGAAGCCATGGCCGAGCTGGGGTTCGACGATCGTCGTTTCCCGGACGGGAGGGTGCTCCGCATCTGCTCGGAACCGGGCGGGGCCACTATCTCGGAGATCGGCCGACAACTGGCCATCACCCGTCAAGGGGCGAGCAAGATCGTCGGCAACCTTCGTGATCGAGGGTACGTGGCCGTGCGGGCCTCCCCGACGAGCGGCCGGGAGAAGACCGTGACGCTGACCCCGCGGGCCCTCGACTATCTGGCGGCGCAGCGGAAGGCGGCTCGCGCCATCGAAAGCCAGCTGCGGAAGACCATCGGACCCGAGGCCGTTGTGGGCCTCGATCGGCTGCTCGAAGCGTTGGGGGGCGGGGAGGACGTGCGGATGCGCGACTACCTACGGAGGTCGAGGAGTCCGAACGCTTGGTGAGCCGGATCAGTCCTGGATGTCGAGCACCACGTCGACCGCGGACTCGGGGCCGACCATGGTACGCAAGTCGGCCACCCCGCCGGCCTCCTTCAGGTCGTCGACTCCCTGCCGCAGCGCGTCGATCCGCTCGGCGGTATCGGTTACCGTCAGGACGGCCACGCCGGCCCGCATCGATTGCTTGGCCGTGGTCTTGGCCCGTCGCACCGTCCCCAACACGTCGGCGATCACGTCCAGCACCAACTCGTCGGCGCCGGACGCCGGTCCCGCCAGCTCACTCGGGCCCGGCCAACCCGCCCGGTGCACCGACCCTGTCTGCCACCACGACCACACCTCTTCGGTGACGAAGGGGAGAAACGGGGCGAACAACCGCAACTGGGCCGAGAGGGCGAGGGCCAGCGCGGCTCGAGCCGACGCCGGGCCGGGCTGGGCCGGATCGCCGTAGGCCCGGGTCTTGACCAACTCGAGATAGTCGTCGCAGAAGGACCAGAAGAACGCCTCGGTGCGCTCGATGGCCCGGGCGTAGTCGTAGCCCTCGAAGGCGGCGGTGGCTTCCGACACCACCCCGGCCAGCCGGGCGACCATGGCCCGGTCGAGCGGGACGGTGATGGCCTCCGCCCCGGGAACGTCGATGGCCCCGGTGTCGTCGGCCAGCCGGCCCAGGGCGAAGCGCGAGGCGTTCAGGACCTTGATGGCCAACCGGCGGCCGACTTTCATCTGGCCCTCGTCCACCGCGGTGTCGGTGCCCGGTCGGCCGTTGGCCGCCCAGTAGCGGACGGCGTCAGCCCCGTGCCGTTCGAGAAGGGGGAGCGGGGTGACCACGTTGCCCTTGGATTTGGACATCTTCTTGCGGTTGGGATCGAGGACCCAGCCGGAGATGGCCGCCGATGCCCACGGGAGCGAGCCGAACTCGATCTCGGAGCGGACGACGGTGGAGAAAAGCCAGGTCCGGATGATGTCATGGGCCTGGGGGCGGAGGTCCATCGGGAACACCCGGGCGAAGAGGTCGGGATCGTCCTCCCACCGGCCGGCGATCTGGGGGGTGAGCGAGGATGTCGCCCAGGTGTCCATGACGTCGGGATCGCCGACGAACCCGCCGGGTACCCCGCGCTGGTCGGAGGCATACCCGGCGGGTACGTCGGTGGAAGGGTCCACCGGGAGCCGATCCTCGGTGGCGGGGATCGGGGCGGCGAAGTCGGCCTCGCCGTCGGCATCCACCGGATACCAGACCGGGAAGGGGACGCCGAAGAACCGCTGCCGCGAGATGTTCCAGTCGTCGTTGAGCCCTTCCACCCAGCTGCGGTAGCGGTGGGCCATGTACGGCGGGAACCACTTGAGCTCCTCGCCGCGCTCCAGCAGTTTGTCGCGCAGAGGAAGGGTCCGGACGAACCACTGTCGCGAGGAGACGATCTCCAAGGGTCGTTCGCCCCGCTCGTAGAACTTCACCGGATGGGTGATCGGGGTCGGCTGACCGATCAGGGCGCCGGACTCCGCCAGCTGTTCGACGACCCGGGTCTGGGCCTGTTTGACCGTCTTCCCCACCAGCTCGTCGTAGTTGGCCTCGGCCTCGGTCGGGGCGGAGGACTCCCACCCCTCGGTCCCCCACGCCACCGGCAGCAGCCGCCCGTCCCGCCCGATGATGGCGCGGGTCGGGAGGTGCAGCTCTCGCCACCACACCACGTCGGTGGTGTCGCCGAAGGTGCAGACCATGGCGATCCCCGAACCCTTCTCGGGCTCGGCCAACTCGTGGGCCAGGACCGGCACCTTCGCGGCGTACAAGGGGGTGCGGACGAACGTGTCGAACAGCGGCCGGTACCGCTCGTCGTCGGGGTGGGCGACCAGGGCCACGCAGGCGGCCAGCAGCTCGGGCCGGGTCGTCTCGATCTCGACCCCCGGGCCGGGGCCGTCGGCCCGCGGGAAGGCAATGCGGTGATAGGCGCCTGGGCGTTCCCGGTCCTCGAGCTCGGCCTGGGACACCGCGGTGCGGAAATCGATGTCCCACAGGGTGGGCGCCGTCCGCTGGTAGGCGTGCCCACCTTCCAACATCCGCAGGAATGACCGCTGGGACGCCCGTTGGGCGACCTCGCCGACGGTGGCGTAGGAATGGGCCCAGTCCACCGACAGACCCAACGTCCGCCAGAGCTGCTCGAACACTTTCTCGTCTTCGGCGGTGAGCTGGCGGCAGAGCTCGACGAAGTTGGGCCGGGAGACGGCGATGGGGTCCTTGGGCGGGTCGGCCGGCGGTGCGAAGTCGGGGTCAAAGGGAAGCGCCGGGTCGCACCGGACGCCGAAATAGTTCTGCACTCTCCGTTCGGTGGGCAGCCCGTTGTCGTCCCACCCCATCGGGTAGAAGACGGCCTTGCCCCGCATCCGGTGGAACCGGGCCATGGCGTCGGTGTGGGTGTAGGAGAACACGTGGCCGATGTGGAGCTCCCCCGACACCGTGGGGGGAGGGGTATCGATGGAGTACACCCCCTCCCGGGGGGCGGAACGGTCGAAGGCATAGGTTCCCGCCGCCCGCCAATGTCCCGACCAGGTGGCCTCGAGTCCTTCCAATCCCGGCTTCTCCGGGATTCCGGTGGGGCGGCGGTCGGCGGGTTCGGCGCCTGTCGCGTCAGCAGTCATGATCGGGTTACCGTACCTTGCGTGCTGCGCCTCCACGACACCGCCACCGGCGAGGTGACCGAACTCCGCCACCGGACCCCGGGCCAGGTGTCGATGTACGTCTGCGGCCTCACCGTGTACGCCGCACCTCACATCGGCCACGGCCGGTCCGCCCTGGTCTTCGACGTGCTCCGCCGCTATCTGCTGTTCGGTGGGCTCGACGTCGAGTTCGTATCGAACGTCACCGACATCGACGACCAGATCATCGACCGGGCCGCCGAACGGGGAGTGACCGAGGCCGAGCTGGCCGATCAATTCGAAACCCTTTGGTGGGGGGGCACGGATGCGTTGGGCATACTCCGCCCCGACGAAACGCCCCACGCCACCGCCTATGTCGCGGACATGGTCGAGATGATCTCCCAGTTGGTGGACCGGGGGGTGGCCTACGAGGCGGCCGACGGCGTCTACCTGTCGGTGATGGACGTCCCCGGTTATGGACTGCTGGCCCACCAGCCGCTCGATTCCCTCCGGGCCGGCGCCCGGGTGGAGTCGGCCGCCGACAAGCGGTCGCCCCTCGACTTCGTGCTGTGGAAGAAGGCCAAACCCGGCGAGCCGACCTGGGATTCACCCTGGGGTCCCGGGCGGCCGGGTTGGCACACCGAGTGCGTGGTGATGTCCCTCGATCTGCTGGGTGACGGCTTCGACCTTCACGGTGGAGGCATCGATCTCATCTTCCCGCATCACGAGAACGAGCGGGCCCAGGCCGTCGCCCTGGGCCGGGACTTCGCTCATCACTGGATGCACCATGGCTTCGTCACCCTCGAGGGGGAGAAGATGTCCAAGTCGCTCGGGAACTTCACTTCTCTCGACGACCTGCTATCCCGGAGCGATCCGCGGGCCTATCGATTGTTGGTGCTCCGTTCCCATTACCGCTCGCCGATCGAGGTCACCCCGGACACCGTCACCGATGCCGAATCGGGCTTGGCCCGGCTCGACGAGGTGGCGCGGCGTTTTGGTTTGGCCGACCTGCTGGCCTCGGGGCCGGTGGTCGAAGGGGCGGTCCCGGGTTCGTTCGATCCCCAGGCGGTGGCGAGGTTCCGAGAGCGGATGGACGACGACCTGGACACCCCGGGTGCGGTAGCCGGCATCTTCGATCTGGTCCGCCAAGCCAACGCCGCCGCCGATGCCGGCGACCGGGAGGCGGGAAGCCGGTCCGCCCAAACGGTGGCGCTGCTGGCTGCGGCCTTGGGACTGCCGCTCGGCGGGGAGGTGGACGACCAGGTCGATCCGGCCAGCGCCGAGTTGGTCCGGAGGCGCGACGAGGCTCGGCGGCAACAGGAGTGGGCCCGGGCCGACCGGTTGCGGGACGAGCTGACCGCGGCCGGGTGGGTGGTCGAGGACGGCGCCGAAGGCACCCGAATCCGTCGCCCCGAGCGGTCAGGGGTGGCCAGTTCGATGGCTTTGACCAGGGGAAACGAGAATGGTGGTTAGCGGGAGCCCATATTGGTTACCATGGAGTAACAACGAAGTGGTCAAACCGGATGCAGGCCGGTAGGGCGTCGGCCTGACCGGCACCACTCGATGGATATCCTCGCCACCTCGTCGGCAAGCCACAACCACTAGACCACAGGATCGCCAGGCCTCAGGCCGGAACGGAGCAGAGCAGAGATGCCCGATTTCTCGATGGAACTCAGCGAGGACCAACTTCAGATTCAAAAGTGGGTCCATGACTTCGCCGAAACGGTCGTGCGCCCGGCCGGCCACGAATGGGATGAGCGGGAAGAGACGCCGTGGCCGATCATCGAGGAGGCCGCAAAAATCGGGCTCTACTCGTTCGACTTCATTGCCCAGGCCTTCGCCGATCCAACCGGCCTGTTGCTCCCGATCGCCAACGAGGAGATGGCTTGGGGTGACGCCGGTATCGCCCTGGCCGTCTTCGGAAGCACCCTGGGACTGGCCGGCATCGCCTCCAACGGCACCCCCGAGCAATTGATGGAATGGGGCCCGCAGTGTTTCGGCACCCCCGACAAGATCCAGACGGCGGCGTTCGCGGTGTCCGAGCCCGATGCCGGTTCCGACGTGTCGTCGCTGCGCACCCGGGCCGTCTACGACGAGGCCAAGGACGAGTGGGTCATCAACGGCACCAAGACCTGGATCACCAACGGCGGGATGGCCGACATCCACGTGGTGGTGGCCTCGGTCGACCCGGAGTTGGGTTCGAGGGGACAGGCCAGCTTCATCGTCCCGCCGAAGACCCCCGGGCTGTCCCAGGGCCAGAAGTTCTCCAAGATGGGTATCCGGGCGTCGCACACCGCCGAGGTGATCCTCGATGACGTGCGGGTTCCGGGGAACTGTCTGTTGGGGGGCAAGCCCAAGCTCGACGAGAAGTTGGCCCGGGCCAAGGAAGGGAAGCGGTCGACCAGCCAAGCCGCCATGAAGACGTTCGAAGCCTCCCGCCCGACGGTCGGCGCCCAGGCGCTGGGCATCGCCCGGGCTGCCTACGAGTACTCCCTGGATTACGCCAAGGAGCGCAAGGCGTTCGGTCGGGCCATCATCGAGAACCAGGGCATCGCCTTCAAACTGGCGGATATGAAGACCCGGATCGACGCCTCGAGGCTGCTGGTGTGGCGGGCCGCGTGGATGGGGAGTACCGGCAAGGAGTTCACTGCCGGTGAAGGATCCATGTCCAAGCTGTTCGCCGGCGAGACCGCAGTACACGTCACGGAAGAGGCCATCCAGATCATGGGCGGCTACGGCTACATCAAGGAACATCCGGTCGAGCGCTGGCACCGGGATTCGAAGATCTACACGATCTTCGAGGGGACTTCAGAGATCCAGCGGCTGATCATCGCCCGGGCCATCTCCGGGGTCCACATCGCCTAGCGGCGCGGGCGGCGGCGGTTGGGCCGGGGAACACTCGGCGCGCATCGCGCCGCGTGACCACCGGATCGCCGATGGCCGGCTGTTAGCGTGAACGGGATGGAGACCGGCTCAATTGCGGCTGACGCGGCGAAGGACAACCCGCGGCGCCAACCGGAGATCCTGACCCTGTGCACCGGAAACGCCGCGCGCTCGGTCATGGCCGGCGCCATGCTCCGGTCGGCCCCGGTCCACATCATGACGGCCGGAACCCACGTGGTCGAGGGCCAGCCCATGAGCCGTCGCACCCGGGACGCGTTGGCGTCAGTGGAGATGGTCGCCGACGGTCACCGCAGTCACCAGCTGACCGATGGGGATGTGGGCACCGCCGACCTGATCATCGCCATGGCCGGCGAGCACGTGAACTTCATCCGTCGTCGGTATCCCGAGGCGGCCGCCAAAACCGGATCGATCAAGCGCCTGGTGCGGGACATGTCGGACGGGCCCGAGCCGCTGAGCGAGCGGGTAGCCCGGCTGGGCCTGGCCGAGGTGGCGATCGATGGATGGGAGGACGTCGAGGATCCGGCCGGCGGTGACGACGAGACCTACATGGCCTGCGCCCGCGAGTTGGCCGGACTCTGCCTCGCGCTCCAGCCCCGACTGCGCTGACCCGGAGATCAGTGGGCCGAGCGGGCCAGTTCCGGATGCCGCAAGGAGATGTCGGCACAGGCTTCGCAGACGTCGTCGGGGATGGCCCCGAGCTTCATCAGGATGCCGAACGCCTTGCAACCGAGGCAGAGGCCGAGCGCCGACTCGAGGAAGGCGGCCACGGCCAGCAGACCGACCACCACCCAGGTGGCGGTGGAGAGGCCGAAGCCGAACCAGAGGATCAGGGCAGTGGAGGAGAAGGCCACCCCCATGGCCTGGGCGAACCGCTTGGGTGGCCCGGCCACCAAGCGGGGCCCACCGGGCAGGCGAGGGGCGATGACCCGGGTGGCAAGCTGACCGAGCGGGCTGAGGGTCGGGCCGCTGAGCATCCGGGCCCAGAACCCATAGGCCAGCGGCACCAGCAGCCATGGCTGCTGGAAAGCGATGGCCAACACGCAGACGGTGAACACGACGGCGGCCACGGTGCGGGCCGCGTACTCGTTTACCGGATTGGGGAAGCTGAACACTGATCGGAAGCTGGGCAACTGGCGCTCCTCGAGCCGGGCGACCACCGCGGTCGCCGGAGCAAACTAGAACCCAGCTAGTTTACCGGCTTGGTCGGCATTTCGTTCGCCTCGCCAGCCCGACCAGGCGGCCACGGACTCTGCCTGGTCCCGGCCCCGGCTCAACGGTTCAGGATCTTACCGACGACGATCGACGCCTCGTAGAACAGATAGAGGGGGATGGCCATGGCCATCATCGAGAACGGATCGGAGCTCGGGGTGACCACCCCGGCCACCACCACGATCAGCACGATGGCCCACCGGCGCCAGGAGGACAGCTGCTTGGGCGTCAGCACCCCGGCGATCTCCAGGGACACCAGCAGCACCGGGAACTCGAAGGTGAGCCCGAAGACGGTCATCATGGTGCAGACCACCCATCTGCCGGTGGTCGAGGCCGCGGTCTCGCCGGTCTGACCTTGACCGGCGATGCCACTGAGATGGGTCCGGCGCTAGTCCCGGTGGACCTGGCGGAGGCCGGCCCAGGCCAGGTCGGCCACCCGGG
>DASZNG010000041.1:0-8815 GCA_035551535.1 Acidimicrobiales bacterium | reverse complement strand
GGCGGGGAAGGACTCGCCGGAGAAGTCGACCGGCCGGCCATCGGGGATGAAGTCGAAGATCTCCGGCTCGAGCACGTAGATCCCGGTGTTGATGGTGTCACTGAACACCTGGCCCCAGGTCGGCTTCTCGAGGAACCGCTCAACCGAGCCGTCCTCCCGGGTGATCACGATGCCGAATTCGAGCGGATTCTCCACCGCCTTCAGTGCCAGGGTAGCCAGGGCTCCCCGCTTCTCGTGGAAGGCCACCACCTCGGTCAGGTTGATGTCGGTGAGGACATCGCCGGAGATGACCAGAAACCGCTCATCCAGCTCGTCGCGGGCGTTCCGCACCGAACCGGCGGTGCCCAGCGGGGTGGTTTCGGTGGCGTAGACCATCCGGACCCCGAACTCGGACCCGTCCCCGAAATAGGTGCGGATGGCGTTGGCCATGAAGGCCACCGTCACCACGATGTCCTCGAACCCGTGATCGCGGAGCAGGTTGACCACGTGCTCCATCATCGGAATGTTGGCCATCGGCAACATCGGTTTGGGTTGGTTGGAGGTCAGCGGCCGCAGGCGGGTGCCTTCCCCACCGGCCATGATCACCGCCTTCATGGTCTGACCCGGTCGGCGGATGCCTCAGGTCCGCCCGAACCGTCCCCCTGGGCCGAACGACCTTCTGCCAGCGCCTCCCGGGCCACCGGAATGTAGGAGCCGGCCGCGATCCAGGCCAACACCAGGCCGATGAGCCCGGTCACCCAGGCAATGTCCCGGATCGGTAGCTGCCACCCGGCGGTGCCGTGACCCAAGAGGAAGGCCGGGTAGGAGAACATGAGGGCGAAGGTACCTGCTTTTCCGACCCACAACACATCAATTCGCCGGGCCCCGAGCGAGGCCAGCAGCAGCACGGCCAGCGACACCAGCGCTTCCCGGGCCAGGGTCACCGCACCGAACCACAGCGGGACGGCGCCATGGATGATGATGGTGATCACCGCGGTGGCCACCAGCACCCGGTCGGCCACCGGGTCGAGCACCTTGCCCAGGGTGGAGACCTGGTGGAAGCGCCGGGCCACGAAGCCGTCGATCCAGTCGGTGGCACCCAGGCAGGCCAGGAGAACGGCCGCCGCCGTCTGCCGGTGAGCGCCGAACAGCAGCCAGATGAACACGGGGATGCAGGCCAGCCGGACCAGGGTGATGAGATTGGGGACGGTGAGAATGCGGTCGAGACCCGGCTCTGCTTCCGGTGTCAGGCCGTCTGCCACCGGTGGGTCGCCAACCTTCGCCCCCTCGTCACTCACTCCAGTGCCCTCCGTCGCTCGACGCTGGCCAGTCTACGTTTGCCGCCTCCGGCCGGAATGACCGGATCCGACCGGCCTGCCCGGGTGCCGGGTTGCGGGCCTGGTCATGATGGCCGGCGCTCCTGACCCCCTACACTCCTGGATCTTGAGCCAGATCGACTCCGGCCCCGATCCCGTCCCCATCCCCGGCCCCCAGGTCATGACCCCGGGAATGGTCCTGTTGTTCGCCGCCGCCTGCGGGATCTCGGTGGCCAACCTGTACTACGCCCAGCCCCTCCTCCCCTCCATCGCCCGCAGCTTCCATACCGCGTCGGGGACCACCACCCTGATCGTCACCGGGGCCCAGGTCGGCTACGGCCTGGGCCTGGCGCTGCTGGTCCCGTTGGGTGACATGTTGATACGCCGGCGGCTGGTGCCCGGCATCCTGGTGGTTTCCGCCGCCGCCCTGTTCGCCGCCGCCCTCGCCCCGTCCGTCGGATTCCTGATCGCGGCGGCGGCGGTGGCCGGGGTGTGTTCGGTCGCCGCCCAGATCCTGGTGCCGTTCGGGGCCCAACTGGCCGACGACGGCAACCGGGGCCAGGTGGTGGGCACCATCATGAGCGGGCTGTTGATCGGCGTCCTGCTGGCCCGCACGTTTTCGGGCCTGATCGCCCAAGCCGCCGGCTGGCGGGCGGTCTACGTGGTGGGCGGGGCGCTGGTCCTGGCCCTGGTGGCCATCCTGTCCCGCGCCCTGCCGGCGGAGGACCCCCGACCGCACCTCGACTACCCGGAGCTGCTGGGTTCGGTGGTCCACCTGATGCGTTCCCAGCCGGTCCTCCGACTGCGATCGACCTTCGGGGGCCTCCTCTTCGCCGCCTTCGGGGTGCTGTGGACGAGTTTGGCCTTTCTCCTGTCCACGTCCCCGTATCACTACAGCCAAGCCGTGATCGGGTTGTTCGGCCTCCTGGGGGCCAGTGGCGCGCTGATGGCGTCGCTGAGCGGTCGGCTGGCCGACCGGGGTCACGAGCGGTTGGTCACCGGGGCGTCCCTGGCCATGACCGCCGGCTCGTTCGGCCTGCTGTTCCTGGGCGCCCACCAGCTCTGGGCACTGATCGCCGGGATCATCGTCGCCGACCTGGGCATCCAGTCGGTGCACATCCAGAACCAGCAGCTGATCTTCGCCATCGACCCCAACGCCCGGTCCCGGCTCAACACCGGGTACATGGTCTGCTACTTCGTCGGCGGGGCGATCGGATCCTCCACCGCCGGCCTGGTCTACTCGGGCAACGGGTGGACCGGGGTGGTCATCCTGGGTGCCGCCTACAGCGGCGCGGCGCTGGCCCTCTGGCTGGTCAGCCAGGGCCTTCGTCTCCGGCGGGATGACCCCCTCCTCGTGGCCCGACGCGGCAAGAATGAAGGCCATGGCCGGGTTCAGCCGATTTGATCGGGTCATCATCGCGGGCCTGCTGGCCGTGCTCGTGGCGCTGGCCGGACTCGGACTGGCCAGCCGCTCACCGGTGAAGGCCTCGTCGCCCCCGGCCGCGGCCGCCTCCGGCTCTGCCTCCGCGGCTGCCGCCTCCGCCGCCCCCGCCGGCTCGACTCCCCCGCCGACCACCGCCAACGTTCCGCCACCGACCACCTCGACGACGTCCACGACGACGACCACCACCGCGCCGGTGGCGGGGCCGGTCACCGCCGTCGGCGATTCGATCATGATCGACATGCAGCCGAACCTCCAAGCCGACATCCCCGGTATCGCCGTCGACGGTGCGGTCAGCCGCCAATTCGAAACCGGGATCGGGGTGGTCCAGGACGACCGGGCGGCCGGCAGCCTCGGAAGCGTCCTGGTGGTCGAGCTGGGTACCAACGGCACCGTCACCTCGAGTGACATCGACGCCATGATGCAGGCGGCCGCCGGGGTGAAGCGGGTGGTGTTCGTGAACGTGGACGTCCCCCGCTCCTGGGAGCAATCGGACAACGCCACCCTGGCCGCCGGGGTGGCCCGGTACCCGGGAGTCGCGGTGCTGGCCGACTGGTTCTCCCTGGCCTCACCCCACCCCGAGTGGTTCGCCGCCGATCAGGTCCACCTGCAACCGGCCGGGGCGGCGGCGTTGGCCGGGCTCATCGCCCAAGCCGCCTGACCTCGGGTCCCGGCCTGCCCCCGGCCCGGCCCCGGCCCGGCCACCGGGTACGGCTACGGCCGGAACCGGATCCGAAAAAATGCCCCCGGCGCCTGTGCTACGCAGTGGTCATGCCCAGATTCGAACCGTTCGTTGGCCTCCGGTACGACACCTCCCGGGTCGACATGAACATGGTCATCGCCCCGCCCTACGACGTCATCGAACCACCCGAGCGAAAGCGCCTGGCCGGCCGGCACAGCGCCAACGCGGTGCGGGTCGAACTCCCCGAGCCCGATCACCGGGCCGGGCTGGACCAGTACGCCAACGCCCGGGCCATGCTCGACTTCTGGCAAGAGGCGGGCACCCTGGTGGCCGACCCCGAACCGAGTCTGTACGCCTACCGCATGACCTCCCCCAACGGTCGTTCGACCAACGGGGTCATCGGGGCTCTGGCCATCGACGAGGACAGCGTCGGCGACATCCTTCCCCACGAGCAGACCCTGCCCAAGCCCAAGAGCGACCGGCTCGACCTGTTGCGGGCCACCCGGGTCAACCTGTCGCCGATCTGGGGGCTGTCGCTGACGGCGGGACTGACCGACACCTTCACCTCGGCCCTGTCGGGTCCGGCCCAGATGACCGCCACCGACGACGACGGGGTCATTCACGAGCTGTGGGTGATCGACGACCCCGCCTGCATCGACGCCGTCGGCAAGGCGGTCGGCTCGTCCCCGGTGGTCGTCGCCGACGGACACCATCGCTACGAGACGGCCCTCACCTATCGTCGGGAACTGGCCAGCCGAGGGGACACGCTTCCGGGCGCCGACCTGATCATGGCGCTGGTGGTCGAGCTCAGCGAGGACCAACTCGAAGTGGGGCCGGCCCATCGGTTGCTGTCGGGCCTCCCCGACGGCATCGATCTGGTCGACGCCTTCTCGTCGTGGTTCAACGTCACCAAGGTCGGTGACCTCACCCGGCGCACGGTCACCGCCCTCGGCGAATCCCAGGCTCTGGCCCTGCTGATGGCCTCGGGGGCGTGGCTCCTGTCGCCGAAGGACGGTACCCCGGAGGCCGCCGGGGCCCCGCTCGACTCCTCGATGGTGGCCCTGGTCATCGCCGAGCTCCCCGATCACGAGCTCGACTTCTCCTACAGCTGGCAAGACGCCGCCGAGGCGATCACCTCGGATCGGGCCCAGGCGGCGGTCCTCCTGCGTCCTGCCACCGTCGGACAAATCTCCGAATGGGCCCACAGCAACAAACGGATGCCTCCGAAGACCACCTACTTCCATCCCAAGCCGCGCACCGGGATGGTCTTCCGACCGCTCTCGCCCTGAACCCACCGGACCCTCACCCGGCCCGATCGCCGCCGGTGACTTGGTTCCCGGACGGCCGGTCGCTAACCTTGCCCCCCGGTTGCCGGTCGCCCGGCGCCGCCACCGGCCGAAACCGCCGGTCAGTGAGGGGGAGGGGTGCGCCAAAGCCGGAGGGTCGCGTGGGTCGCGTGGGTGGCGACGGGAGCCCTGGTCCTGGCCGCCACCGCCTGCGGCACTCCCGGCGCCCCAGCGGCGTTGACCCGGCCGGTCGGGCTGCAACTGCCCATCACCCGGGACCTGGCCCCCGCGACCACCACCACGACCGTGCCTCCCACCACCACGTCGCCGCCCACCGCCGCGGTGCCGACTCCGATCGTCCCGGCCCCGGGTTGGTCGGTTCCGCTGGCCACACTCCCGCCGGGAGGCGGATTCACCTCGGTGTCGTGCGTCTCCGACACCCTCTGCGTGGCCGCCGGTGGCGGCGCCAATTCCGGTGACGCCTCCGGGACCGTCGGCGCCGGCCAGACCCAGTCGTGGGACGGCCAGGCCTGGTCGAATCCGTCGGTCTACTTCCCACCCCCGGCCGCCGGGTCTCCCGGGTCGACCGGGTCTCCCGGGTCGACCGGGTCCAGCGGTTCCAGCGGGTCGCCGGTCATGCCCGCCATCACCTGCATCGGCGGGCCGTTCTGCGCCATCGTCGACGGGTCGGGCTTCGTCTCCAACGGGGACGGGACCAACTGGATCACCCCGGTGGCCCTCACACCGGCGGGGCCACTGCCGGCCAACCCGGCCGACCCCGGCGCCGGCCACGCCGGTTCGCGGTACGCGGCGGTGTCGTGCCCATCCAACAAGTTCTGCGCCATCGTCGACAACACCGGGAACACCTACACCTGGCAGAACGGGTCGTGGCTGACACCCCAAGCGTTCGGCACCCCAGCGGGAACCGGCGGAAGCGGGACAGTGGCCCTGTACGCCTCGGGCCGGGTCGGCGTCTCCTGCGCCACGACCTCGGTCTGCACCGCGGTGGTCGGCACCGCCGTCCTGGACTGGGACGGGAAGAGCTGGTCGCAGGGAGCCGCACCCTGGTCGCCCACCCTCCCGGGATCGTCGGCCTCCTCCTCGATCAACGGCAATCCCACCGCCATCTCGTGCCCGACCTCCGGCCTGTGTGCCATCGTGAACGGCTCCGACGTCTCCTACCGGAACGGCTCGGCGACCTGGTCACCGGTGCAGACCATCGACGGCGGGCAAACCCTCGATTCGATCTCGTGCCCGGAGGTCTCCTTCTGCATGGCGGCCGATGCCAACGGCTCCATCGTCACCTGGGACGGCACCAGCTGGGCGGCTCCCGTCAAAGTGATCCCGGCGGCGACCAACTACACCGGGATCGGAACCTCGGTATCCTGCTCATCCGCCGACTTCTGCATGGTCGTCAACGGCGATGGGGACTACGCCTCCTTTTCCGATTCGAGCGTCGGCTGACCGAACCGCACCGCACCGCACCGAACCTGGAGGTCCATTGAGTTCTAGCGACTACGCATCCATCCGGCTGGACGTCGAGGGACCGGTGGCCACCATCACCCTCGACCGGCCCGACCGGCTCAACGCCTTCACCGACACCATGCAAGGTGAGCTCATCGACGCCTTCGACCGTACCGACGCCGACGATGCCGTCCGGGCGGTGGTCGTCACCGGATCCGGGAGGGGCTTCTGCGCCGGCGCCGATCTCGGGGGCGGCGAAGGTGCCTTTGACTACGCCGGGGCGGCCGAGGACGGATCCGTACCCCGCGACGGTGGGGGGATGGTGGCCCTCCGGATCTTCGACTCGCGGAAGCCGGTCATCGCCGCCATCAACGGGCCGGCGGTCGGGGTCGGCATCACCATGACCCTGCCGATGGACATCCGGCTGGCGTCGGTGGACGCCAGGATCGGCTTCGTCTTCAACCGCCGGGGCCTGGTTCCGGAGGCGGCTTCGAGCTGGTTCCTGCCGCGGTTGGTGGGGATCAGCCAGGCCATGGAGTGGGTGGCGACCGGCCGGGTGTTCGATGCCGAGGAGGCCCACCGCGGCGGGCTGGTGCGCAGCCTCCACGCCGCTGACGCCCTCCTCGACGCCGCCTACGCACTGGCCACGGAGATCGCCGAGAACACCTCGCCGGTGTCGGTGGCCATGAGCCGCCAACTGCTGTGGCACATGCTGGGCGAGTCGCACCCGATGGCCGCCCACCGAGCCGATTCCCTGGCCATGTCCTATCGGGGAACCTCCGACGACGCCCACGAAGGGGTGCGGTCGTTTCTCGAGAAGCGGCCGGCCGCCTTCACCGGCCGGGTCAGCCAGGGTCTGCCCAACCTGTTTCCCGGCTTCGAGCCGCCGACCTACGACTGAGCCGGCGTGCTCGCCGGTGGTCCTCGCCTGTCGGGCTGGACGGCCCGGCCGCCTCGCTCCCGAAGTTCCGGCCACCGCCTTCCGATCTGCCTCGACATGGCCTCGGTGCCGAGGGATAGGGTCGCGAAGGATCCAGTCGTAGGCGGGATCTGCTTCAGTGGCATCAACATCCAAAACCGGGAATCAGCGTTCAGAACGCTGAACGAATGGAGGAATCATGGCAGTTGGGATCTACATCGCCGAAGAGGGATTCACGACCGAGATTTACGACAGCACCCTCAAGGACATTGCCGCCGCCGCCCCGGCGCCCAAGGGGCGCAGCCTCCACGTGGCCCTCGAGACGGACGGGAAGATCCAGGTGTTCGATATCTGGGACTCGCTGGCGGATTTCGAGGCCTTCGGGGAGACACTGCTGCCGATCCTGGCGAAAGCCGGTGTCGAGCTGGGTCAGCCGATGGTGGCCAACATTCACAACACCATCAAGGGCTGACCTACCGGAGCCCTGACGTTTCGTCACCCGTCGAAGCTGTCCTCGGCGGGCAAATGGAGCCCTCCGGTGGGTTGTCGATAGTGTGGCCGGCGGCTCATCGGGATCGGTGACCGGACGCACGAGACGCACGAGACGCACGAGACGCTCAGGGAGAACCTATGAAAATCGCCACCATGCTCGACTATTCGGGCGGGTTCCGGGAGTCGGCGGCCCAGGTCGCCGAGTTCGAGAAGGCCGGGCTCGATTTGGTGTGGGTGGCGGAGGCCTACGGGTTCGACAGCCCGAGTCTGATGGGGTACCTGGCCGCCCTCACCGATCACGTGGGCATCGGCTCCGCCATTCTCCCGATCTATACCCGGACGCCGACCTTGATCGCCATGACCGGGGCCGGAATCGACGCGCTGTCCGGCGGCCGCTTCGAGCTCGGGCTGGGCGCCTCCGGGCCCCAGGTCATCGAGGGGTTCCACGGGGTGCCGTACACCACCCCGCTGGCCCGCACCCGCGAGATCATCGAGATCTGCCGGAAGGTCTGGGCCCGGGAGGGCCCCCTCACCTATGAGGGCGACATCTTCACCCTGCCGCTGCCCCCCGACCAGGGGACCGGATTGGGCAAGGCCCTGAAGATCATCGGCCGGCCCCGGGCCGACATCCCGATCTGGGTGGCGTCGTTGGGTGAGAAGAACGTGGCGTTGACCGCCGAGTTGGCCAGCGGCTGGATCCCGATGATCTTCGTGCCGGAAAAGGCCAAGGACGTCTGGGGATCGGCGCTGGCCGCCGGGACCAAGCTTCGGGATCCGGCGCTCGGGCCGTTGCAGATCACCGCCGGCGGCCTCCTGGCCATCGGGGATGGCGACGACGTGAAGGCCATCCGGGAATTCTCCCGGCAGATGCTGGCCCTCTACATCGGCGGCATGGGCGCCAAGGGCAGGAACTTCTACAACGACGTGGCCCGGCGTTCGGGGTACGAGGACGCCGCCGAGAAGATCCAGGACCTCTATCTGGCTGGGGACAAGGCGGCGGCGGCCGCCGCGGTTCCCGCCGAACTGCTCGAGCTGACCTCACTGTGTGGGTCGGAGGGCCATGTTGCCGAACGCATCGCCGCCTACGCCGAAGCCGGTGTCACCCATCTCCAGGTGGCTCCGGTGCCGGTCGGCGGCCAGCGCGCCGTCGACCTCATCGAAAAGGTCAAGAAGCTCGCCAACTGATCATCCGAGCGGTGAACGGCGACCCTGGCGGCCCCGGCGGCCCTGGCGGCC
>DASZNG010000040.1:0-4863 GCA_035551535.1 Acidimicrobiales bacterium | reverse complement strand
GCTGAACGAACGGGCGGCCCGGGAGCAGGGCCTGAAGGTGCGCATCGGGAGGGCGTCGGTGCCCTCCTCCACCCGGGGCTGGATCCACAAGGCCGGGAACCAGGGCTTCATCAAGCTGATCGAGGATGCCGACCGGGGGGTGCTGATCGGCGCCTGTTCCATGGGCCCGATCGGCGGGGAGGTGCTCGGGTTCCTGGTCCTGGCCGTTCACGCCGAGGTCCCCACCCACACCCTCCGGCACATGATCTACGCCTACCCGACCTTCCACCGGGCCATCGAGGCCGCCCTCAAAGACCTCGACTGATCAGATCCCGTCGATCCGGCCGGCGGGAAGCGTGCGTCCGCAGACGAACAGGGCGAGGTCGCCGGCCGAGCCGCGGACCGGCGTCCCGGATCCGTAGCTCCAGTCGACGTCGGTCGCCTCGAGCTGGATCCCGGTGAGGTCGAAGCCGAAGTGGGCGTGGGTGCCGCCCTCGGTGAGATCGTCGAGCACGGTTCGGATGGTCTCGTCGGATGCGCGCCGGCCGGCACCGAGGGGCACGGTGACGTCGAGGCCGTGGATCACCGCATGGTTGAGCGCCCCGGTGGCTCCTCCGCCGGGCGGAGTCCAGGCGTGCAGCATCTCGTCGCGGAGGTTGCCGACCAGGACATCGACCGGCAACGCCGCATCCCGGCTGGCGATCGTGTTGGAGAGCCGGGTGAAGTCGCCTTCGCAGGCCTGGAGCTCGGCCCCGAACTGCTCCATGGTGTAGCGGACCGGCATGGTCATATGCGCGACCACCTCTCGCACCCGCCACGCCTCGCAGAGCGACGGGGTGTCCCAGGCCGCTTCCGGCTGGCTGTCCAGCAGTTCGGCCAGGGCCAGATACTCGGCGCCGGCCGCGGCTTGCCGATCGACATCGGGGGGGTTGCTCATGCCACACTCCATTTCAGATCAGTTGTCCTACCCGGTAGACGGGAGAACGCCCCCGGAATCATCGGGTCGGGCCGAACCGTTCCACCCGGATGCGCTCCTCGGGCACCCCGGCACCCCGGAGGAGGTCGGTGGCGGCATCGGCGAAGCCGGACGACCCGCACACATAGGCGGTGGTGGCCGCCGACACCGGGGACGGCAGGTCCCCCTGGGTGAGCCGGCCCGGCGGCCGGGGCCAGTCCTCCGGGATCCGGCGGGTGTAGACGACGGTGGTCTCCGGGCCGGGGATCTCCGCCGCGTAGTAGAGGTCCTCGGGGGCCCGGGCGGAGACGACCAGCCGCACCAGCTGGGTACGGCCGGTGCGGCGGGCCAGGCGCAGCATGGCCATCACCGGGACCACCCCCGACCCGCCCCCGATCAGCAGGGCGGGGGTGTCGCCCCGCCAGACGAACCAACCGCCGATCGGGCCCCGGACCTCCAGGTCGTCCCCGACCACCACCTCGTCGTGGAGGAAGGTCGAGACCTCGCCCGCTTGGAGGCGCTCCACCGTCAGCTCGATCTGCCGGGAGCCGTCGGGAGCGGAGGCGACCGAGTAGGAGCGCTGGGCGGTGTAGCCGTCGGGGGCGGAAAGCCGCAATATGTAGTGCTGGCCGGCGACGTAGTCGGCGGTCCGGTCCAGCGCCAGCCGGAAGGTCTTGGCCGTCGACGTCTCGGGTCTGACCTCCACCACTTTCGCCGGTTGCCACTTGCTCGGGGGAGGGACCGGCGGGGGCGGTTCGGTTGCCGGCGCCGGCGGGTCAGTCACCTTGGTAGCGCTGCTCCGTCCACGGGTCGCCGTGGTTGTGGTAGCCGTTGCGTTCCCAGAACCCCGGTTCGTCGTGGTCGAGCAGGTTCAGCCCCGAGACCCACTTGGCGCTCTTCCAGAAGTAGAGGTGGGGGACCAGCAACCGGGCCGGACCCCCGTGCTGGCGGGCCAGCGGCTCGCCCCCGAAGTCCCACACCACCCAGGCCTGGCCGCCGGTGACGTCGGCCAGGGGAAGGTTGGTGGTGTACCCGGTGTGGGATTCGGCCATCACGTGGGTCGCCGACGGGAGCGGCCGGGCGGCGGCCAGCAGCGCGTCGACCGAGACACCGGAGAAGGTGACCCCGAGTTTCGACCAGGTGGTGACGCAGTGGATGTCCCCGCTGTACGACGACGCCGGCAGGGCCCGGATCTGGTCCCAGGTCCAGGTGACCGGCTCCTCGACCAGTCCCTTGACCGAGAAGGTCCAGGTGTCGGTGGCGAGCTTCGGGGTGCCTTCGGCGGTGAGCACCGGCCAATCGGAGCCGACGTCGTACTGGCCCGGCGGCAGCCGGGGGTCGCGGGGACCCCGGCTGCGAAATCCTCGGGTGAAGTTCACCGGCTAGGCGGCCTGGGGATTCTCGAGGACCAGGGCGACTCCCTGGCCGGATCCCACGCACACCCCGAGGATCCCGTAGCGGGCCCCGCGCAGGGCGAGCTCGGTGGCCAGGGTCAGGACGTAGCGGGTGCCGGACGAACCGAAGGGATGGCCGATGGCCACCGCGCCACCGTTGGGGTTGAGCCGGTCGTCGGGGACCTCGAACCCGTTGAGCTGCTTGGGCAGCTCGTGCAACACCCCGAGGGCCTGGGCGGCGAACGCCTCGTGGACCTCCCAGACGTCGATGTCCTCGGGGGCCAGCCCGGCCCGCTCCAGCGCCTTCGGCATCGCGTAGGCGGGGGCGATCCCCATGATCTGGGGGTCGAGGGCGTAGGTGGCCGACGCCACCACCCGGGCCAGGGGCTCGATGCCCAGCTCGGCGGCGGCTTCCCCACTGGCCATCACCACCGCGCTGGCCCCGTCGCTGAGCGCCGACGAGTTCCCGGCGGTCATCTGGGTGGTGTTCGGCTGGGCCGGGAGGGCGGCCAGGGCTTCGGCGGTGGTGTCACCTCTGATCATCTCGTCGTCCTGGAAGGTGAAGCCCGGTTGCTTGCGGGTGCCGGGGATCTCCACCGGATGGATCTCCTTGGCCAACCGGCCCGAATCCCGGGCGGCGGCGGCGTGGAGGTTCGACCGCAGGGCGAAGGCGTCGATCTCCTCCCGGCTGAGCCCGTACTTGTCGGCGACGTTCTGGGCGGTCTCGATCATGGAGATGTAGGCGTTGCGGGCCAGCAGCGACGGGTTCGGCGGGCCGCCCGCCCCCGCCCACATGGTGTCGAGCATGAAGATCGGCCCCCGGGGCATGAACGGCGCATCGCCCTTCATGTACGCCCAACCCGATCTGGACATCGACTCGACCCCGCCGGCGATCCCGACGTCGATCTCGTCGCTGCGGATCCCGTTGGCGGTCTGGATGGCGCAGCTGAGGGACGACGCGCAGAAGCGGTTGACGGTCACCGCCGGCACCGAGTCGGGAAAGCCGGCCGACAGGGCCGCCCAACGGGCGATGTCACCCATCCCCTCGTGGGCCGGGTTCACGCAGCCGGCGGCGATGTCGTCGATGCGGTCGAGAGGGACGCCGACGCGTTCGCAGGCCGCCACCATGGTCTGGCCGAGCAGGTCGTCGGTGCGGAGGTGCGAGAGGGAGCCCCCGTAGCGCCCGACCGGGGTCCGTACCCCACCGAGAATGAATGCATTGGTTGCCATGTCACTGTCCCTTTCGTGGGTCCCCCGGCGCTGACCTCACCATAACTGCGGCGGTCGTCGACCCGAACGGGCTCGAGGAGGCGTCGACCCGGCCCGGCTCCCGGCCTTCCCACCTGCGGAAAGTGGTCACTATCATCGACCCCATGGATATGGATGCTCGGCAGTGGCTCCAGGCCTTCGCCGAACGGATCGGTACCGACCCGCCGTCGGAGGCCGACATCGAGACGCTGCTGGCCCTGGCCGGGGTGGCCGCCCACGCCTCGGAACGCACCGCCGCCCCCATCACCTGCTGGCTGACGGCGCGAGCCGGCATCCCCCCCGAACGGGCGCTGGAACTGGCTCGAGAGCTGTCCCCGCCGCCGTCATGACCGCGGTCGCCGGGTTGCTGCTCTCCGGCGGCGCCAGTCGGCGGATGGGTTGCGACAAGGCATCGATCCGGGTGGATGGCCAATCGGCCGCCTCCCGGGCGGCGGCGCGGCTGTCGTCGGTGGCCGATCCGGTCTGGGAGGTGGGTCCGAGTCATTGCCACCTCCCCCACGTGGTCGAGGACCCGCCCGGCTCGGGCCCGGTCGGGGCGGTGGTCGCCGGCTGGAAGGCGCTGACCGCCTCCGGCTTCCGGGGCCCGGTCCTGGTGCTGGCCTGTGACCTGCCGCTGATGACCGCCGAACTCCTCCGCTGGCTGGCCGAGGTGCCGGGCCCGGGCACGGTGATACCCCGGGTCGAGGGCCGGGCCCAACCGCTGTGCGCCCGGTGGTCGGCGCCCGACCTGGACCGGGTGGTTGAATACTTCGCCGGTGGGTATCGCGCCTTCAAGACGATGTACGACGAACTGGACATAGGCTTCCTGGACGAGCGGGCGTGGAGCCCGGCGGCCTCCTCCCGGGCGTTCTCCGACACCGATGCTCCCGGGGACTTCGACCGCCTGGGGATCGTCTGGGAGCCGGCACTCGCCGGGCCGCGATGATCACCCCCGACGAAGCCCGCCGCTACGTCATCGGCGGTTGCCACCCGCTGCCCCCTCGGGACCTCCGCCTCGATGAGGCCGCCGGCGCCACCGACGAGCGCGGGGAGTTGGGCGGGCACCGGCCACCAGAGCGCGCCCGGGTGCGATGAGCTCGCCGGCGGCCAGCCGCCTGGTGCAACGGGTGACGGTCGGTACCCCCTCGGTGCGCACGCCCGACGCGCTGGCGGTGGAGGAGCCGCTCGAGCTCCGGGTCGGCGGGCGCTCATTGGCGGTGACCATGCGCACCCCGGGCGCCGACTTCGATCTGGCCGCCGGGTTCCTGGTGAGCGAGGGGGTGATCA
>DASZNG010000039.1:0-85885 GCA_035551535.1 Acidimicrobiales bacterium | reverse complement strand
CGTGGAGGTGGCGGGAATTGAACCCGCGTCCTCTAGCTTCTCAGTGGGTCTTCTCCGAGCGCAGCCGGCGTTAGGTTGTCGGGATCGTCACCGTTGCCGGCGGCAATGTCGATCCGTATCCGACTGAAATGTCCCTGATGGTCCGTCGGCGCAACCGATCAGGTGAGTCCTACTAGATGGCGCCCGATTCCGGCCCGTAGGACTGAGACCGGTCGGACGTCGCAGTTTCTAGGCTGCGAGCGCGAGCTGAGGCTCGGCGTTTATTTTTTGTTCCGGCTCTTTAACGTGGATCCGGAGACCACGGCTCGCTTCTTCCACATCGACGACCAGAGTCGAAGCCTGTCACCCCCGGGTGATGTAACTGAGCCGACCACGGTGATCGACCGAATGACCAGTGTACCTGCCGTCGCGCGGTTCGAATTCGCCACGCCGCCTGGCGGTCAGCGGTAATCGGGGCGTTTGGTGGCGGCCCGGGCCTCCCGGGCCGCTTCCCGACTGGCGTCCCGGCTGGCGATGGCGTGTCGCTTGTCATACTGGCGACGGCCACGGGCCAGCGCCACCTCCACCTTCGCCCGTCCGTCGCGGAAGTAGATCGACAGCGGCACCATGGTGAGGGACTGCTGCTGGCTCTTGCCCATCCACTCGTCGATCTGCCGCCGATGGAGGAGCAGTTTGCGCCGCCGATCGGGATCATGGGCCCCGAACCCGTTAGCCTGGGCGTACGGGGGGATGTGCACTCCGAACAGCCACATCTCCCCGTCGATGATCCGGGCGTAGGCATCCTGGAGGGCGATCCGTCCGGCCCGGAGCGACTTGACTTCCGACCCCTGGAGCACCAGCCCGCACTCGACGGTGTCGGTGATCTCGTAGTCGTGGCGGGCGCGCCGGTTCGACGCCACCGGCCGACCGGGGTCGCGTCCCGACCCTGGCGCCGATCCCTTCGCGGATCCCTTGGCGCCGGGAGTGGTGGTGATGAGTTTGGTTTTGGCGGCGGCCATGCTCTCCGGACGGTAGTCGGCGGTGGGTTCCCCCCGCGCCGCGGCGGTGGGTGGGGCATCGGCGAGCAGAAGCACCGATCTCGGGGTGGTGTTGTCTAGCCTAAGCATCACCATGTTGCACTTGACCGAAGCTGTCCACCAACAGATGGTCGCCCACTGCCTCACCGGCCTCCCCGATGAGGCCTGTGGTCTGTTGGGCGGCAATCCGGAGACCGGAGACGTGGTCACCTGCTACCCGGCCCGGAACCTGGCGGCGTCGGCCAAGCTCTACGAGGTCGATCCCAAGGACTATCTGCGGGCCGACCGGGACGCCGAGTCGGCCGGAAACTCCATCATCGGGGTGTTCCACTCCCACACCCACACCGAGGCCTACCCGTCGCCCACCGACGTCGCCCAGGCACCGGATCCGACCTGGCACTATGTGTTGGTGTCGCTCCGGGACATCCGCCCGGTGGTGCGGAGCTACCGGATCGAGGACGACCTCATCACCGAAGAACCGGTCACGGTATCGTCCCAGTACAATCCCCACTGAAGTAGTCAACTTTTGCATCCGTCGCCGACCCGGCCACGACCGGCAGCCGCGACGACCCAACACCGGAACCAAGGGAGGACCCAGTGTCCGTCACAGTGCATCTGCCGACCGTCCTCCGGGCGCATGCCGGAGGGGCAAAGGACGTCATCGCCGATGGCGCCACCGTGGGGGAGGTCCTCACCTCGCTGGCCGCCGAGTACCCGGGCCTCTCCGGCCAGGTCATCAACGGGGACGGTACCCTCCACAAGTTCGTGAACGTCTACGTGAACGACGACGACATCCGTTACCTGTCCTCCCTCGACACCCCGATCACCGACTCGGATGAAGTGTCGATCCTCCCCGCCGTCGCCGGGGGAGCCACCGGCCTGACCGGTACCCGGCCGGCGTGACCGCCTACAGCTCGGTCCTCGACCTGATCGGCAACACGCCGCTGGTCGACATCACCGCGCTCAGCCCCAACCCCGAGGCCCGCATGCTCATCAAGCTCGAGGGTCAGAATCCGGGTGGCTCGGTCAAGGACCGGATCGCCCTCTCGATGATCGAGCAGGCGGAGACCGACGGGCGCCTGACCCCCGGGCAGACCCTCATCGAGCCGACCTCCGGGAACACCGGCATCGGAATGGCCATGGTCTGCAAGCTGAAGGGGTACCACCTCACCGTCGTGCTTCCCTCCAACGTGTCGCCCGAACGCCGCCAGCTGCTCGAGGTGTGGGGGGCGGAGATCATCGAGTCCCCCGGGACCGAGGGCTCCAACGGCGCGGTGAAGATGGCCCGGGGCCTGGCCGCCGACCACCCGGAATGGGCCTTCCTCTACCAGTACGCCAACCCGGCCAATCCCCAGGCCCACTACCGGGGCACCGGGCCGGAGATCTGGCGCGACTGCCCCGAGATCACCCATTTCGTGGCCGGGCTCGGCACCTCCGGCACCCTGCTCGGTTGCGGCCGGTTCCTCAAGGAGCAGAACCCGGCGGTGAAGATCTGGGCCATCGAGCCGCCGGCCGGCGAAATGGTCGACGGCCTCCGCAATCTCGACGATGGCTACATCCCCCCGATCTTCGTCGACGAGGGCGGGGCCGAACTGCTCGACGGAAAGCGGATCGTGCGGCCTCGGGAGTCCATCGAATGGACCCGGCGCCTGACGGAAGTCGGTATCTTCGCCGGCATCTCCTCGGGGGCGGCGGTGGCCGGTGCCGCCAAGCTGGCGGGCTCGATCGAACGAGGGACCATCGTGGTGGTGGCGGCCGACGGCGGCTGGAAGTACCTGTCCACCGGAGCCTGGACCGACGACCTCGATGTCGTCGAGAAGCGGGCCCAGGAGATCATCTACTTCTAGGCGGCCGGGTCACGGCCCGGATGGGTTGCCTATTCTGAGTCGAGTGGACCGTCCGATGCCGGGAGACAGCCAGGACCCGGCGCTTTCGCTCCTGGTGCTGGGCTGCGACGGGAGCTGGCCTGGCCCCGGAGGCGCCGGCAGCGGCTACCTGGTCCGGTCGGCCACCACCGTCGTCCTGCTCGACGCCGGGCCCGGCACCTTCGCCAAGCTCCAGCTCCTGGCCGATCCGGCGTCGCTGGACGCCATCGTGATCAGCCACCACCATCCGGACCACTGGACCGACCTCTACGGCCTGGCCGTCCACGCCGGGTTCGTCTCCGGGCGGAATGGCATCCCGGTGTTCGCCCCGGAGGGGCTGGCCCGGCGGGCCCACCTCGAGGATTCGCCGGCGTTGGACTGGCACCCGGTCACCGACGGTGACCGCATCGGTATCGGTGACCTGACCTGTCGGTTCCATCGGACCGAGCACGCCGGCGAGACGTTGGCCGTGCGGGTGGACGGCCTCCGGCGTTCCCTGGGCTACTCTGCCGACTCCGGGCCCGGTTGGGCACTGGCCGATCTCGGTTCCGATCTCGATCTCGTCCTGTGCGAGGCCACCTACACCACCGACCACGAGGGGACCGCCGGGCACATGAGCGGACGCCAGGCTGGCGAGCAGGCCAAGCGGGCTGAAGCCCGGCGCCTGGTTCTCACCCATCGGTGGCCGACGGTCGGAGCCGCGGACGTGGCTGCCGAAGCCGAGGTCACGTTCGGCCGGCCGGTCGAGCAGGCCGTGATTGGAAAGGAATTCAGACTTGAGTAACAGAACCGAGGGCAAGATGAACGATCTGCGTGCCGATGGTCGGAAGACCGACGAGCTCCGGACGGCCGAGTTCCAACGCGACTTCACCGTCTTCGCCCCCGGCTCGGTGTTGGTGTCGATGGGGCGGACCCGGGTGCTGTGCACCGCGTCGATCGAGGATCGGGTACCCCCCTGGATGCGGGGGACGGGGAAGGGGTGGGTGACCGCCGAATACTCGCTGTTGCCCGGGTCGACCGCCGAACGGGTGTCGCGGGAGGCGGCCAAGGGCAAGCAGTCAGGTCGCACCCAGGAGATCCAGCGCCTCATCGGTCGCTCGTTGCGGTCGGTCTGCGACATGGTGGCGTTGGGCGAGATGCAGATCACCGTGGACTGCGACGTCCTCCAGGCCGATGGGGGTACCCGCACTGCCTCGATCTGCGGCGCCTACGTTGCCCTCCACGATGCCCTCACCCGACTGATCCAGAAGGGGACGCTCCGCACCAATCCGCTGACCGAGGCGGTGGCGGCGGTGTCGGTGGGTGTGGTGGACGGCGTCTGCATGCTCGACCTCCCCTATGAAGAGGACAGCCGGGCCGAGGTGGACATGAACGTGGTGATGACCTCTTCCGGCCGCTTCATCGAGGTGCAAGGCACCGCCGAGGGAATGCCGTTCACCAAGGGCGAGCTCGACGAGATGCTCAGCCTGGCCGAACACGGGATCGCCCAGCTCCTCGACCTGCAGACCGCGGTGTTGGCGGTGCCGCCCTCGCCCCGGTGACCGGCCGGACATGAGGTTGATCCTGGCCAGCGCCAATGCCGACAAGGCCGCGGAGATCGCCGCCCTGCTCCGGCCGGTGCCGGGGTTGGTCCTGCTTCCACGGCCTTCATCGGTACCCGATGTGGAGGAGACGGGGGAGACCCTCCTCGAAAATGCCCGTCTCAAAGCCCGGGCGCTGGTCGACGCCACCGGCGAGGCGGCGGTGGCCGACGACACCGGTCTCGAGGTGGAGGGGCTCGGCGGCGCCCCCGGGGTGTATTCCGCCCGCTTCGCCGGCGAGCACGCCACCTACGCCGACAACGTGGCCAAATTGCTGGCCGAACTGGCGAGGGCGGATGCGGCCGACCCCGAGCAGCGGAGGGCGACCTTCCATACGGTGGCGCTGGTGGCGTTTCTCGATGGAACCGAGCTCTGGGCCGACGGCCGGGTGTCCGGGGTCATCACCCTCGAGGCCGTCGGTGAGGGGGGCTTCGGCTACGACCCGGTCTTCGCCCCCGACGGATGTGGTGGCCGGTCGTTCGCCCAGATGACGCCAGGTGAGAAGCATGACGTCTCCCACCGGGGCCGGGCGTTCCGGGCCCTGGCCCCCAAGTTGGCCGAACGATCCCTGTGACCCCGGCGATCGACCGGTAACGTCTCGGGCATCGATGAAGGAGTCATCCCATGAGCGACGTATCCCAAGGCCCCGGATGGTGGCAGGCATCGGATGGGAAGTGGTACTCGCCCGAGCAGGTTCCCGGTACCGGGCCTGCCCAATCCGCATCCGAGCCGACCGGATTCGTGCCCGGGGCGACCGAGCCGGCCGCCCAGCCCCCCTACCCCGAATCCGGCATCCCGAGCTATCCGGGAACCACGGGCCCAGCTCCCGCACCCGGTGAGCCCAACTACTCCGCACCCGGCGCTCCACCCTCCGGGCCGGGACCGGCTCCGTCCTACGGGGCGCCGCCGGCCGGGGGGTACGCCTATCCGGCGGGACAGGGCTACGGCTATACCGGGGTGCCGAAGAACAACGGGCTGGCCATCGCCGCCATGGTCTGTTCGTTCTTCTTTTGGATCTACGGCCTGGGCGCGATCCTGGGGATCGTCTTCGGGTTCATCGCCCGCTCCCAGATCAAACGGTCGAACGGCACCCAGCGGGGGGAGGGCATGGCCCTGGCCGGCATCATCATCGGCTTCGCCGGCATCGTCATCGGGATCATCCTGATCATCGTGGTGGTGGCGGTGGTCCACCACTGCGACCAGACGGGCAGTACCTGCACCATCACCACCTCCACCTGAGCCCCTCCCCGAGATCTCCCTCGGGACCCAAGGGCTAGGAGACGTCCGCGTCCGCGTCCGGGGAAGGGCCGACGGCCGAGACCTCGGCCAGGCTGTCGCTGGGATCCTGCCCGTACTCGCCGAGGAAGCTGCTGGCCGGAGACTCGGCGTAGCTCGAGGTCTCGTAGTAGTCGGGTGGTGGAGGCGGGATGTCGCTCGGCCGGGTGAACGGTGACGAGGTGGTGACGAATGAGGGGTTCTGGGGTCCGCTCGACGCCAGCGACACCGGGGCATCAAGGTGGGCGTCATCCGGGCCCCTGTGCTCGAGGCGGATCAGGCGGGCGTCGGACAGGTCACGGAGGATCCGGAGCCCGACGATGTGCTCGTCGCCGAAGGCGTCCAGCACGGTTTTGACGGTGTGGCCGGCGTTACCGATGGAGGTGACCATGCGCCACTGGTCACCGTGGAGCTGGACATCGCCGCTCGGCGGCTCGGGCGACAGGGTCACGACCGACTCGAAGGGCACCTGCTCGAGAAGCTCCCGCCATTCCTTGACCTGCGGCCTGACCTCGTCGAGGACGGAGCGAACCGGGACCCGGGGCTGTCCGCTCGAGGACGCCAGTCCCGAGGTGAAGTAGAACCAGCCTTCGGGCACGCAGGCCAGTTCGAACACGGCGCGACCGATGGTGGGGGTGGTGCCCACGTGGGCGTTCGACAGCTCTCCCTCCTCCAGCCACACCCGCCCGTCCACCTCGGACCCAACCACCTGGAGCTCACCGGTCTGGCTGGTATCGGCCAGCAGCGTCAGGACATCGTCGAGGGTGAAGACCCCCAACGAGCCGACCAGCGAGGCGGCGGTGGCGTTACCGAGTGGCTGGGTCTGGCTCATGGTGGATCCCTTCGCGTCGAGTCTGGACAAGGCGAGGTTAGACCGGAAACGGAGGCGGTTTCTCCCCCGACTAGGGTCATCCCATGCCGTCGCGTCGGTGGAAGTTTGCCATCGATGGAGTTCGCCAGGTCATGGTGCGAGGTGCCGTCGCCAGCGCCGGATTGCGCCGGGTGATGGCCCTCGGTGGACGGGAACTGGCCCGGGCGGCGGAGACCGGACAGGCGATGGCCGAGGCCCGGGCGGCCGGCATCGACGCCACCTACGGGGGGAGCTACTTCGGCGAGGGACGGGACGCCTCGGGGGACCGGGAAGGTCATTCCGGCTATGCCCGTTACGACCGGGTGGCCTCGAACGCTGACATCGCCGGGTGGCTGCTGTGGCGCAATTTCCAAGTGACCCACTCCCTCGACGTCGGGTGCGCCACCGGCTACCTGGTCGAGGTGCTCCGGGAGTTGGGGATCGACGCCGAGGGCTGCGACGTCAGCCCGTTTGCCATCGCCCATGCCACCCCGGGGGCCAAGGGGCACATCCGGGTCGGCAACCTCTTCGCCGGACTCCCCTGGGGGGACGGTGCCTTCGAACTGGTCACCGCCCTCGAGATTCTCGAGCACCTGCCTCCCGACCGGGTGCCGGCGGCGCTGGCCGAGCTCCGCCGGGTGTGCGGTGGCTACCTCTACGCCACCATTCCGTCGTTCGGGGCCAACCCGTCGGGACCGGATGGTCACTTCGAGGGCAAGGTGCGCCCCGAACGGCTCGACCACTACCGGGAATTGGGGGTCGACTACTCGGGGCCGGTCCCCGAAGCCGACCTGGCGGTCGATGCCGACGGGCAACTGGTCGAGGGCCACCTGACCATCGCCTCGTTCGGTTGGTGGACCGATCGGTTCGCCGAGGCGGGATTCACCCGGAGTGTCGACGTCGAGCGGCTCCTCTACGCCGATATCGCCCCGGCGGAGCTGGCCCCGTTCTGGAACCTCTACGTCTTCCGGATCGACGATGCGCCATCGCAGTTGCTCGATCGCCGCCAACCCGAGCTCACCCTCGCCGAGCTCGGTCTCCACCATCCGCTGATCGACGGCTGACGTTCGCCCGCCGCCCGACGGTCGTTCGACCGATGGACCAGATCAGGCGACGGTGACCAGGGTGCCGATGGGGGTGAGCGGGTAGATCACCGCGGCATTGTCGAACGGCATCTCCACGCACCCGAGGCTCTGGGGAGTTCCGTAGCTGGACCTGATGAAGCCGTGAAGGGCGTCCCCGCCGTTGAAGTAGCTGACCCAGGGGATGCCCGGATCGGAGTATTTGGATCCGTCGAGGTTGGTGCCGGTCATGGTCGTCGTGGTGTAGCGGAGATAGACCGGGAAGGTCCCGGCCGCCGTCTCCGCCCCGGGCACCCCGGTATTGGCCGGGCTGGTGTAGACGACGTTGCCGTTGCTGTAGACGGTGGTCGACTCGGGGATATTCGTCGACACGTACACGTAGTTGTACGGCGCGGCGTTGACGGTCCCGGCACCGACGTCGGTCAACAGGGCCGCCCATACCGCCGGACCGGCGGACCCGTCGGTCTTCATGTTCTCCTTGTTTTGGAAGTACATGACCGCGCCGGTGGTGATGGTGTTGCCGGTGCCTTCCGTCCAGAGGGAGGTGAGGGTAGCCGGCTCGTTGCCCTTCCAGCCGAACACCCCTTCTTGGGCCTGGGCTGCCTCCTGCGGGGCGGCCAGCGGCCGGGCCGGGGTGAAGGTCAGCGGCAGGTAACCCAGGGTGGCCAGCAACTGTTGGAGCCGGAGCATGCTGCCGTCGGCCACCGTGAAGTGCACCGAGGTGTCGGTGCCCAGGGTCTTGCCCGAGGTGCTGGCGATGGCGGCCGGAATGGTGATGGTCTCGGTGGAGGTCGGGACGAAGGGGGCGGTGGCCACGAACGTGTAGGTGGTGGGCGTCAGCAGTTGCCAGGATCCGCCCACCGCCGGGGTGAGCGTCGGCGGTGGCGAGCTGGGATTCAGGGGTGCGGAGAACTGCAGCGAGATCGACGCGTCACTGGGGATCCCGGTGGCGGTGTCGGCCGGGGTGCTGGCCACCAACGTCAGTGGTCGATTGGCGTCGGCGGCCGGTGTCCCCTGGGCCACCGAGGTCGGCGATGCCGCGGCCCGGCTCGGGCTCCCCTTGGTGACGACGGCGGCAACCCCGCCGCCGACGATCAACAACCCCACCACCACGATGACCACCGCCAGCGGTCGGACGCCCGGGCCGCGACGCGACCCGGTGCCCCCGTGCCCTCCTGGATTCGAGTGGATTCCTGTCATGCCCTCTCCGCGTGTGCCGGGAGCATAGCATTCATCCCCGGAGACCAGGCAGCATTAATCGCCTTTGACCAGGCAGTTATCCCGACGGTCTCGGGTGGTCGTCGACCCGGGAGAGGGAGATCCGCTCCCGCACCACGCGCTCGACCGAGGCGATGGTCGCGGGGTCGGTGAGCTTGCCCCCGTCGGGCCCGAGCACGTAGAAGGCGTCGACCACCGCCGGACCGAAAGTGGAGACTTTGGCGGAGATGACGTCCAGCCGGCAGTCGACCAGGGCCCGGGTGATCCGGTGGAGCTGGCCCTCGACGTCCTCGGCCCGCACTTCCACCACGGTGGCGGTGTCCGAGGCGTTGTTGTCCACCGCCACCTCGGTCTCGACCAGCTGGGGCGCCGTCGACCAGCCGGCGCTCCGGTAGGTCCGGGTCCGCTCGGCCAGGCGGGCGTCGAGCGACAGGGTGCCGGCCATCACCGAGGCGATGTCGTCCGACAGCTGGGCCGCCGTCGGCCATCGGCCCCGCGACGGCTCGACGGTGAACATCTCGATCGCGACCCCGTCCTCGCCGGAAACGTTGGCCGACCGCACGTTGAGCCCGCGCAGGGCCAACACCCCGGTGACCTCGGCCAGCAGTCCCGGCCGGTCGGGGGCGATGACCGTGATGATCGGCTGTTCGATCGACAGGGCCGGGGCGCGGTGAGCCCGGACCGAGTCCATCACGCTCCGCACATCGTCGGTCACCCAGGTGGTCGGCGGGGTCACTCCCTCGCCGGCCAGGAGTTTGCCGGTGCGCTCGACCAGATCGGCCATGAGCCCGGCCTTCCAGGTACCCCAGGCCGAGGGGCCGGTGGCCAGGCTGTCCGCCTCGACCAGGGTGGCGAGCAGCTCGAGGGTTGATCGATCGCCGACCTCGTCGGCCACCCGCTGGGCGGTCGCCGGGTCATCGAGGTCCCGCCGGGTGGCGGCGTCGGGGAGCAGCAGGTGGAGCCGGACCAGGTTCACCAGCACCTCGACGTCCTCGGGGGGGAACCCCATCCGGGTTCCGATGACGGCGGCCATCTCCACCCCGGCGTCGGTGTGGTCGCCTTTGGACCCCTTGCCGATGTCATGCAGGAGGGTTCCCACCAACAAAAGGTCCACCCGCTGCACCCGGTGGGCGAGGGCGGCGGCGTTGGCCGTCGCCTCCAGCAGGTGCCGATCGACCGTGTACCGGTGGTAGGGATTGCGTTGGGGTTTGTTGCGCACCGCCTGCCATTCGGGGAAGTACCGGGACAGGAGCTCACGCTGGTCGAGGGCCTCGAGGGCGGCAATGGCCGGATGGCCGGCGGCCAGCACCCGGACCAGGGAGGCACGGAGTGCATCCGGCCACGGGATCGGCGGGGGCGGCGCCTTGCGGCCCAACAGATTGAGGGCATCCCGGGCGATGGGGAGATTCCGTTCGGCCGCCACCGCCCCCAGCCGGAGCGACAGGGATGGATCACCGGTGACATCAGCCGACGCCGCCAACACCACCTCGCCATCGAGGATGCCGATGTCAGGGTCGGAGGCCAGCGACGGTTCATCGGGGGGCGCGTCGGGCGCCACGGTTCCGCGGCTTCGCCGCAACCGACCCTTCTTGGTCGACTGCGACCACACGCCCCGCCGGCGCCAGGCATCGTCGGACTCCCAGGCCACCGTTCGGCCGGCCGTGGCCACCGCGGCTACCAGCGCGTCGGTGTCGGTTTCCCCGAGCGACCTGGCCACCTGATCCTGCTCTTGGAGGAGAAGCTTGTTGAGCTCGCGGCCGGATTGACGGTGGAGCTCCACCCTCACCCGGGTCAGGACGGCGTGGGCATCGGCGATGGCCACGGTGTCGACGTAATCGGCCAGGACCGGCACCGCCCGCATCACCGCCGCCAGCGCGCTGATGTCCCGGAGGCCACCGTGAGCCTCCTTGAGGTCGGGTTCGAGCAGGAAGGCGACGTCTCCGTGGGCGGCGTGTCGTTCGACCACCTGGTCGGCAAGCACCCCCAGCCACGGCGGATTCTGTTTTGCCCACCGTTCGCGGGCCTCGGTCAGGAGGTGCTCGGCCACTTTCGGGTCGCCGCACACCACCCGGCCATCGAGCAGCCCGAGCGCGACCCGCAGGTCCTCGCCGGCCATCTCGAGCACCTCTCGGGGCCGCCGCACGCTGTGGTCGAGGGCGATTCCTTCGTCCCACACCGGGTACCAGATCCGGTCGGCGGTCTTGGAGACATCCCGGTGGCCGCGGTGGACCAACACCACATCGAGATCGCTGTAAGGGTAGAGCTCCCGGCGCCCGTAGCCCCCTACCGCCACCAGGGCGATCGAGCGCGGGTCACCCCCGGTGGCCCGCTCGAAGAGCTCGTTGAGCCAGTGGTCGGCGACCTCGGCGTAGGCGTGACAGAACTCCTCGCCGTGGAGGTCGGCCCGGTCGATGAGCGCCTGTCGTCGCGCACGCATGGACACCGGCGGACCGTACCATCACCACGGCTGGATCCGGCCCCCGGGAGGGATCTCCGACCCTGCCGCCGATTGGATGGATCCGCCGGTTAGCCTGGGGGTATGGCTCAACAAGAAAGCTCGGGGCTCAAGCTCTTCGATGCCGTGCTCCTGGTCGGTGCCGGAGCGATCGCCCTCATCGTGGTGATCTTCGTCATCACCTCCGTCCTCAGCATCGTCTGGTTCCTGATCAAGGCGGCCATCGTGGTGGCGGTCATCGCCGCGCTGGGGATGTTCCTGCTGCGCCGCCGGCGCTGAACCGATCTGCGGGGGGAACTCCGATCAGAGCAGGCGGCGCTCGGTGGCCCACCGGGTGAGTTGATAGCGGCTGGACAGCTGCAGTTTCCTCAGCACCGCGGAGACATGACTCTCGACGGTCTTGGTCGAGATCGTAAGTTCCCGGGCGATCTCCTTGTAGGCATAGCCGCGGGCGATGAGCCGGAGGGTCTCCCGCTCCCGGGGGGTGAGCTGATCGAATTCCGGATCGAAACGGGGTTGCGGGCTCGGCTGGGCCTCGTCGTCGCTGGCGAAGGCGTCGAGCACGAACCCGGCCAGCTTCGGCGAGAAGACCGCGTCCCCGTCGGCCACCCGGTGGACCGCGTCGATCAGCTCGGGCCCGGAGATGGTCTTGGTCACATAGCCCCGGGCACCGGCCCGGATGATGGCGATGACGTCCTCGGCGGCGTCGGAGACCGAGAGGGCCAGGAAGCGGATGTCGGGATGGGTGTCGGAGACGGCGTCGATCACCGCGTGGCCTCCGCCCCCGGGCAGGTGGACGTCGAGCAGGACCACCTCGGGCGACCGCTCGCGAATCAACTCCACCGCGGCATCGACCTCGTCGGCCTCGCCGACCACCTCCACGGTGTCACCCAGTTCGGCCCGGACCCCCGAGCGCACCAGTGAATGGTCGTCGACCAAGAAGACCCTGGGGCGCCGCTTCCCGTCGACCGGGGTTCTTCCCGCTTCCTGCCCGCTCACGGCTGGCGAGCCATGACCAGCTCGACTTCGGTGCCCTTCCCGGGGGTGCTGCGGATGACCGCGGTCCCGCCGTGTCGGATCATCCGTTCCCGGATCGAGTCGGTGATTCCCCGACGGTCGTCGGGGACGGCACCGGGGTCGAAGCCGCACCCACGATCGTGGACGAACAGTGAGACCGAGTTGGGTTCGACCTCGACGAAGAGGGAGATGGTGGCGGCTCCGGACCACTTGGCCGCATTGACCGCCGCCTCCCGGCCGGCAGCCAGCAATGACTGCAGGTCGTCGGTGAGCGGACAGTCGCCCACCACCACCGCATCGACATCGACGGCGTGGTCGTCCTCCACCTCCTGCTCGATGATGGCGGTGGCTACCGCCACGGTGGTGGCGCCGTCGTCGAACGACCCCGGGGGCCGGTCCTCGAACAGCCAGGACCGGAGCTCGCGTTCCTGGGCGCGGGCCAGCCGGCTGACCTCGCGGGGGTCACCGGCCGCCTTCTGGATGAGGGCCAGGGTCTGGAGGACGGAATCGTGGACGTGGGCGGCCATGTCGGCGCGTTCCTGTGACCGCACCCGCTCCCGGCGCTCCTCGGTGAGGCTGCGGACGGTGCGAAGCCAGGTGGGACCGAAGACAATCGCGAAACCGACGACCACCGCCAACACCCCGAGGAACCCGCGGGTGGCCACCCATGTCGACCGGGTGGTGACCAGCCCGCCGATCCCACCCACCCCGATGGCCACCAGGGCCACGCCCAGGGAGATCCGGACGACCGACGACCTCCTCGATCCCGAGGTGAGCTCCGCCGCCAGCGGGACCTGGCCGAGGACGTGTCGGAGCTCGGATCGCTCGTCGACGCTCGAGCCTCTCCACACGAACAGGAGCCCGGCGGCGCTGATGGCCACCGGCCAGGCGAGATTCGACGCTCCGGGCAGCCCGGAGGCGGCGACCAGCACGATGACGGCGATGACCAGGGTGCCTACCACCACGGCCAGCCGCATCTCGCCGGGATCCGAGATGATGCGCTTGGCGATCGACCGGTCCTCGCCCTGACGGGTCATGATCAACCACGCGGCGATGTAGACGAGCAGTCCGGTGCCGGCGCCCAGGACGAGAAGCACGGCGATGACCCGCACCACCGTCGGGTCGATGCCGAGTCGCTCGCCGATCCCGCCACAGACTCCGGCGAGGTACTGGTTGTCCCGGGTACGGCGAAGGGGGCCGTTCCCGCGACCCCGGGAGCGCCGACGGGGGATTGCTCGGCTCGCGCCGGGATCAGGGGGTGGCGGGAGCCAGGGGAGCGGGTGTGGCGGGGTGCCTTCGGCGATCCACGTATCTTCCCACGACCGGTTCATGCCGACCATCAGGGAAAACCCTGAGTCCGCGGCGAGGGACCGGGGTCGGGGTCGGGGTATGTCCCGATGGTGCCGACCCCGGGGGTGGCTCACCATGCAGGCATGGAAACAACCAATGAACAGACGTGGGCGGCGCCGGGCAACGACCGGCCCCGTCGTTTGAGCCGCCAGACCGATGGCCGGATGCTCGGAGGGGTGGCCGGCGGGACCGCCACCTACCTGGGGGTGGACCCGGTCATCATCCGGATCGCCTTCGTGGCCCTGACCCTGTTCGGAGGGTTGGGCATCGTCCTGTACGCCATCGGATGGCTGCTGATCCCCGAAGACGGCGCCGAGGAGTCGCTGGCTCAGAACGCGCTCAATGGCCGCGGGTCGGGCAGCCACCGGTGGGCGGTCGTCGTGGTGGCGGTCGTCGCCCTCATCGTCTTCTTCAGCCTGCTGTCGGGCGGGGCGAGGTCATGGGGACCGGGATGGTTCTTCGGCGCCGGGCTGGTGTGGTTGGCGGTGGCGGCGATCGGGGTCTTGGCGGTGGCCCGGGTCGGTGGCGCCCACCGGATCTGGAAAGTCCTGGGGTTGATGATCCTCTCCCTCGTCGCGCTGCTGGCGGTCATCGTCGGGGGCGCGCTGACCGCGGTGGCGTTCTCGGGGGTGCCGATCCACGGCGGAATCGGGGACCGGGAAATGCGCCCGACGGTGGCGTCCCAGGTCCAGCACGACTACCGGTTGGCCATCGGCAACATGGTCCTCGACCTGCGAAACGTCCAGTTCCCGGCCGGGTCGACCTCGGTCAACGCCAGCGTGGGCATCGGTCATCTGCTGGTGGAGGTTCCGCCCGGGGTAGTCGTCAGTGTCAACGCCCACAGCGGGATCGGGAATGTGACCTACGCCGACGGCCGGGGCAACACCGATGCGGCGTCGTTCGGGACCGGGTCAGCCGCCAATGCGGGCAACCCGGCGGTGGCCCATCTGAACCTGACCGCTACCACCGGGGTCGGGGTGGTGCAGTTGGCCCGGGGAGACGGCGCCGGCCAATGACGGCTCAGCTCAGCGGGCCAGGGTCTCGAAGAGGTCGACGTGTTCGGCCACCATCCGGTCGGTGGAGAAGTACCCCTCGACGGCCAGCCGGCAGTCGGATCGCTTCAACTCGCCGAGCCGGCCGAGGGCCTCGATCATCTCCGCCTCGTCGGCGCAGAGAAACCCGGTCTTGCCGTCGTCGACGACTTCGGGGGCGGCGCCCTCGGGGAAGGCCAGCACCGGGGTACCACAGGCCAGGGCTTCGATCATCACCATGCCGAAGGGCTCGTTCCACCGGATCGGGAACAGGAGGGCGGAGGCGCCGGCCAGTAGCTCGAGCTTCCGCTCGTGGGACACCTCGCCCAGATAGATGGCATCCGGGCTCAGCTGGGGCTCGACCTGCTCGGCGAAGTACCTGAGCTCTTCGGGCTCTCGCATCTTGGCCGCCATCAGGATCCGGATGCCGGCGGCGCGGGCTACCGCCATCGCCCGGTGGGCCCCCTTTTCCGGGTTCATCCGACCCAGGAACGCCACATACGGCCCGCCTTCGTCCCCGCTGCCGTCGCCCACGGGGAATTGATCGACTTCCACGCCGTGGTGGATGACCCGGGCCACGGCGACGTCGGGTGCGGCGCGACGTTGGGCATGAGAGATGGCCACGATCGGCACCCGATGGGCGATCGACCGGTAGAGGTCGGTGAGTTCCTCGTTGAAGGGGCCGTGGATGGTGGTGACCACGGGGAGGTCGGGGTAGTGCTCGGCGTGGAACGGTCCCATGACCGTGTGGTCGTGGACGACGTCGCACTCGCTGACCGCCTCATAGGCGTGGATCACGTGGCGGATCTCGGGAACCGCCATGCCGATCCGCATGCCCTCGGCTTCGGGGAGAATCCAGTCCCGCGGCACCGGACACGTCGAATCGCCGGTGGCATAGAGGAGGACGTCGTGGCCGGCATCCTGCAATCCCCGGGCCAATTGGTCGACCACCAACTCGATGCCGCCGTAGAGCTTCGGCGGGATGGGGGTCCACGGGGGGGCAATCAATCCGATCCGCATCCCCAGATTCAACCATCATGTCGAAGGGATAGGCTCCCGGGACGCCGTGGCGGCGTGGCCGAGTGGTTTAGGCAGGGGCCTGCAAAGCCCCGTACGGCGGTTCGATTCCGCCCGCCGCCTCTCATCTCAATCTCAGTCGGCCGATATTTTCGCGTAGTCCCAGAGCATGAAGGCATCCTCCGGGTCGTCCAGGAGGACCTTGGACGGGAGCTGCTTGTCGATGTGTCCGATGAGTCCGTTGTAGATCCCGTAGCCAACCAATTGCTGCAGGCGATGGGAGAACCCCTTCACCGTCTGCCGGGGGATGCCGAGCTGCTGGTTCTCCTGCTGGCGGATGTAACCGGCGCAGTAGTTCATGGCGATGCCGACCCGTCGGGTGTCGGTGGAGTTGGCGCCACCCCCGTGCCACAGGCTCCCGTGCCAGACCAGGACGCTCCCTTTGGGCATTTCGGCCGGAATCGAGTCGTAGCTCTCGAGGGGATTGGGGGACTCGTCGGCGAGGTGGGAGCCGGGGATGATCCGGGTGGCCCCGTTCTCCTCGGTGAAGTCGGTGAGTGCCCACATGGTGTTGCAAATTGTCGCCGGGTGGGGCTTGGGGAGGGGGAGGACCTGGTCGTCGGCGTGGATCATTTGGGGAGTCTCACCGCCGGCGATGGCGATCGAGGACAGCGATGACACCAACAGGCCCGGGTCGAGCACCTCTTCGCAGACGGGGAGGATGGTCGGGTGGACCGGGATCGCCTCGTAGAGGGGCCCGTGAATGAGCAAGTTGTAGATCCGGGTGGTGTGATCCCCTTCGAACAGATTGTCGGCGGGGACGATTCTCAGGTCGCGCTCGAGACGCCGCAGATCCTCATCCAGCGAGTCGACGAGATCGAGGTCGATGGCGTCCTCGATGATCGTGTAGCCCTGCTCGGCAATGCGAGCGGCGTGGGCTTTGGTGTCGACTTCCATGGCTACCCCCTCGGTCTGTCGATGCGTCCCAGCCTAGGGTGCGGGTGTGGCACGCGCCCAACGCCCGAGCAATCGGTACGAAATGTTCACCTGTGCGTGGCGGGATCATGTGGTGTTCGGTGCCGATGCCGAGCGGATCACCGATGCGGACTACCTCCTGGCCCGGGAGATCGACGGCGCTCGATGGTTGCGCTGCCTGCGGTGTGACGGGTGGTTCCAATACCCGATCCCCACGGCACCGGCCGGCGGTCCGATGCCCTCTCGAGAAGAGATCGAACTACCGGTCCGGGGCCCGCTGCTTCGTGACCACTACGTGCTCAGGTTGATCGCCATCGATCGGGCCATTCACGTGCTCGTGCTCACGACCTTGGCCGTCGTTCTGTTCACCTTTGCCCGGCACCACACTGCGTTCCAGAATGACTACAACCAGATCATGAACGACCTCTCGGGAGGAGACCCGGGGACCACCAGCGTGAGGGGGATACTCGGACACCTCCGCAATGTCTTTCACTACTCATCTCGTCATCTGGTGGAATTAGGTCTGGCAGTTACCGCCTACGCGGTCTTGGAAGCCGTGGAGATGGTCGGGTTGTGGATGGCCAAGCGTTGGGCCGAGTACCTGACGTTCGTGGCGGTCACCCTTCTGGTGCCGTTCGAGGTCTACGAGCTGACCATCGGGGTGAGTGCTTTCAAGATGATCACGCTGGTGATCAACCTGGCCATCGTCGTGTACCTGTTGTTCGCCAAGCGACTCTTCGGTGCGCGGGGCGGACATCGTGTGGAAATGGAGCGACGTCAAAGGTTGAGCGGCTGGGAAGCGGTCGAACGGGCAACTGTTCCGGCCCGTGAAGGTGTGAGCCGCAGATGACCGGGCACTGAAGTGCCCATTGGGCTGCCACCGCGAGTTCACCTCCGTCAGCCTTTGGCTGCCTCGGTGGTATCGTCCTCCCTCACGGGCCGTTGGCGCAGCTGGTAGCGCACTTGCATGACGCGCAAGGGGTCACAGGTTCGAGTCCTGTACGGCCCACCGATCCTCCCTGGTCAGACGGGTGACCCCGAGAGTGCAGGGTCGCCGGGACCAACACCTCGCGAGATACCGCGCGACGGGAACGACGGAATGCCGGAGAAGCCGAAAGACTCGTCAGGGGGCAGTGTGGGCTATGGCTGTCCATCGAAGACCTGCAACGGTTTGCAGCTCGACGGAGGCGAACCCGGCGGCAAGGAGGCGCGCCTCGATCGTGCTCGGATCGACGGGGTTGTAGATGAGGTCGGCATGAAGGACCGCTGCCCGTTCGTTCGCAATGCCGTCGTAGGCGGCAAACGCGGAGCCCGGCTGGAGAACCCGAGCTATTTCGCCAAGCACTTGATCCTGCATCTCGACGGTTGGGACGTGGTGGAGTGCGGAGAATGATGCCGCCCCGGTGAACCGGCAGTTCTTGAATGGCAAGGCGGTCAGATCAGCATGAACGATCTCTACGTCGGTGCCGGATAGCCGGGAAGAAAGGCCAGCTGCCATCTCGCCGTCAGGTTCAACGGCGGTGAGCCTCGCGGCCCGGGCCCGCAGCAGTTCGGTGCTCAGTCCGGGGCCGGCTCCTACTTCGAGGACATCGTCACCGAGATCAACGCTACCGATGACCCAAGGCATGATCGTGTCACGGAGTGTCTCATGCCAATATTCGCTCGAAGATATTGTCAGATGCTCGGACCTCACAAGCACAGCGTACGCCTATCGTCATTGGGGTTCGGTGATGCGACAATCCCCAGTGATTTGCCTATCTACTGGCGGCACCGAATATTTTGTCTTGGCCGAGAGGTCCGCGGTCACCGATGGCCCGACCCGACGACGGAAGTCCTCCCCGGACAATGCCGGAGCCGCACGTCCTCCGGGTTGAGCCATCAGCTCGTCGCGGGCCCACGCCAAAGGTCGATACCGCTATCAACCGCGTACTCATCGATCTGCTTGAGCTCGTCATCTGAAAAGCTCAAGTTTTCAAGAGCTACGACATTTTCCTCCAGCTGGGCCACGCTGCTCGCCCCGATGACCAGAGACGTAATGCGGGGGTCGCGCAGCGCCCAGGCCAACGCCATCTGGGACAGCTTCTGGCCGCGGCCCTCGGCAATGGAATTCAGGGCCCGGATCCTGGCCATATTTTCATCAGTGAGCATCTCGGGGAAGAGGGTCGCGCGCTCCGAGGCTCGGGAACCCTCCGGAATCCCGTTGAGGTAACGATCGGTGAGCATGCCCTGCGCCAATGGGGAGAATGCGATGCAGCCGACCCCTTCGGTGCCCAGGACGTCGAGCAGCCGGTCTTCGATCCAACGATTGAGCATGGAGTACGAAGGTTGGTGGATGAGTAGTGGGGTCCCGAGCGAGCGAAGTATGGCGATGGCTTCTTTCGTGCGCTGGTCCGAATACGAGGAGACACCGACATAAAGAGCCTTGCCCTGCCTGACCGCGGCGTCGAGTGCCCCCATGGTTTCCTCGAGTGGTGTATCCGGATCGAAGCGGTGGTGGTAGAAGATGTCGACATAGTCGAGACCCATCCGGCCCAAACTCTGATCGAGGCTCGCCAGGAGGTACTTGCGACTCCCATGGTCGCCATAGGGACCGGGCCACATGTCCCATCCAGCCTTGCTGGAAATGATCAATTGATCCCGCAAGGAACCAAAATCCGTACGCATCAGCGTGCCGAAATTGCTTTCCGCACTTCCGTACGGGGGGCCATAGTTGTTGGCCAGGTCGAAGTGGGTGATCCCGAGATCGAACGCCCTTCGCAAGATGGAGCGCTGTGTCTCGAGGGGACGGTCCTCACCAAAGTTGTGCCAGAGGCCGAGGGAAAGCTCGGGCAGCAGGATTCCGCTTCGCCCGCACCTGCGGTACTGCATCGACTGATAACGGCCCTCGGCGGGTGCGTATTCCGACATGGTGACGGACCTCCTGTCCTAAGTGAAATAGCGGTTTTGGTGCGTGTTTCGACCATTTGGTGCGTGTTTCGACCAGTGGTCACCGCGCCGGGTGAGGCGCGAGGTTGTTCCATATCCGTTTCGAGACGTTCTGAATGGTGTCGATCCCGTAGTCGAACCCGTAGGTGTCCTTCCCGACCGGGTCGTGCGTAGTGAGCACGGCGAGGACATAGTCGCGGCCCTTCCCCTGGACCCATCCGATGCTATTGACCTGCCAGGGGCACGAACTGTCCTGTTTGGCACAGGTGGGAAGGTACTTCCAACCGTTCTTGAGGGCGACCGTCACCCCGGCCACCGGGTCGGCGTACTTCGGTCCATTGCAGGTGGTTCCCCACGGACCGCAGGTGACACCCCATCGCTGGGTCGGTATGACGTCTTTCATGAATTTGAGCCCGTACTCCCTTGTATTCGGCTTCAGTACCGGACTGTCGTAGGCGAGGGTCTTCACCACTGACACCTGATCGGCGGCCGAGGTGGTGGAGTTTCCCCACCCATAGTAGGTCGGGATCTCACAGCCGACCTTGGTGTTGTGGGTCGGGATCAAGGTGTCGAACTGAGTGAGGACGTTGCAGCCGCCGCTGAAGTAGAACAACGACGTCGCCGCCACATTGTCGCTCATGGTGATCATGTTCCGCATCAGGTATTGGATCGAGTACGGCACGTTCGACGGGATCGTCCCGGGCACCGACTGGTAGAGCCACAACCACAGGGCGAGGACGTCCACTTTGATGATGCTGGCCGTGTACTGCAAGTCGGTGCCGTTCGAGACCAGGTAGGTCTTGCCGGTGACCTTGTCGAACAGTGCGACCTGGGCAACTCCCTTTCGACTGTCGAGATAGGCGAGGACGTCGTGGAGGGGACTGTTCGAATGGATGGCGCTCGACGAGGTCATGGTCGTGGTCGTAGCACCGGCTGGGCTTTGCTCGACAGCGACGACTCCGACGATGGTGATGGCCGCGATAGCCAGCACAGATTTGAAGAATCGGGCGGCTCGGGAGGAGCTGAGGGCTGACACCATTTCCCCTCGGTGTTGGGCGGCGACGACGCTGCCAACGTACCAGCAAATCCGTCGCCATCGTCTTGCCAAGGGAGGCTCGAAGTGGCCGTTCGCGGGGGGTAGTGGCAACAGCTTCCGAACGTGGGCGGGTGTGGCGAGGGTGGTCGGTGATGGCCGTCACGAATGCGACCGTGAGGGCGCCGTGATCGTCAGCTGGGGTTCGGGGCCGCCCGGCGATAGCAGAAATGCCCTTTGACCGACTCGTCGGTCGGCGGGTCTCCACTCTCGTTGACCTCCTCGAGCAGCTGGTACCTGCCCTCCAGGGCCGACTTGAGTTGGGAGAGGGGGACGGCGAGTTCACCGATCTGCTCCTGGTGGAGCTCGTACCGGCCACCCCCGACGTTCTCAAAGATCCGGATGTCCCAGAGCGAGACGCCCTCGGCCATGTCATCCTCGGCAAAGGACACATCGATGATGGCGACGCCCTCGTCGAAGTCGTAGACCCACGGAGGTTCGTCGCCCAAGCGCCGGAGCTCTCCCAGGGTGTTCACGTCGAAGATGAAGAGACCTCCATCGTGCAGATGCTCGTAGACAGCGTCGAACATCGACTGCCAGTCGCCGAAGGACAGCAGATGGTTCAAGCTGTCGAACACGCAGATCACGACGTCGAATCTCTCCTCGAGCGAAAACGCCTTCATGTCGCCCTCGATCAAGCGGGCGCCGGGAACCTTCTCCCTGGCGACCGCCAGCATCTCCGGTGAAAGGTCAAGGCCGGTGAGGGACGGGACCGAGGTGACTCGTTCGAGGATCGAGCCAGTGCCGCATCCCAGCTCGAGGAGGGAGGAGGCGTCGGGGAGATACGTGTTGACCCACTCGGCGACCTGCTGGGCTCGGGGTGCGGGGTCGTCCATCACCGCGTCATAGAAGCTCGAAAAACGTTCGTAGGCGGCCATCGCTCAACCGTGGCACACCAGCCGGTCGTTCGCGGCGAGTGCGATCGTCGGCTCCCCGCCATCGCGCCCGAGACCCGCCTTTCGGTCTGCACGTTGGCCCGCGGCTCCACTACGTTGGGCGGGAGCGGAAAGGAGGCCTCCACATGAGTGCAGACGCCAAACTGATCGAAGAGGCAGCTGAGGGGTTGACCCATGCAATGGCCCAACTGGTGCGTGCCATCGATGCTGGGGGAGATGACGGTGAATCGGCCAAGTACATCTCTGACCAACTGCCCGATGCACTCGAGGAGCTCGCCTCCCGACTGAGCGCGGCCAAGGGGTTCAGCGGCTGAGGTTGCTGAGACCCAGAGTCAACCGGTTCGTCCGCTACCCCGGGGCACCGGCCATGACCGCCACGACCCCGAGCACCCCGGCCCCGAACAGGGCTCCCACCACACCGCGCCGCAGGCCGAGGAGCCACCCGGTGGCCAGCCCGAGAATGCCGAGCTGCCAGAGGTGGGCAAGGGCGAGGCCGAGGGGGACGGCGGCTCCGGCGATCGCACCGATGGTCGCGGCACCGGCACCGGAGAGGAAAGCTTGGACTCGTGGGTTCGAGCGGAGTCGGTCGAAATGGGAGGCGCCGCCCAGGATGAAGAAGAACGAGGGGGCAAATGCCACCAGCGCGGCGAGGAGGCCACCGCCAATACCGTTGGCCGCGTAGCCCACCACCGCGACCGTCTGGACCACGGGACCCGGCGTGACCTGCCCGAGAGCCACGGCGTTGAGGAACTGCCCGCTGGTCATCCAGTGATAGGTGGTCACCGCGTCGTGCTGCATGAGCGGGATGATGACGAACCCGCCGCCATAGGACAGGGCTCCGACCTTGAAGGCGACCCAGGCCAGCGCGGCCAGACCGCCTACGGCCACCGGAGCCACCGCCGCCGGCAGCACGCCCATGGCCCGATGCGTTGGGCCATGACCCGCCCCGGTACGACTGGACACCTCGACCAGGCCGCAGGCGAGGAGGACGAGGACCAGGTAGGACCCGATCAGCGCGGAAGAAACCCCGCCGACCAGGAGATAACCCATCCATCGCATCCTCGCGCCGCGGTCCTCGGACCGCCGCCAACTGGCGGGGATGAGACCCACCGCCGCCTGCACCGCCACCGCCGGAACCGCGGCTCCGGACCCCGCCGCCGCCCCTTGCACCCAGAGCGGAGGGTGGGACGAGAGAAACAGGGCCGAGAGTCCCAGGATGATGACCAACCCAGGGACGATGAAGGAGATCCCCCCGATGAGCGCCCCGGGTCGCCCGCGGAGCCGCCAGGCGCAGAAGATGGCCAGCTGAGTGGACGCCGGGCCGGGGAGGATATTGGTGGCGGCGACACCGTCTTCGAACTCTCGCGGGGACATCCACCTTCGTCGTTGGACGCAGAGGTCACGGAGCAGTGCGATGTGGGCCGGCGGTCCACCGAAGCCGATGACGCCAATTCGCCCCCACTCTCGAGCGATCGTCCGTAGCCGGACCTTTTCGAGGACGGGATCGCTCACGACTCCTACTGCTTTCTCGCTCGGAGGGCCATCTCGGCTCGCCCATGTTAGAGCCGGCCAAGGCTGCGGCGAGATGTGTGGACAGCCTCTCAGGTGGCAGCTAGCTTCACCACCGAAGCGCTCCCCGGGCCAGCCGTACCGGCCATCAACCGGACATCGTTTCCTTTCAATCGGAAAGACCGCGCGGGCCAGGTAGGCGCCTCAATCGGAAAGACCGCGCGGGCCAGGTAGGCGCCGTCGACGACCAAGGAGCTCCCATGTCGAATCTCCCGCCACCCCCAGGGTCCCCACCGTCCCCCGACGACCCCGGCGCGGTCGACGCCGCCTCCGGGGTCACCCATCGGGTGCTCGGCACCGTGATGCCCGTCCTGCAAGTCGACCTCAGCCCGGGACAGACCATCATCTCGCCGGGTGGCGAGCTGTCCTGGATGACGTCGTCGATCCAGCTCTCGACCTCCACGTCAGGGGCCGGCTCCAAGGGCATGTTGGGCGCCCTCAAACGAACGGTGGCCGGCGGAGGACTGTTCCTCACCGAGTACCAGGCCGAGGGCGGACCCGGCACGGTGTCGTTTGCCGCCAAGCTGCCGGGCGAAATCCGCCCGGTCGCCATTGCGCCGGACCGTGAGTACCTCGTGCACCGCCACGGCTTCCTCGCCGCCACCTCGGGGGTGAACCTGTCGATCGGGTTCCAGCAGAAGCTCGGCGCCGGGATCTTCGGGGGGAGCGGGTTCGTTCTCCAGCGGGTGACCGGCCAGGGCACGAGCTGGGTCGCCCTCTCCGGCGAACTGGTCGAATATCACCTGGCCCCCGGCGAGAACCTCCGGGTGCTCCCGGGTCACGTCGGGCTGTTCGACGCCGGGATGGCCTTCGAGATCAAAATGGTCAAGGGCGTGAAGAACATGCTGTTCGGAGCCGACTCGCTGTTTCTGGCTTCTCTGACCGGGCCGGGCATGGTCTGGCTCCAGACCATGCCGATCTCCCAGCTGGCCCATGCCATCGTGCCCTATCTCCCCGAGAACGAGAATTCCCGGGGCAGCAGCGGGGGCTCGATCCTGGGGGGAATCCTCAACAACTGAACCTGGTGGCTTCGGGCAAGACGTCTTCGAGGGCGGCGCGCCCATCAGCTTCTGACGCCAGCCGCCCCGGGAAGTTGGCCCATGCCGGTTGGTGGTGACGTGCCCAGCAGGTATTCGTCCAAGGCCCGGGCGAGAGCCGCGGGTGACGAGAAGGTGTGGGTCCGAAGCCCGAGTTCTGCTGCTGCCCGGGTGTTGGACGCCCGGTCGTCGATGAACAGGGTCTCATCGGGAGCGGCACCGATGATGTCCAGGGCCCGTTCGAAGATCGCCAGCTCGGGCTTGGCGATGCCGAGCCGGCAGCTGTAGAGGCGGTGGTCGAAGAGGCTCGCCCAGCTGCTTCGGTCCATCGCATCCGCTTGCGGGTGGGGGGCATTGGAGAGCAGGTCGAGGCGAGTGCCGCGGTGCGCGGCGTCGGACAGGATCCGGAGCGTGGGGGAGTTCAGGTGGAGCCAGCCCCCGATGTCAATGCCGACGAGGTGCCGAAGCCGGGCGTCGTCAGAAGCCAACTTCCGCCGCAGGACCATCGACCAATAGTCCCGGGAGGTTTGGCCGCAGTCGTAGTCGGGCCGGTAGTGCCAGTACCGGCGGCTCAGTTCGTCGGTGGGCAGCCCGGCGAGTCGGGCGAGGTCGGGGAGGGTGTGGGCCGGCGGCGGCTTGCTCATGACCTCGCCGTAGTCGACCAACAGGTGAGTGATCACGATCGCGAGCCGGGTCCCTGGCTCCGAAGGGTCGGCGTCAAGGCGGTGGCGAGAACGATGCCGGCGGTGAGCACCGGTACCACCCCCAAGGCGAGGGAAAGCGACGTGACCGAGGCCAGTTGCCCGATGAGGGGAGGTCCGCAGACGAATCCGAACCATCCGCAGGCGGAGACCGCGGCGATGGCCCTACCCGGGTTGAGCCCGGGCAGGCGACCGGCGGCGCTGAACACCGTCGGGACGATGAGGGCCAGGCCGATGCCCAGGCAGGCGAACCCGGCGATGGCGGTGGCGCCGCGATCGCCGAGCAGCCCGGCGGCGAAACCGACGGTGGCGATGGCGGCCAGGAGCGGCAGCACCGATCGCGGCCGGAAATGCACCAGCAGCCGGTTGCCGGACAGCCGAACGATGACCATGGTCAAGGAGAATGCCGCGTAGCCGAGCCCGGCGACGGCCGGACTGGTGTGCAGCGGGCCGCGCAGGTACACCGACGCCCAATCGGCACTGGCCCCCTCGCAGAGCATGGAGGCGAAGGCGATGGCCCCGAGGACCAGGACCGGCCGCGATAGCCGGCGCACCCGGGACTCGACGGCTCGGTTGTCGGCGGTGATGCCGGCGTCGGGGATCATCCGGGTGGTCAGCCATCCGGTGATCAGCAGGGCCGGCAGACCGAGCGCCAGCTGTTGGCTGGTCAGGGACATTCCGATGGTGACGCCGAGCACGCCAAGTCCGGCGCCGGCGAAAGTGCCGACGCTCCAGCAGCCGTGGAACCCGGACATCAGCGGGCGTCCCTGGCTTCGCTCCACGGCAACCGCCTGGGTATTCATCGAAACGTCGAGAGAACCTTGGAATGCCCCCCAGACGAACAAGGCAATGAACAACGCGGGCAGGGAGCCGACCAGGCCGACCAACGGCCCGGCCGCGCAGTAGCCGAGGAGACAGGCTCGCACCATGGTCCGGCTGCCGAACCTCGGCAACAGGCGTGCCGATACCAGCATGGCGGCCACCGATCCGAGCGGCGCACCCAGCAGCGCCAGTCCCAGGGCGCCGTCGGTCAGGTCCAGGCGGCCCTTGATGAGAGGGATATGAGCCGTCCACGAGGCGAACAGCAGCCCGTGGGTGAAGAACACCGCCACCGTCGCCGACCGGGACCACCGGTCCGGGACAACTCGGCTCGGGAGGGTGGTGGCGACGGCCACCTCAGACGGACAGCACTTCGATGCCCGCGGCCCGCAGCCCGTCCACGTCGTCGGTCGGCGCGTCCGAGTCGGTCACCACCATGTCGACCGCCGCCAACTCACAGACCACGGCCATGGCCGTCTGCCGGAACTTGGAGCTGTCGGCGGCCAGGAGCACCCGGGCCGACGATCCGACCATGGCCTGCTTGACCCCGGCATCGCCCAGGTCATAGGCGGTGACCCGTCCGTCGGAGAGACCACAACAACCCAAGACGACGGTGTCGAACCGGAGTGCACCGATACTGGCGAGCGCCAACGGGCCGACCATGGCGAGTTCGCCGGGACGGATCTCGCCTCCCGGCATCAGCATCCGGATCGAATCGCTGCCCGAGAGCACCTGGGCGATGTGCAGCGACATCGGCATGACCGTCAACCGGCGACCACCCAGCGCCTCCGCCACCTTGATGGCGGTGGAACCGCTGTCGAGCAACACGGCTTCACCATCCCGGAGCACGCCGGCCACCGCCGCACCGATCCGGGCCTTGGCCTCGGTCCGCTCGATGGCTCGCATGGCGAACGGCAGTTCCTCGCCGCGCATCAACTGGCTGATCGCTCCACCTCGGACCCGGCGGGCCATGCCCATGGACGCCATCCGGTCGAGGTCGCGGCGGATGGTCATCTCCGCGGTGCCGAAGCTCTCAGCCACCGTGGCCACTTCGACCCGCCCGTCCCGCTGCAGCAATTCGACCAGTGCACCCATCCGCTCATTGGCGTCCATGACCTAGAAACGTACACAATGAGTGTGCGTACGCACAAATTAAGTGTGCGAATAGGCCCCGGCCCTGTTCAAACGACTACTCGCAAGGGAAGAGGTCTTGGCTCTTCTCATGCGGAAGCCGGCGCGTCACGGGCGCCCGTCGGAACGTCGGCGGAACGGCTCACTTCGGCCACCGCTCGGCTTCGGCCGCCTTGGGCCGGCAGGCGAGTTCTGGAGGTCTCACGTCAACTCGGCCCGGAAGACCAAGGGCGGCGATGGGATCCGCAGTCGGTCAGGAGAAGGCCGAGACGTAGGAGACGATCCCGTTCACGTACTGGACCGTCGACGAGAACATCCCGACCAGCCGCACCGACGATGCGCCCTGGTAGTAGCTGGCCAGGGCCAGACGGGCGTTCCCCCCGGTCTGCAGCAACAGGTCATGGAGAAAGGCCGCCGACATCTCGATGTTGTCGTAGGCGATCAGCGGGTTGAGGCTCGAGTTGTGCAATTGGGCTTGCATGAACTGCACGGTGGCCGGCTCCAACTGACCGATCCCCTGGGCGCCGGTGGATGAGATCACGCCTGACTGCCACCCCGACTCCCACCAGCACATCGCCTCCAGCAACGAGGCGGGAACCCCGAACGTCGACGCCCATTGGACGAAGTACGACTGCAGGCCCAGGCGATCGGGATGGGCCAGCAGCTGGGGAGGAAGTGAGCTGGACGCGCCGTTGGAGGCGGGGGTCGAGTACGACACGTTGGCCGCCGAGGCGGTTGACCCGGATCCCCCTGACCCGGAGCCGGACGGCACCGCCAGCCGGCTCCCGGCGATCACCAGATTGGGATTGCCGATCCCGTTGGCGGCGGCCAGGGCCATCACCGTGGTGCCGTAGCGGGCGGCGATGCCACTGAGGGTGTCCCCGAGGCTGACCACCACGGTCGATCCGCTGCTGGCGGCGGACGATGCCAGGACGATGCCGGCATTGCCGGGGATGACCAGGGTGGTACCGGCCACCACCAGATTCGGATTCGGGATCCCGTTGGCGACCACCAAGGACGACACCGAGGTGCCGTGGGCCGCGGCGATCTCGGTCAGGTTCTGCCCAGGCAGGACGCGCACGGTGGTGGCATCCGCCCGAGTGCTGACGGTCACGGTCAAGACCATCAGTACCGCGGTGAGGGTGGCGACCGCGACCGAGCGCGTCAACCAGACGCGGTCGCCCGAATCAGAATCGTCGTCGCCCGCCAACCCATCGCTCGCAGCATGAGCGCGTCGACGGCGAGTTCGGTGTAACTTCCCCATCGCCAATACTCTGTCGGCTTCCTCGCGATCAAGCAAAAATTCTTGTTTGCGCTCGCGCAAACACAACTGCCGCGGTGTAGAGGGTAAAGGAGACGAAGGGTGATCGATGGGCAGATCGCCGCCGAGCGGCGAGGACACCTCGACCCGTCGGCGTCAACCGGTTTCCACCGCCGGAGCGCCATCCGCCGGGTGTCGTCGGAGCCGATCCTCGGCCTCCTGTTGCCGCGCACCTTGGTCATGGAGGTGGCCCACGCCAAGATCGGCGCCGGGGTCACCCACCACAGCCTGTTCCGATCCCGCCCGTTGACCCGAGCGTGGTCGACCGCCGACGTCGGGCTCCGCCTGGTGTGGGGCGACCCGTCGGTGGCCCGGGCGGCGGCCAACCAGGTCTACCGGTTCCATGACCACGTCAACGGTGAGCTGCCGGAGCCGAACCCCGCCTGGCCCCACGGCGCGTCCTACACCGCCCATGACGCGTCGCTGCTGGTGTGGGTGTGGGCCACCCTGGTCGACGCCATGCAGGTGGCCCAGGCCCGATGGATCGGTCCGCAGGACGACGCCGACGCCGACTCGCTCTACCGCGATCTCTGCACCTTCGCCGGGTTCTTCGGGATTCCCGCCGACCTGGTCCCGCCGGATCGGGGCGACTTCGCCCGTTACTTCGAGAGCGTGGTCGACGGCGAGGCGTTGCTGCCCACCGCCACCAGCTCGGCCATGGTCCGCGAGGTCCTCTGGTTCCGGCACTGGAACGTACCCGCCGCCGCCGTCCGACCGACCCGGGTGATGGCCATCGGCACCCTGGATCCCCGTATCCGGGAGCGGTTCGGCCTCGAGCTCTCCTCCCGGGACCAGCGACTGTTCGACCGGCTCGACCGGCTCCTCGTCCGTTGGTACCGGTACCGCCCGACCCATCTCCTCCAGCGCCTGCCGCCTCTGTACGTCGCCGCCCGCCGCCCGACCATCGGTTGGTCGAAGCCGGCCCCGATCGACGCCTCCGGCTGATCCGTCTGTTTCAGTCCTGCTGGGGCGGCGTCTCCAGGGCTCGGGCCCGCTCGGCGGCGGCCATGCCGACCCGCTCGAGCCCGGGCCCCCCGGTCGTCGGTCCCTCGGTCGGGTCCGGCGCCCCGAGCAGGGCCCCGAGGGTCGAGGAGACCGAGGTGCGGAGCGCGTCGAGGTCGTAGCCGCCCTCCAGGAACAGGGCCAGCCGACCGGGTCGGGGGGCGTAGCCGCGCACGGTCCGGGCCAGGTCGGCAAAGTCGCGGCCGGACAGGGACAGATCGGCCAACGGGTCGGACCGGTGGGCGTCGAATCCCGCCGACACCAGCACCCAGGTCGGCGAGAACCCGTCGATGACCGGCGCCGCCACCTGGTCGAGGGCGCCTCGGATGACGTCGCCGGTGGCGCCGGGGGGGACCGGGACGTTGACGGTGAGGCCGTAGGCGTCGGTCCCGCCCACTTCGGCGGGCCGACCGGTCCCCGGGTAGGCCGGCCATTGATGGGTGGAGACATAGAGGACGTTCGGTTCGTTCCAGAACAATGCCTGGGTGCCGTTCCCGTGATGCACGTCCCAGTCGACGATGAGGACCCGCTCCCCGGCGTCGACCAGGTGGGCGGCGGCCACCGCCACATTGTTGAGGAGGCAGAATCCCATGGCCCGGTCACCCAGGGCATGGTGGCCGGGAGGTCGGGCGGCGACGAAGGCGACTCCGGCGTCCCGCTGGCGGAGCTCGTCCACCGCGGCGATGCCGGCGCCGGCGGCCAGCCGGGCGGCGTCCCAGGAGGTGGCATCGGCGTAGGTGTCCGGATCCAGGTGGCCGCCGCCTCCGACACTGAAGCGCTGCAGCTCGTCGAGATACTCGGGGGTATGGACCCGGGCCAACTGGGCCCGGCCGGCCGGCGCCGCGGCGACGGCGGCAAGATCACTCCCGAGGTGGAGATCGCCGACCCCGGCCATCACCGCGCCGATGCGGGCCGGCCGCTCGGGATGCTGGCGCAGCTGGTGGGACTCGGCCCCGATCGGTCCGGCGACGATGAGTTGGGCGGCGGCGATGCCGGCAGTCTCCCACCGGCACGGGGGCTCAACCTGAATCCGGTGCCCATCTGTGCCAAGTTGTAGGCCCTAGGGGTGCGCTCGGGCCGGCAGCCGGCACCCCGGCCAGGGAGGGAGCATGACGTCAACTGAAGGCGGATTCGAATTCCGGGGGGTCAACCATCTGGCCCTGGTGTGCCGCGACATGGCGCGGACCGTCGACTTCTACACCAACGTGCTGGGGATGCCACTGGTCAAGACCATCGAGCTCCCCGCGGGCATGGGGCAGCACTTCTTCTTCGACTGCGGTGGCGGCGACTGCCTGGCCTTCTTCTGGTTCCCCGACGCCCCCGACGGGGTACCCGGCGTATCGGCGCCGACCGGCCGTCCCGATCAGGGCAGCCTGACCAGCGCCATCGGTTCGATGAACCACGTCGCCTTCTCGGTTCCCGCCGAGCGGATCGACGAATACCGCCAACGGCTGATCGACGCCGGGGTCGACTGCACCGAGGTCGCCAACCACGACGACAGCGAGTGGGGGATCGCCGACACCAATCACCCCGGGGTCTTCGTGCGGTCCGTCTACTTCCAGGATCCCGACGGGATCCTCCTCGAGTTCGCCTGCTGGACCCGGGCGCTGATCGACACCGACGTGGCCCATCCGCCGAAGCGGGCCGCCGACCGCTCGATGGCCTGACCCGATGGCGCCCCGACTCCGCCAGGTGCCCCGGGCCGGGGCCGAAGCGCCGATCGTCACCATCATGTACGACTACCTGTTCGGCGATCGGGACCCGGTCGCCGAGCCGGGCACCGCCACCGGCTCGCCGGGGGACTGGTGGACGGTGTTCGCCTTGGTTCCCGACGTGCTCGAACATTCCGTCCAGGGCTTCGCCCTCTACCAGAGCCCCAAACGCCGGCTGGCGCCCCGGTTGCGGGAGATCGCCCAGACCCGGGTGGGTTGGGCGGCGGGGAGCCAGTTCGTCTTCTCCCAGCACTGCAAGTCGTTGCGCGCCCTGGGGGTCGGGGATGAGGTGGTGGCGGCGATCCCGCACTGGGCCGCCGCCGACTGCTTCGACGACACCGAGCGATTGGTGCTGGCCTACGTGGATTGTCTGGTATTCGACCTCGGGCGGGTGCCCGACGGGCTGTTCGATGCTCTCCGCGGCCAACTCGGTGACGAGGAGATCCTCGAGCTCACCTACATCGCTGCGCTCTACCTGCAGCACGCGGTGATGTCCCGGGCCCTGCGTACCGAGTTCGACGACCGCCCCGAGCCGATGGTCGAGGTCGATGGCCCCGGAGGCCCGATCTCTGGTGGGATCGGCGACACCGGGATGCCCGGCGGAACGTGATCGCCGCCGAGATCCTCCCCGGGCCATGACGGTGACCGGCGATGGGATCCGGAAGCCGGCTGACGTCACCCCCGAGTGGCTGACTTCGGCCCTGTCCGCCTCCGGGGCACTCGAAGCCGGCGCCTCGGTGCGGTCGCTGTCCTTTGAGCCGGTCGGGACCGGTCAGATGGCCGACACCCTGCGCTTCAACCTCACCTTCGACCCGCCGGGTGCGGGGCCGACCACGCTGATCGCCAAGTTCGCCTCCGAGGACGACACCAGCCGGACCACCGGTCTGGTGCTCCGGGCCTACGAGATCGAGGTCTGCTTCTACGAGGCGGTGGCCGGCCGGGTCGGGGCCCGGGTTCCCCGGGGCTACTTCGGATGGCACGACCCCGACACCGGCTGGTTCGTGCTCCTTCTCGAGGACGCCAGCGGGGCGGTCCAGGGGGAACAGCTGGACGGCTGCGGCCCGGAGGTGGCGGCGGCCGCCCTGGGGGAAATGGCCGGGTTGCACGGCCCGGTCTGGGAGTCCCCCGAGCTGGCGTCGCTGCCCTGGCTCAACCGGTCCTCCCCGGAGTCCAACGCGATGCTGGTGGCGGTGGTCACCGGGGTGTTCCCGGGGTTCGTCGAACGCTACCGAGACCGGATCGAGGCTTCCCACCTGGCCCTGTGCGAGCGGTTCGTGGCCGGGTTGGGGGGATGGCTCGAGTCCCTGGCCGGACCCCGCACCGCCACCCATGGCGACTTCCGTCTCGACAACCTGTTGTTCCGCCCCGGTGACCCGCGGCCGTGGGTGGTCGACTGGCAGACGGCCTCCTGGGGGATGGCGGCGTCCGACGTCGCGTATTTCGTCGGCGGGAGCCTGACGGTGGCGGATCGCCGCGCCCACGAACAAGAGCTGCTCGTCACCTACCACCGGGCCCTGGTGGAGGAGGGGGTGGTCGGCTACGGGCTCGCCCAACTCCAGGACGACTACCGACTGACGTGTTTCGGTGGGCTGTTGATGGAGATCGCCGCCTCGATGCTGGTGAAGCGGACCGATCGCGGCGACGACATGTTCGTCACCAGCCTGCATCGTCACGCCCAACAGGCCATCGACATCGATGCCGAAGCCATGCTGCAAAGGAGCGCCCATGCCTGACCACCCGACCCACCGGGTCGAGCGCACTGATGAGGGATTGCACGTCCCCGACACCGACCCGCTGTGGAACGAGTCGTACTACCTCGACTTCGTGGCCGACGACGGCTCGGTGGGCGGCTACGCCCGCATCGGTCTGTACCCCAACCTCGGGGTCACCTGGTGGACGACCATGGTGGTCGGCCCCGACCGGCCGATGGTGGCCTCGGTGGACTACCACCTGCCCACCCTGACCGGATCCGACGTCATCCTCGAGGCCGACGGTCACTCGATCGCCTGCGCGTCGGAGGACCCGCTGCGGACCATGCGGTTGCGGGCCACCGCCCCGGCGTCGAGCCACGACGATCCGTCCGCCAGCTATCGCGACGACCCCGGCCGGGCCACCGCGCTGGCCATGGACCTGGAATGGTCCACCGACGGCACGCCCTATCACTACGACGTCACCACCCGCTACGAGATCCCCTGCCGGGTGGAAGGGGAGGTGTCGGTGGGAGACGAGCGGATCGTGGTGCGGGGCGAGGGCCAACGGGACCACTCCTGGGGTGTCCGCGACTGGTGGGCGTTCGGTTGGTGCTGGGCGTCGGTGCGTCTGGACGACGGCACCCGGGTGCACTGGGCCGACATCCGGTTCCCGGGGTTCCCGGTGGCCCTCGGCTACGTCCAGCCGCCCGATGGCTCGGTGCGGACCATCGAGACGCTGTCGGTCTCCGAAGACGACGGCACCGAGGGCATGCCGACCCGGGGCACCGCGGTGGTCGAGCCCGGGCACCTGGAGCTGGACATCGAGCCACTGGCCTTCGCCCCGCTGCGGCTGACCGCCGACGACGGGCGGATCAGCCGGTTCCCGCGAGCCATGGCCCGTTTCACCGCGGGCGACGGGCGGGCCGGTACCGGCTGGATCGAGTGGAACCAACCCGAGACGGAGCCGGCTCGCCGGTAGCCTCCCTCGAGTGCGACTCGCCCTCATCCCGTCGGCCGACCCGGCCGACTATCAGTTCACCCACACCCTGCGGACCCGGTTCTCGGAGACCGATGCCATGGGCGTCGTCCACCACGCCGCCTACCTGTTGTATCTCGAGGTGGCCCGGGTCGAGTTCCTGCGATGCATCGGCCATCCCTACGACGAGGTCAGGGCGGACGGGTCCGACCTGGCGGTGTTGGAGTCGTTCGTCCAGTACCGACGGGCCCTGCGCTTCGACGAGCTGGTCGACATCTCGCTGATGGTGGGCAAGGTGACCGGCACCACCTTTCAGATCGGCTACCGGCTGGCGGTCGACGCCGACACCTGCGCCACCGCGGTCACCGTCCACGGTGCCGTCGACGCCAACGGAAGGGCCGGTCGGCTGCCCGCATGGGTCAGGGATCCCGGTTTCGGCCGCGGTTGAGCCGCGTATCTGCGCGCAAGAACGGTTGCGGCCGACCCGCACCTTGGACGGCGATCCGAAGTCGTCTCGGCTCCGACGGTCACTTTCGCCCAAAGCTCCGGGTATGCCAGACTGAGCAACTGATGACCGCCGAAGCCAGCGAATCTCCCATCATTCACCGATGCGACCGCTGTGGCGGGCTTGTCCATCCGAGCGACAGCTCGTCGCACGCCGCCTGGTGTCGTCGGTGCGACCGGATCGTCGCCTCCACCGTGGACGGCGGGGCGCGGTAGCCGCTCGTACCGGTTGATCAGGGGGGCGGTAACCGCGGTGCAGATGTCCGTACGACTTCCAACCCACCGGGTGGACCGAGGTGACGAGTTCGTGTCCCCCGGGGCCATCGGCGAACTGGCGTCGGCGGCCGAGGCCGCGGGTTTCGGCGCGGTGTTCACCACCGAGCACCCGTTTCCCGGTGACAGCTGGTTGGCCCACGGCGGACACCACGCCCTCGACCCGCTGGTGGCGCTCTCGTTCGCGGCCGCCGCCACCTCGAGGATCCGGCTGCACACCAACCTGTTCATCCTCGCCTACCGGAATCCGTTCATGGCCGCCAAGGGCATCGCCAGCCTCGACGTGCTGAGCGGTGGGCGGGTGACCATCGGAACCGGGGCCGGGTACCTCGAGCCGGAGTTCACCGCCCTCGGGGTGCCGTTCGCCGATCGGGGCGAACGCACCGACGAGGCCCTCCGGGCCATGAAAGCCGCCTGGACCGGGGAAAGCGTGGTCTGGGCAGGGGAGTTCTTCCAGGCGCCGGGCAACACCATGCTGCCGGTGCCGGTCCAGCAGCCCCATCCGGTCCTCTGGATCGGGGGCAACAGCCGCCGGGCCATCCGCCGGGCGGTGGAGTTGGGCGACGGGTGGTGTCCCTTCCCCAACCCGCCGGGTCTGGCCAAGTACACCCGGACGGCCGTCCTCCAGACGACCGCCGATCTGGCCCGCGAGTTGGAGTACGCCGCCGAGTACAGCGAGAAGATCGGCCGGACCCGGCCGCTGACCATCGTGTTCGCCCCGGTGGGCCTGTCCGACATCGGTGCCGCCGATCAGGACGAGGTGCTGGCCGTCCTCGAGGAGTTGGCCGGGGTCGGAGTGAGCTGGGTGACGGTCGGGTTCCCGGGCGACACCCGCGCCGAGCAGTTGGCCTCCATCGACCGGTTCGCGCCGATCGTCTCCGCCGCCGCCGCCCTCTAGGCGAAGCCGCCCCTCGGCTGCCGCCGGTTCTCGCCGCCGGCAACCTGGCTTGTAGCGTACGTCGGTGGGGCAGACCCGTTGACCTTCGTGCGATCCAAGCGGGTGTCGACCGCGGTCGCCTCCTTCTTCGGCTCGGACGTGGCCGGCGGGGTGGTTCTCACCGCCGCCGCCCTGGTGGCCCTGCTGTGGGCCAACAGTCCGTGGCGACATACCTACCCGCAGCTGTGGGAACGCACCGTGTCCGTCGGCGGTCATCAGCTGGCCGGGTTCACCACCGTGCGCGAGTGGGTGAACGGCGGGTTGATGACTGTCTTCTTTCTGGTCGTCGGCCTCGAGATCGCCCGCGAGCGCCGTGACGGCGAGCTGGCCGACGTCCGCACCGCCATCGTGCCGCTGGTGGGGGCGGCTGGAGGAATGGCCGGCGCCGGCCTGGTCTATGTCCTGATCGTGCACACCGGACCCGGCGCCACCGGTTGGGGTATCCCCATGGCCACCGACATCGCCTTCGCCCTCGGGGCGCTGGCCCTGTTGGGCCGGCGGGTCCCCCCCGGGCTCCGACTGTTGCTGTTGACCCTGGCGGTGGCCGACGACATCGGCTCGGTCCTGGTGCTGGCGCTGTTCTATTCCAGCCAGACCCACCTCCCCTCCCTGGTCGGCGCGGCGGCCGTCGCCGCCGCCATGGTGCTGGCCCGCCGCTACGGACTACGACCGGCGTGGCCCTACCTGGTCGCCGGGGTGGGACTCTGGATCCTGCTGGCCACCGGGGGGGTCGAGCCGGCACTGGCCGGGGTGGTGGTCGGGGTGATCATCCCGGGTGCGGCGACGCCGGCCGGACCCGGTCCCGCCGGCCGACTGGAGAACGCCGTCGCCCCGATCTCCGCGTACCTGGTGCTGCCGGTGTTCGCGGTGGCCAACGCCGGGGTCAGCATCGACTCGTCGATCCTCCAGCACCCCGGGGCCACCGCGGTGTTGGTTGGCATCGTGGTCGCCCGGGTGGTGGGGAAGTTGGGCGGCATCACCCTGGCCTGCCTGGCGGTGGTCGGCCTCGGATGGGGTCGGCTCCCCACCGGGGTCCGATGGGTCCATGTGGCCGGGGGTGCCGCCATCGCCGGCATCGGGTTCACCGTCCCGTTGCTCATCGCCGACAAGGCGTTCTCCAGCCATCCGCACCTGGTGGACGTCACCACCGTCGGCCTGCTGGCCGCCTCGGCGGCGGCGTTTGTGGTCGGGGCGGTGATCCTGACCGGTGCGCGTAAGCTGACATCGACGGCCACCCCCGACCGGGGGGTCACCGCCTGGTGGGACCGTCGGCGAACACGAGGAGACACACCATGACCCTGTCGGTCGGCGACCCGATTCCCGATGTGAAGGTGATGACGATGGGGACCGAGGGCCCTAGCCCGGTGCAGACCGGCGAGGTTCTGGGCAAGGGCAAAGTCGTGCTTTTCGCGGTTCCCGGCGCCTTCACCCCGACGTGTTCGGACTACCACCTCCCGAGCTACCTCATCCGCTACGACGACCTGAAGGCCAAGGGTGTCGACACCATCGCCTGCATCTCGGTCAACGACCCGTTCGTGATGGGCGCCTGGGGTGACGCCCAGGGCGTGGGGGACAAGATCGTGATGCTGGCCGACGGAAACGGCGACTTCACCAAGGCGGCCGGCCTGGAGATGGACGGCAGCGGCTTCGGCCTCGGGACCCGCTCGCAGCGCTACGCCGCGGTCATCGAGGACGGGGTGGTCACCGCCCTCAACGTCGAGCCCGGCGCCGGGCTGTCGGTCAGCGCCGCCGACGCCATCCTCGAGGTTCTCTAGGCACCGGTCGGCACCCTCTCGAGGCCGGTACGGCACACGGATCTGCCGATCCCACTACCGTCGGGCAGATGGAACTCGGCGTCGGACTGCGAACCACCGGAGCGGTACGCGACTTCGAGCCGACCGAGGTGCCCGACGACGTCGTCCACCGCATTCTCGACACCGCCCGGTTCGCTCCCAACGGCGGCAACCGCCAGGCCTGGCGGGTGGTGGTGGTCAAGGACCCGGCCATCCGCCGTCAGGTCCGCGATGGCTACCTGCCCGGGTGGTACGAGTACCTGGCCCAGGCGAAGGCCGGCCTGACCCCGTGGGCGGCGGTCACCGACCGGGATCGTGAACGCCAGGCGCTGACCGAGGCCGACGCCATCGCCCGGGCCGCGGCCGACGGCCCCGGCGGGTTCGCCGAGCACTTCGACGCGGTCCCGGTGATGCTGGTGGTGCTGGCCGATCTGACCCTGTTGGCCACCATCGATCGCGACGCCGACCACTACACCATGGTCGGTGGGGCGTCGGTGTACCCCTTCACCTGGAGCATCCTGCTGGCCGCCCGGGAAGAGGGCCTGGCCGGCGTGATGACCACCATGGCCGTTCGCCAGGAGGACACCGTGAAGGCCGCCCTCGGGGTGCCGGACCATCTGGTGGTGGCCGGGGTGGTGGTGCTCGGTTACCCGGTCCACCAACCCACCCGGTTGCGACGGGACCCGGTCGAGTCGTTCGCCACCGTCGACCGGTTCGACGGACCCCGGTTTGGGATCCCATGAAGGTCCGGATCGGGGTGAGCGTCGGGGCACCGGCGGTGCCCGACCAGCAGGGCTTCGCCCATCTGGTCGACGACATCGACGAGCTCGGGTTCGATTCGATCTGGTTGCCCGAGGTCCTCACCACGCCGACCATCGAACCGCTGACCGCGCTGGCCTTCGCCGCCGCCCACAACCCCCAGCTCAAGCTGGGTACCACCATGGTGCTGCCCGGGCGCAATCCGGTCCGGCTGGCCAAGGAGCTGGCCACCCTGGACGTGCTGTCGGGCGGTCGGCTGCTGACCACCTTCGTTCCCGGGATCCCCCTTCACCCGGAGGCGGGGGCAGTGGGGGTGCCGGGCTCGGACAAGGGTCGGCTGATGGACGAGATGCTGCCGCTGCTCCGCCACCTGTGGACCGGGGAGACGGTTTCCCATCACGGCGAGTCGGCCGATTTCGACGACGTCTGCGTGTCGCCCACCCCGCTCCAGCAGCCGTTGGAGTTCTGGACCGGTGGGATGGTCCCGGCCGCCCTTCGACGCTGCGGGCGCTTCGCCGACGGATGGCTGCCGTCGCTCTGCACCCCCGATCAGGTGGCCGAGGGCGCCTCGGTGATCGAGGAGGCCGCCGACGAGGAGGGGCGGGTCATCAGCCCCGAGCACTTCGGGGTGGCCATCGCCTATTCCCACCATCCGGTCACCCCGAAGCTGGCCCAGGCCATGGCCGCCCAGCGCCGGGGCGTCGATCCCGCCGCCGTGGTCCCGGTGGGCATCGACGGCCTGCGCGACCTGATGGAAGCCTTCCTGGACGTCGGGTTCTCCAAGTTCGTGGTCCGGCCGATCGAGGCCCCCCACTCCTGGCGGGCCGAGCTCGAGCTGCTGGCCGACGGCGTCATCGACCTCCAGACGTGAGGGGATCTCCGTGACCCGGGCTCGTCCCGAGGACTTGGAGTTCGCCCCCGGGGAGGTGGACGAACTCCTCGACCGGATGGCCAAGATCAAGGCCGAGGGCATCGGGTGGGTGAACCTGCGGCCCATCATCGACCCGGAGGACGAGCCTCCGCCGCCGGGGCCGCTGGCCATCTTCGGGGGGAGCCCCCACAAGGTCCCGGTCGCCACCTGGATCCCCGGCAAGCACAATCCGGATGGCACCGTGAAGCCGACCACCGTCGGACTCCAGCACAGTTCGGGACCGAGGGTGGTGGCCCGGCTCCGGGACCTGGGCCTCCCGCTGCCCGACGGTTGGAGGATGACCCAGGACCATCCCCGACGCGGGCTGGTGGCGAGGCTGTCCGCCGACTCCTCCGACGCCGAGGCGCTCGACTGGTTGGTCCGGGCCGGCACCGCCCTCTGCGCCGTCCCCACCACCGGAAGGTGGCGAGCGTCGCGGTACCCCGGTACCCGCTGACCGGCCGGCTCAGCGGGGAACCACCCCCGTCACCGATCGCCACACCCAGGCGGTGACCACCAGGAGGGCGACCCCGGTCGCCCCGGTGACGACGAACGGCAACGACGCCGCCACCCCGAACAGGGCGCCGGCGGCGCCCGCCGCCACCGCGGCGGCGGCGATCTGGCTGGTGGAGAACAGGCCCTGCACCCGGCCGAACTGGGAGGGATCCGCCGTCTGGGCCAGCAGTGACTGGACGGCGGGGAGCACGATGGCGGTGCCCACCGCCTCGGCGGCTCCGAGCGCCACCAGCAACGGGACGTTGTGGAGGAACGGGTAGAGGCCGCACATGGCCACCGACAGGGTGAGCCCGCCCATCACCAGATGCTTCCGGTTCAGATGGTCGGTCAGCCACCCGCTGGGCCGGCTCATGAGTACGAAGGGGACGGCGAACAGCGTCCACGACAGGCCGATCTCCCACCCCGACGCTCCGCGCAGTTGGAGGAGGAGCGTCCAGCAGATCTCGTAGACGCCGAAGGTGAGGCCGAGCACCACCGACGCCAGCAGCGAGCCGACCAGGGCGGGCGACAGGCGGATGCCGGCCCGGGCTCGACGCCGGGTGACGTCGGGGTCACCGGTGCCCGGCGGATCCCCGATCTCGACGACGGAGACGGCGGGAACGCAGGCGGCCAGCGAGGTGATGCCGGCGGCCAGGAAGACGGTCCACATCAGGTCGACGCCCAGGATGCTGCCGATCAGGGGCCCGACGGCCATGCCCGACACCTGCCCGGCGTAGATGGAGGCGAACGCCTTCCCTCGCCGGTTGGTGGCCACCGCCGCCGACACCATGGCCAGTGCCGCCACCTCGGCGGCGCCGGCCCCGATGCCCTGGAGGGCCCGGAGCCCGATGTCGGTGACCGGGCCGACCGGCGCCAGAAATCCGAAGCTGGCCACCGCGTAGACCGCCAGGCCGGCCAGCAGCACCGGACGGCGACCCAGCCGGTCGGCGATCCGGCCCGCCGGATACTGGAACAGCACGCCGGCGGCGAAGAACGCCGCCATCACCAAACCGGCCAGGGAGTCGGTGCCGCCCCGGTGGCGGATGTACTCGGGAAGCATGGGGATGATGGCGCTGGCCCCGAACCACTGGAGAAACACCGCCAGGCTCAGCCCGCGCACCAGCCGGTCGGCGGAGGCGGTGGCCCCGTCGCCGACCGGAACCTGGGTGGCGGTGTCGCGGGAGGTGATGGTCATCGGTCTGGTGGTGGCTCGGATCGAAAGCCAGCCTCACAGGCTAACCCTTCGCACCGGGCCGGCCTCGCCGACGCCGGTCGGTCACTCCCGCGGGTTACCCAGATGCCACCCATCGCAGTACCCGCACCGGTAGGGGTAGAGGTCGGCGCCCTCCTCCAGCCGGAGCCGGAGGGAGGCCCGGTTGGCCTCCTCCTGGGTGGCGAACCGCGTCTTGGGTTGCCCGTCGGATCGCCAGTGCTCGCGCCGCTCCCCGTCGGGAGGTCGGGTTGCGGCCGGCGGGCGCCGCCGTCCCCTCCGGGCCTTGGCCATCGGGACGCCGACTCCTACTCGGTGTAGACGGGTCGGCGCTTCTCCCGGAAGGCGGCCGACGCTTCGGTCAGGTTGCCGGTGTGGCCGGCCAGCAGCTGGGTCCGGTTCTCGAGCGCCACCGCCGCCTCCAGGCTCGACACCTCCTGCGCGGCCCAGATGGTCTCCTTGGTGAGGGCGAGACCGAAGGGGCTGAAGGCGCACATGCCCTCGGCCATCTCCACCGCGGTGGCGAGGAGCTGGTCGTCGGGAACCAGCCTCGACACCAACCCGATGCGGAGGGCCTCGGCGGCGTCGACCAGCTTGCCGGTGAGAAGGATCTCGCTGGCGTTGGATGTCCCCACTGCCCGGGGGAGGAGCCAGCTCACCCCGAGCTCGGCCCCGGTGAGACCGTTGCTGATGCCGGCGCCGCAGAACACCGCCGTCTCCCCGGCCAGCCGGATGTCCGCCCCCAGCGAAAGGCACATGCCCCCGCCGTAGGCCGGCCCCTTGATGGCGGCGATGACCGGTTGGGGGATGGCCCGCAGCGCCGGGACGATGCCGCCCATGAACGCCATGGCCCGCATGCCCATCTGGTGGCGCCCGAGGTCCTCGGTGCCGGGCGGCAACCCGGCGTTCTCGAGCTCGAGCCCCGAACAGAAGGCCCGGCCGGCTCCGGTGAGGATCACCACCCGGCAGTCGTTGTCGGCGGCCACCTGGTCGAGCGCCTGGTACAGCGCGCCGACCAAGGCGAAGGACATCGAGTTGAGCCGGTCCGGGTGGTTGAGGGTCACCACGCGGATATGCGGTCGGACTCCGTCGATGGTTACCAGTGCCATCGCGCCAGCCTCATCGAAGCCGGCCCCGGGCGCCACTCGGGCCTCCGGGTGGACAATAATTGGGAGGTGCCGTCACCCTTCCCGCGCGAGTTCGACCCGTATGGAGGCGCCCCTCCGCCCGAGAGCTTCACCACCCATCTGCTGGTGGCCTCGCCGCGCCTGGAGGACCCCAACTTCGCCCGGCGGGTGATCCTGATCCTCGAACACGGCGAGCATGGCGCGCTGGGCGTGGTGTTGAACAAACCCGGCGGGGTGGGGGTCGACGAGGTCCTCCCGCAGTGGCATCTGCTGGCCACGCCCCCGGCCGAGTTGTTCACCGGCGGACCGGTGGCCCGCAACGCGGTCATCGGGTTGGCCCGGCTCCGGGTCGGGGAGGACGGCGGCGACCCGGCGGGGATGACCCGGCCCGACGGGTGGCGACCACTCATCCCCGACGCCCATCCGGTCGGCACCATCGACCTGGGCGCGGGTCCCGGAGCTGTCACCGAGGCGATCATCGGGGTGCGGCTCTTCTCCGGCTACGCCGGCTGGGACGCCGGCCAACTCGAGGCGGAGATCGGCGAGGGCTCGTGGTACGTGGTGCGGGCCGAGCCCGGCGACCCGGTCTCGGCCGATCCCGAGGGGCTGTGGCAGCGGGTGCTCCGGCGCCAGGGCGGCACCCTGGCCCTGGTGTCGGGTTACCCGATCGATCCGGCCACCAACTGACGGGGGCCATCCAGGGCTACCATCCCAACCGTGGACCGCTCGCCGACGACTCCCGTGGTCAAGCCGGTGGCTCGAGCCGACGTCCCGGCGATCGTCGACCTCCTGGTGCGTTCGTTCGACGACGATCCGGTGTCCCTGTTCATGTTCGGCGGTGACCGGCGCCGGCACTACGGGCTCCACTCGTTCTTCACCACCCTGATCCGCCGCCAGTACCTGAGCTTCGGACACGTCTACACCACCGACGACTTCGGCGGCGCGTCGATCTGGGGCCCGCCCAACCGCCGCCGCCAGGGGCTCAAGGAGCTGTTCGAACTGCTGCCCACCGCACCGTTTCTGGTCGGGAAGCGGATGGTCCGGGCCCTCCAACTCCTGGTGGAGATCGACGCGCTGCACCCGAAGGAGCCCCACTGGTACCTGGCCACGCTGGGCACCGAGCCCGATCGCCAGGGCACCGGTATCGGTTCGGCGTTGTTGCGGGCCACCCTGGCCCAGGTCGACGAAGAGGGGATGCCCGCCTATCTCGAGTCGTCCAAGGAACGCAACGTGCCGCTCTACGCCCGTTTCGGGTTCGAGGTGATGGACGAGTTCCGGTCCGAGCACGGGGGACCGCCGCTGTGGCGCATGTGGCGGGAGCCCCGGGTCCCCGAGCTCTAGCCCCAACTACGGCTTCGGGTCGGTGACGCCTCCGGCGTAGAGGCCGCTCGGGAGGTCGGCGGTGGCCACGATGGTCTGCAGGAGGTCGAGCAGGGCCAGGGTGGGGGCGGTCGGCAGCCCCCGGCTCCGCTGGGCCACCCCGACCCGGCGGCGCGGCAGTCCTTCGACGGTGAGCGCCCGGAACCGGGTCCGGAGGTAGGTGGGAATCGCGGTGGCGGGAAGGATCGCCGGACCGTACCCCTCGAAGGTCAGGGTGGCGATGAGCCGGAGCCCGTCGATCTGGGCCGAGGCACTGAGTTCGATGCCCGACGGTTTCATGGCCGCGTCCAACTCGTCACGGAGCGCGGTTCCCGGCAGCGGGAGGATCAACTTGAGGTCGGCCAGGTCTTCGAGGACGAGTTTCCGGTCGAGCTCGGCCAGTGGGTGATCGTACGGGACCACCAGCACCAGATCCTCTTCGAACAGGAGTTTGGACAACAGGTCCTTGCCGTGCACCGGGAAGTTGAGCACGGCCAGATCCAGCTGCCCATCGGCCAGCTGGGACTCGAGGCCGGTGGTGATCCCTTCGGCGATCATCAGCGCCAAATTCGGGTGGCGGTCGGCGGACAGTGCCATCAGCTGCGGAGCCAGCCACCGGGCCGTGGTCCCGATCATCCCGACCTTGACCGTCCCGGTCACCTCGTCCTTGCAGGCGGCCACGTCGGACACCAGCGCGTCGAGCTCGGAGAGGATCCGGCGGGCCCGGGCCAACACCGCCTCACCCTCCTGGGTGAAGTGCCCGTTGCTCCGGTCGATGAGGGCGGCGGAGAGCTCGCGCTCGAGCCGGGCCACGTGGGACGAGACGTTGGACTGGACGGTCCCGAGGTGATCGGCGGCGGCGGAGAAGGTGCCGTGGTCGCTGATGGCCACCAGGGCCTGCAGGTGTCGGAGTTCCATCTCTAAAGATGATAGCGGGTATCGAAAATAACTGTTTGACTGATGGTGGGGGATTGGTCACAATGGATACAGACCACAGGGATCAGGAACCCCCCCTCCGTTCCCCGTTGTGTCAGTGCGAAGGGATCGCCACCCCCCCGGCGATCCCTTTGCCGCGTCAGGGGGCCGGTCCCGATTGTCCCACGTCGTCGGCCTCCGGGCATCCGCGACGCAAAGGTCTCTTGCCGCCAAGGCGGGTGGCCCAAGTAGCCTGTGGTCATGTCATCGGGGCCGGGGGCCGTGTTCGTGGATCTCGACCGGACCCTCCTTCGGGAGGCCAGCGGCCCGGTCATCCACGATGCGCTGGTGGCCGAGGGGGTCGTGACCGAGGGCCAGCATGTCCCGGGTGAGCGGTTCATGTACGGCTTCTACAACCGGTTCGGCGAGTCGGCGCCTTTCATCGGTCTCGCCCGGGTGGCCGCCCGGGCCATGCAGAACCGATCGGCCGACGCCACCCGACGGGCGGGGAAGCGGGCGGTCGAACACCTGGTCGACCTGGTCCAGCCCTGGGCCCTCGAGGCCCTGGAGGCCCACCGGGCCCAGCACCGCCAGGTGGTGCTGGCCACCACCTCGCCGTTCGATCTGGTCGCGCCCCTGGCCGAGGCGCTCGGGTTCGACGACGCCATCGCCACCCGCTACCAGGAGGCCGACGGCCGCTACACCGGCAGGTTGGACGGCAAGTTCGTCTGGGGGATCGGGAAACGCCGCGCCGTCCGCGACTGGGCCGACGCCCGCGGGGTCGACCTGTCGACCTCCCACGCCTACTCGGACAGCTTCTACGACCTGCCCCTGTTGACCGAGGTCGGCCATCCCCATCCGCTCAACGCGGATCCCCGCTTGGCCCTGGTGGCGGTGGCCCGGCGCTGGCCGCTCGAATACTGGGACCGCCCGCCGGGGGTGCCTTCCCTGTTGGGCCTCGAGCCCTACCACCTGGCCCGGCTGCTCTTCCGGCCGGCGGCCTTCCCGTATGCCCGCTTCGACATCGAGGGCGTCGATCACATACCCGCCACCGGGCCGGTGCTGTTGGCCGCCAACCACCGCAGCTATTTCGACGTCGCCGCCCTCGGCCTGGTCGCCGCCCGTCTCAACCGGCCGGTGCGCTTCCTGGCCAAGCAGGAGATCTTCGACGCGCCGGTGGTCGGGGGCCTGGCCCGGGCCCTGGGGGGCATCGCCGTCGACCGGGGCCGCGGCTCGGCCCACCCGATGCAGCAGGCCAGCGCCGCCCTCCGGGCCGGCGAGGTGGTGATCGTCCTGCCCCAGGGCACCATCCCCCGGGGCGATGCCTTCTTCGATCCGGTGCTGTCGGGAAAGACCGGCACCGCCCGCCTGGCCGAGGAAACCCGGGCCCCGGTGGTCCCCATCGGGCTCTGGGGCACCGAAGAGGTATGGGCCCGGTCGTCGCGGGTGCCGAACATGACCGCCTGGGGGCACCCACCGAAGATCACCGTGCGGGTCGGGGAGCCGGTGGCGCTCGAGCATCTCGATGCCGCGGTCGACACCGAGACGTTGATGGCCGCCATCGCCGACCTGTTGCCGGACGCGTCACGGATTCAGCGGATTCCCACCAGTGAGGAACTCGCCCGCACGCAACCTCCGGCGTGACCGCGTCTCTTTCGCCGCCAACCTCCCGTCTCCCGCTGCGTCCATCGGTGGCGGTGAAGGTGGCGTCGACCATCAATTCGATGTCCCGTCGGCTCGGGCGGGGCAGCGGGACGGTCATCGGCGGCCGGGCCGGGCTGGCCATCGACCCCCGGCTGCTGGCGGTCCTGGCCAGGGACCGCAACATCGCGCTGGTGTCGGGCACCAACGGCAAGACCACCACCACCGGGATGCTGGTGGCGGCACTGACCGACCGCGACTCCGCCCCGGTGGTCACCAACACCACCGGCGCCAACATGCCGGCCGGGCACGTGGCTGCGCTCGTCGGCACCCGGCCGGCGGGGACGGCGGTGCTCGAAGTGGACGAGGGGTATCTGGGCCAGCTCATCGAGGAGGCCCACCCGCAGGTGGTGGTGCTGCTCAACCTGTCCCGCGACCAGCTCGACCGGATTGCCGAGGTCCGGATGTTGGTCGACAAGTGGCGGGCGGTGCTCGGCAGCCTCGAGCCGGTCGACCCGGGCGGCACCGGAACCGTGGTGGTCGCCAACGCCGACGACCCGATGGTGGTGTGGGCGGCATCCACCGCGCCGGAGGTGCGTTGGGTCGGCGCCGGCCAGGTCTGGCGCGACGACGCGGTGGGCTGTCCGGCCTGCGGTGGTCGCATCGTCTTCGAGGCGTCCGGGAACTGGGGGTGCGACCACTGCGAGTTCGCCCGACCGGCGCGCTTCGCCTGGCTGGAGGGCGACGTCCTGGTCATGGCCGACGGCAATCGCTACCCGGTGGCCATCGGGCTGCCCGGCCAGTTCAACCGGGCCAACGCGGCCATGGTGGCGGTGGCCGCCCCCGAACTGGTCGGGACCCACCGCCAGCCCCGGGTGTCGGTGGCCACCGCCCTGGCCCGACTGTCGGTGCTCCACGAGGTGGCCGGCCGCTTCTCGACCGTCAGACGCCAGGGACGGGTGGTCCGCCTGCTGCTGGCCAAGAACCCGGCCGGATGGACCGCCATCTTCGACCTGCTGGACGAGTCGGGCCATCCCGCCCCGCCGGTGGTCCTCTCGATCAACGCCCGGGTGGCCGACGGCTTCGACACCAGCTGGCTGTGGGACGTCCCCTTCGAGCGCCTGGCCGGCCGGGCGGTGGTGGCCACCGGCGAACGGTGCCGGGATCTGGCCGTCCGCCTCCGGTACGCCGAAGTCGAGCACCAGGTGGTGCCCGACCCGCTGGAGGCGGTGGACACCGCGGTGCGGGCGGCGCCCCCGTCGTCTTCGACCGACGGCGCCCCGGCGGTCGAATTCCTCGGCAACTACACCGCCTTCGCCCAGCTGCGGAGCCGGTTGTGACCGCCCCAACCGGCTCCGGGGCGGCGCTGACGGTGGTCGTCATCTACCCGGATCTGCTGGGGACCTACGGCGACGGCGGTAACGGCCTGGTGTTGGCCCGCCGGGCCGCCTGGCGGGGGGTGGAGGTGAACCTCGTCCAGGCACCGTCCGACCGGCCGCTGCCCCGGGGCGACCTCTACTGCCTGGGGGGCGGCGAGGACGGTCCCCAGGTGCGGGCGGCCACCACCCTGATCGCCGACGGCACCCTGTCGCGGGCGGCGGCCGACGGCGCGGTGGTCCTCGGGGTGTGCGCCGGCTTCCAACTCCTGGGTCGGGCGTTCCCCGACGCCGCCGACCGACCCCACGACGGCCTGGGCCTGCTCGACGTGACCACCCGGAAGGGGACCGACGTGCGGGCGGTGGGGGAGTTGGTGGCCGTCGTCGACGACGCCGCCCCGCGGAGCGCGGACGGTTCCGCCCTCCCGCTGCTGTCCGGTTTCGAGAACCACGGTGGGGTGACCACCGTCGGATCCGGGGCCTCCCCGCTGGCCCGGGTGATCACCGGGGTGGGCAACGGCGGGGGGGACGGGACCGAGGGGGCCTGGACCGAACGGGTGGTGGGCACCTATCTCCACGGACCGGTGTTGGCCCGGAACGTGGCCCTGGCCGACCTGCTGCTGGGGTGGGCGATGGCCTCCCGAGGCGAGAGTCTCCCTCCGCTCGTCCTCGACGATGTCGAGGAGCGCGCGCTGCGGGCCGAGCGGCTGGCCGGGGTGGGCAGCCTCCGGGCCAACCGGGCAGGCCGCGACCACCGACGCCGGGGCTGACCCCTTCGTCGGCTCGGCGTCGGCGCTACTGGCGCCGGACGCGGGTCCGGCGGGGCCACTCGGTCCGGCGCGGCCATCCGGAGCCGTCGGCATCGGGGTCGGGGTCGGCGCCGGCCGGGGTGGCGCCGGGGAGGGCCCAGGCGCGTCGCCAGGGTGCGGCGTCGGGTCCCTGCAGCCGCGGGGTGGTTCCCTCCACCGCCCGGCGCCGGGCCGTCCACCAGTCGGTGGTCGTCTCGTCGGCCAGGGTGGCCACCGCCGCTTCGATCCGGACCCCGAAGCGACGGGCGTCCTCGCCCTCGTCGGGGAACAACGGGGTACCGAACGTGACCGTGGTGCGGGTGCGCCGGATGCCTTTGCTCCCTTTGGGGAGGATGTGGCCGGTGCCCTGGAGATGGACCGGCACCACCGGCCGGCCGGTGCGCACGCTGAGGTAGGCGGCGCCGCCCCGGTAGACCTGGCCCCAGCCGTCGGGCGACCGGCCGCCCTCGGGGAAGATGATCAGATTCCAGCCGTCCTCGACCAGGTCGGTGGCCAGCTGGGCGGAGCGTCGGTTGACCTTGTTCCGCTCGATGGGGATGGCGGCCAGCGAGAAGGCGAAGAGGTCGGCCTTCCACCGCCGGTCGAAGAAGTAGTCGGCCGCCGCCGCCACCACCGTGCGATGGCGGAAGCGCATCGGCAGGCAGCTCATCAGCAGCGGGGTGTCGATGTGACTGGTGTGGTTGGCGGCGAAGATGACCGGCGCCTCCAGGGTGCGCAGGTACTCGTCCCCCCGGACCAGCGGATCGGCGACGATCCGGGCCAGCGGGCGGGTCAGGTTATCGAGCAGCATGGCCCGGACCAACCGCACCGGGTACTTGCGTGACCAGTCGGTGTCGTAGTCGACCCCCACCTCGTGCTCGGGCGCCGGCCGGGGGACGGTTTCGGGCCAACTCGGGGCGGCCAACGGGAATCGGCGATTGCCGGCCCGGGAAGCGAACTCGGCGGGGGACAGCCGCCGGAAGGCGGCGGCGGCCCGGCTCCGGGTGGTCCCGAGGGCGGCATCGGCCCGCACCGCCCGGGGCTTCAGCAGCGATCGGGACGAGGCGTGGTTGGTGGTCATTGGACGTCGGACATCAGGATCGGCGGAGTGTGGAGATGGGTGAGGGTCGGCGACGGCCCGACGATGTCGGTGGCCATCTCCAGCGCGTCGGCCATGGTCGACGCCACCCGGAAGCCGAGCCGGTGGACGGCGGCGGGCTCCCCACCGACGATGATCACCCCGCCCAGGTGTTGCAGGGCGTGGGCGCACCAGTACCACATGTAGAACGGGTGGACCCCGTGGTAGGCGTGGCCGGTCCGGTAGAGATGGATGTACCACGGGTCGGTGGCGAACGACTCCTCGAAGCCCTTGGCCACCTCGATCGGGTCGGTGGTCTCGCTCAGCACCTGCTCGAAGAAGTCGATGTAGCTCGGGTGGTGGACGGGGTTGAACTCCCACGGCGTCGGGTGGCTCATGATCACCACCCCGCCCTCCCGCACCACCGGCCGGCCCCGGTACATGTTGAAGAAGTAGCCGAGACCCAGGCAGGCGACCAGGATCGGGTTGAGGATCGAGTTCACGTTGTAGGGGCTGATGTAGGGGAGACCCATCGACAGGATGTCGGTCTGGCCCTCGACCACCACCCCCTGTTGCCTCCAGACGTTGTCGGTCGTCACCGCGTGGACGGCTTCGACCTCACCGGCCTGGACGGCGGTCATCCGGTGGGGCGCTTTCACCGAGTGGAAGATCTGCCGGGCGTACTTGGCCGGGGTCCGGTCGAGGGCCTTGGACGCCCCCAGGTAGGCGACCCGGTCCTTCACGCTCCACTCCCACTCGCGCTTCTGGAGAAAACTGAAGGCCGGCGGGAAGGCGTCGTTGTTGAGGTTGGTCTCGATCTGGAAGACGTTGACGTGGTCGGCGATGAGCCGGCCCATCCGCCAGTTGGAGGTGTGCAGCTCGGAGTGGTGCTGGTCCATGAACGACCGGCTCTGCTGCATGGTCTGGGGATTGTGGTGGTGGCGGAGGCTCTTGTAGCTGGCCAGGCCGGTGGCGACGCTCTTGTGCCCGCCGTCCATGGCCACCAGGTTGATGTTGACGTACACCAGCAGGTCGCTCTCCGCCGCCCGCCGGTTGATCTCGACGTCCTCGCCGTGGTCGGTCTGGCCCAGATGCACCAGGGCGTCGGGATCCTCGGCGTCGTGCTGGGTGAGCAGCCCGTTGGGGCCGAAGGCGTCGTAGATGCGGTCGCCCAGCGCGTGGCGGAGCTCGGGCTCGGTCATCCGCCGGTGGAGGGCGAGGGCGACGATGAGCTCGACGTCGTCGACCCCGGCCTCGGCCGCCATGTCCAGGACCTGTTCGATGACCAACTGGCGGATGTCGGGCCGCTCCATGGGGGGAAGGGGCAGGGAGATGTCGTCGAAGGCGATGGTCAGCTTCATGCCGGCGCGCAACAGCGTGGGGAGCGGGTCCTGGTCGCCGAGCGGGCTCCGCAGGGCCCGGCGGATGGCCGCCGACGGGTCCTCCAGCGGGTCGATGGGCTCGGGGGCGTAGATCACCCGGCTTCCCTCCGGCAGGCGCTCCATCCGGAACCGTTCCCCGTGCCAGTACAGGGTGGGCGGGGTGGAGCGGTCGACCTCGAGTACAAATCCGGGCCTGGGGCTCAACGAACGGGTCCTTTCCGGTGGCGAAGATCGAAGACCACCTTGACCGCGCCGCGGCGGCCGGCCGAGCCGGCGTGGACGATCGCCTCTTCGTAGCGATCGAGCGGGTAGCCGGCCGACACCAGCGAGCCGAGGCCGGCCTCGGCCACCAGGTCGATGGCCATCTCGAAGGTCCGCCGGGGCTCGTGGTCCGGGGCGGTGGCCGACTCGGTGCCGTAGGCGTAGGCCCCGACCAGGGTCAGCTCGCGGTGCCACAGCGGCGCCAGGTCGACTGACACTTTGGCCGGCATCCCGACCACCACCACCCGGCCCCGGGGCCGGACCATGGCCAACGACTGGGTCAGCGACTCCGACGAGCCCACACAGTCGAAGACCACGTCGGCCCCGCCGGTGAGCCGGCCGGCCAGGACCAGGGAGCCGGCCTGCCGGCGCACGGCCCGGGCCAGCTGGTCGGGCGGGACCACGGTGTCGGCCCCTAACGACTCGGCCACCTTCCGCTGGTGGGGATGCTTGGCCCCGGCCACCACCGTGCAGACGGTGGTCGGGCGGACCAGGGAATGGAGGGCGGCGATGGTGGCCAGCCCGAGGGTCCCGGCCCCGACCACGGCCACGGTGTCGTCGGGCTGGATCCCGCCGGACAGCGCGGCGTGCACCCCGCAGGCGGTCGGCTCGACGATGACCGCGTCCTCGTCGGTGAACGCCTCGGGCACCGCGTGGAGCTGCGAGGCGTGGGCGACCAGGCCCGCCGCCGACCAACCCCCGCCGGTGTCGGCGCAGAAACCGGTCTGGAGCCCAGGGGCGAGGTCCCCGAAGGCGAGGTTCTCGCACAGTCCGTAGTGACCGCTTCCGCACTCGGGGCAGGGCGGCCGGACGTGGCGGGGGACGCAACCGAGGACCGGCTCGACGACGGCCCGGCTCCCGGGGGCGAGGGCGATCCCGGCGTGGTCCACCCCTCCGTCGTCGAGGACGCCGACCACCTCGTGGCCGGGGACGAACGGGAAGCTCACGATGTCCTCGAAGTAGCGGGAGCTTCGCCCGTCGAGGGTGGCCAGATCCGACCCGCAGATGCCGGAGAGCAGCGGGCGGAGGTGGAACCAGTCGTCGCCGGGGGCCTCGGGTGGCAGGGCGTCCAGGAATTGGAGCGGCCCGATGCCCGCCCCCCGACCGGATCCGAACACCGACGCCACCCGGGAGGCGGCGAAGCGGGGGAGATTCCGCTCGAAGACCAGGGCCTTCACCGGGCGCCCTCGGGGGTCGTCCGGGCCCGGCGCCGGGCCTGCCCGGCCAGGGCGGCCGCCGAGGTCCGGCCCCGCCGCCGGGCGTCGCGGGTGTCGACCGGGCCGAGCGGGAGGAGTGGCGGGGCACCGCCGTCGGCCTTGTCCCAGTGCTCGACGTGCCAGCCCCGCCGGCGGGCGATGGCGGCCAGCTTGGCCTCGGGGTTCACCGCCACCGGGAAGCCGACCGCTTCCAGCATCGGGAGGTCGCTGGCCGAGTCGGCGTAGGCCATCGACTCGGCCAGCTCGAGACGTTCGGCCTCGGCGTAGTCGGCCAGCACCAGGGCCCGGGCTTCGCCGATGGGCGGCAGCTCCGCCAGGCGCCCGGTGTAGCGTCCGTCGACCTGGCTCAGGTGGGCGCAGACGATCTCGTCGAACAGCGGGCGGAGCGGTTCGACCACGAAATCGAGGGCCCCGGTGATGAGGACGGTGCGGTGGCCGAGGGCCCGGTGCCTCCGGACCCGGGCGATGGCGGCCGGGAACGACTTGGACAGCAGCTGGTCGTGGAAGAGCTCCCAACCGTCGTCCTGGAGACGGGCCACCGGCGCGTCCTCGTACCGCCGGTAGAAGGACCGGAGGAAGTCACCCCGGTCGCGCCGGTCGAGGGCCAGAAGCGCCGGCGCCTCCCGGACCAGGTCGGCCACGAACGCCACCCGCTCGGCGGCGGGAAGATGCCGGGAGGCCAGCCAGGCGTAGGAGTCGACCACGTTGGCGGCGATGAGGGTGTTCTCCAGGTCGAAGGCGGCCAGGTGACGGTCGGGGGAGAGGATGGCCTTGCGGGCCCGGTCGACCCGGGACGGCTGGATCGACTTCCCCGGGGTGGTGCGGACCCGGGCGTGCTCGACGATGGAGGGGAGGTGGATCTCGCGGACGTAGTGGTCCCAGTCCACCAGGGCCGGGTCGAGGCAGTAGGTCTGGCGGTCGTCCTCGTCCATCCGGTCCCAGAGGGCGAGCAGCCGGTCGACCCGGTAGCGGGCCTCGGTCTCGGTGTAGGCGCCGTAGAGCTCGACGTAGCCGAGCGCCCGATCGGCCAGCAGGTGCTTCTCCTCGAGGGCGGCCATCCAGGCGGCCTGGCGGCCGCGGATGGGCAGTGACCCGACCACCCGTTCGGCCAGGTCCATGGCCTTGGATGCCCGGGTCAGCTGCTGCTGGACCCGGCCTCGTCCGGGGAACGACCACTCGGGGACCATGATGGGTTGGCCGTCGGCGTCGTAGAGGGGGTGTTCGGTGAACCACTCCCGGATCAGCTTGACCAGCCGCGCGTAGTTGAACGGGTTCCGGACCCCCGAGGCCACGTGGTAGACGCTCGGGCCCGGGTACTCCTGGTCCTCGGCCGCCCCGAGGAGCGCCTCGCCGCTGACCGCGATGATGGCCGCCACCACCAGGTCCACCGGGATGACGTCGGTGACCCCTTCGGGGACCCCGGGGAACTCCTTCAGCAGGCCCCGGGCGTAGGAGACGATGATCGGCTCGGCCATCCGGAAGCCCCGGATCCACCCGGGGTGAGGTTCGGCCAGCGCCGATTCGATGATGGAAGGACGGATGATGGTGATCGGAAGGATGTCGGCGTACTGGGAGATCAGCGCCCGTTCGCCGAGGGCCTTGGTGTAGGGATAGGCGTCGGGCCAACCGAGCGACTGGGCCCGGAGCTTGCCCATCTCCACCAGTTGCTTCTTGACCCAGTCCTCCCGCAGGCGCTCGGCCCGCTCGGCCAGCAGGTGGAGCCCGGCGCCGCCCAACTCGCTGCGGGCCGCCTTCGAGAAGGCGTGCAGCCGTTCCGGCCTCCGGGATTCCGCCTCGCTGTCGCCGCGCTGGCGGCGGGCGGCGTCCACCTCGCCCTTCCAGGCCACGTCGAGGCTGTACCGGTTGCCCTCCAGCAATTCCTCTTTGGCTTCGCCCTGGTGGGTCCCGGCCACGTAAGCGGTGGAGACGGGGATGAAGTGGATCGGTCCCGGGCGTCCCTCCTGGTTGGCGGCGTCCCGGGCCTTGACGGTGGCTTCGGCGACGCGGGAAGGGCCGAGCAGGTTGACCTCGACGGCGGCATCCAGCGGGGCGTCGAAACTGACCGACGCCGCCGAGTGGATGACGATGTCGGCGTGGGAGAGTTGCCGCCGCCCTTCGTCGTCCAGACCCAGGCCGTCGGTGGCCACGTCGCCCGCCACCGCGGTGACCCGGCTGGTCACGAGGGGGTCGAATTGGTCGCCGGTCTCTTGGCGCAGGCGATCGAAGCAGTCGTTCTTGAGGATCTCCTTGGTCGCCCGCGCCATCGGGCCCGACCGTCGGGTGGGGCGGATGAGGAGCACCACTTCGCAGTCGGGAACCGTGCGCAACAGCCTCTCGACCAGGGCCGTTCCCAGGAAACCGGTGGCGCCGGTGATGAAGAATCGCTTGCCCCCGAGGGCGTCACGAACGCGGGTCACCAGATCTGTCTACCATATGGTAAGTGACCGAGTCGAGCGCATCGCCCCCCGGGGCCACCGACGTACCGGGCTCCGGACCCGTCCCCGCACCCGGCCCGCCACCCGGGCCCGCTCCCGGCCGGGACAAGGGTCGGCCCCGTCCGATGCCGACCAGCAACGGGGTGACCGACGGCACCAGCACCCCGGCCCGGATCCTCGATGCCGCCCTCGCCTCGTTCGCCACCCGGGGCTACGAGGCCACCTCGCTCGACGCCCTGGCCGCGGGTCTGGAGGTCCGCAAGCAGACGATCCTCTACTGGTTCCCGTCGAAGGAAGTCCTCCTCGACGCGGTGATCGACCGGAGCGCCATCGAGCTGTCGGTGGCGCTCGAAGGATCGTTGGCCACCGCCGGTACCGGTTGGGTGCGGGTCGAAGCCGTGGTGCGTTCGGTGTTCCGGCTGGCTGCCCGGCAACCGGAGCTGTTGGGCCTGGTCCGGGAGATGGGGCGGCTCGGCCCGCCGGCCGCCACCCGGTTCGTGGCCGCGCTGGAGCCGTTGGTCGCCCGGGCCTCGCAATTCCTGGAAGCCGAGATGGACGCCGGTCACATGCGGCGCCACGAGCCCCGCCTGCTACTGCTGGCCATCTACTCCACCGTGATCGGGATGCTCACCGAGGTGGAACTCCTCCGGGCCCTCGGCGAGGAGCCCACCGCCCGGTCACTGGTCCGCCGGCGGGCGGAGATCCTCGACCTGTTGCGCTCGGCGCTGGTCACCGTTCCGTCGTAGGCGGCTGGGCCGGCTCCCTTCGGCTGTCGCCGGCATTCAGTCGGACGCCGCCGCCTTGCGCTGGCGCCTCGAGGGTTTCGGCGGTGGCGGCGACGGGCGTTTGGGCGTGTACCGCTTGTTACCGACGGGGGCCGACGATTTCTTGGACCGGGCCCGGCGGGCCTCGGCCACGGTGGTCGGGCGCGACCGGGCCACCGGCGCTTTGGCCGGAGCCCGACCGGATGTCGCCGCCGACCGTGACGCCGGTGATGGACGGGCCCGGGTCCCCCCTCCGGCTTCCCGAAGCTGGGCGGTGGTCTCCTTCTGGATCTTGTAGGAGCGGAACAACAACCACACGGCCAGCGCGAAGAACGGCAATCCCAGCAACAGGTAGGAACCACCCAAGGCGGCGCCGGTGAACAGGGCGACAAAACCGACCGGGGCCCGCCGGCCCAGAATGGTGGTGGCGATCAGCAGTGCGGCGGCGGCCAGGCCCACCACCAGCGTGGTCTGCGGGGTGATCTGCCCCTTCGCCAACCGGAAGTTGTGGTTCTGGGTCTCAACCAGATAGATGATGATGCCGAACAGCCCGGCCGCCCCGCCGGCGACGAAGGAGAAGAGCTTCTCCCGCTGGTCCAGGCGGTCGATGGCCCATTTGGTGGACATGCTGGACTGGCCGGGCTTGATGGAGGCCAACCGGGCACTGGCGTTCACCCGGTCGATTCGCTTGCGCCGTTCGGCCGGCGTCTCCCGGGGTTGCGGTTCGTCTTCTACGCCGTCGTCGTCCTCCTCCTCGTACTCGGCGTCGTCTTCGTACCCGTCTTCCTCGGTGTCCTCTTCGTACCCGTCCTCGTCGTCGTACTCGCCTTCGTCTTCGTCGTCGTCCGCGTACTCGTCGTCGAGGGCATCGTTGTCGGCGACGTCCTCGAACGAGGCGTCCTCGGAGGCGTCGTCTCCGGCAATATCGTCACCCGCGGAGTCGTCCGCCTTGCGATTCTTCGGGCTCATCGGCCACAGGTTACCGGCTCATCCGAAGCGGCCCCGACCGGGTCGGCTCACAACTCGGCCACCACCAGCCGGACTCCGCAATTGTTCTCGGGCTCGACAATCCAGGGGTTTTGCCTCCGCAACGAACCTCCGAGGCCGGGAGCCCCCGGCCTGGCCGGTCGGGCATCGACCAAGCCGTCCGGCTCCTCGTCGGCCATCAACAGGTGATGCAGACGGCCATTGCGGCCGCCCAGCCAGTCGGCCAGTTCGTGCGACTCCGGGCCGGCGGTAGGTGAGATCAGGCGAACGGCCAGAGGACAGTCCCAGACAAGGTCGATCCACTCCTCTCCGGGGTCGGTCCCTCGGTCTTCGACGACGCCGCCGAGGAGCCGGCCGAACAGGTTGGCCCCGGCATCCAGGTCAGCCACCGCATGGGTAACCCGCCGCAGGGACGCGGGCCGTACCGGGCCGACGCCGTCCTTCCGACGACGCCGCTCGGTCGGGAAGTCGTCGGGCGGGGGATTGGACCAGCCGCCGGTGGCCTCGGCCAGCTGGACGACGATCCCGGTGGCCTGCTTGGGGTGGATGAATGCCTCCTTCCACTCCGGATCACTGAGGTCCACGCCGATCGGGTCGAACCCGGCCTGGCGGGCGGCATCGATGGCCAGCAGGATGTCGGGCACCTTGAAGGTGAGGTGATGGGCGCCCGGCCCGCTGTGCTCGAGGAAGCGGGCGAGAAAGTCATTGGCTGCGGTGTCGTGGGGCCTGAGCAGTTCGATCCGGGACCCATTGGCGAACCGCAATTGCGCGGGGGCGAAGCCGATGCCCTCGCCGCCGGAGATCCATTCGGCACCCAGCTGAGTGGCATAGAGCGACCAGGCATCCTGCCAGGAGCGAACCGCGTGAGCCACGTGATCGAGCACGGTCTGGGACATCGACGGCGACGGCATGACCAAGACACTGCTTCGGGGCAGCCCGAATTGTCGAACTGGGGTCGATCTGACGGCTGGCTTGGGTCGGTTGTCGAACCGCCATCACGGCGGTACCGTCGCCTATGGACTTCCGTACAGAATCAGCTGTGGGTCTGGCCGGCCAGGTGCGGCGGGGTGAGCTGTCGGCGCGGGAGTTGGTCGGCCACGCCCTGGCCCGGATCGAGGCGGTCAACCCGACCATCAACGCCTTCGTGGCGGTGGACGGGGACCGGGCCCTGGAGGCGGCGGGGAAGGTCGACGACGCGGTGGCGGCCGGCAAGGACCCGGGCCCCCTGGCCGGTCTCCCCCTCGGGGTCAAGGACCTCGAGGATGCCGCCGGGTACCCCACCACCCTCGGGTCGGCGGCATTTGCCGGCCGGGCATCCGCTCCGGCCGACTCGATGATGGTGACGAGGCTGGTGGCGGCGGGGTGCGTGGTGGTGGGAAAGACCAATACGCCGGAGCTGGGTTGGAAGGCCGACACGGTGAACGCGGTGTTCGGTCGCACGATGAATCCCTGGAGCCTGGCCCACACCGCCGGCGGCTCGTCGGGCGGCAGCGCGGCGGCCATCGCCACCGGCATGATTCCCCTGGCCACCGGTTCCGACGGCGGCGGCTCTCTCCGGATCCCGTCGGCCTGTTGCGGGCTGTCGGGAATGAAGCCCTCCCTCGGCCGGGTCCCGACCGGAGGCGTGCACGCTCCCGACTGGCAGAACCTCTCGACCCGGGGACCCATGGCCCGCCAGCTCGCCGATCTGATCGCCGCCCTCGACGTGGTGGTGGGACCGGATGCCACCGACCTGCGGTCGCTGCCCCGTCCCGAGGCCTCCTGGCTGGCGGTGCTGAACGACCCCAGACCCCCGCAACGGGTGGCATGGTCGCCGACCCTCGGGTACGCGGAAGTGGATGCCGAGGTGCTGGCCATCTGTGAGCGGGCGGTGACGGTGCTGGCGTCGCTGGGCGCCGACGTCATCGAAGTCGAGACCGTCTTCGACCAGGATCCAGTGACCGACTGGCTGACCCTGACCGGTGCCTACAACCTGAGGACCCATGCCGAATTCCGGGGGAGCCCGGTGTGGGACGAGGTCGACCCGGTGCTGGCCTCGGTCATCGATCACGCCACCTCGATCACTGCGCTGGACATGGTCCGGGCCGAGGACGCCACCCACGATTTGAACCTGCGGCTGGTCGACCTGTTCCACGATGTCCGCCTGCTGGTGACGCCCACCACCGCGGCGGCGGCACCGCCCCACACGCTGAACGGATCCGCCCTCATCAACGGCACCCCGGATATCAACTGGGTCAAGTTCACCTATCCGTTCAACATGACCCGGTCGCCGGCGGCCACCGTCTGCGCGGGGTTGACCTCCGACGGGATCCCGGTCGGGCTGCAGCTGATCGGCCCCCAGCACGGCGATCTGGTGGTGCTCCGGTCGGCGGCGGCGCTGGAAGCGGCTCTTGGCTTCGAACTTCTGGCTCCCGAGGTCCCCGGGCTACCATGACGGACTGCGCCCGAGCGACCCTCGAGGCACAGACGGAGCACGGGCGTTTAGCTCAGTTGGTTAGAGCGCAGCCTTCACACGGCTGAGGTCGGAGGTTCGAGTCCTCTAGCGCCCACTCGAAAGGCCCTAGTAGAAGCCCTACGCTCCCGGGTGGAGGAGTTGGCATCGCTCGGCGTGCGCGCTGCCTGCGCGATGGAAACCGCATTTTTCGGGATTCTCAGACGGTTGGAACCCGCCGGAGCATCGTCAGCCGGCGTCCCCGTTGCCACGAGCGTCTGCGGCGAGAGCGTCGAGGGCATCGTTCAACTTCTGCTCGGAGCCGGGGAAGAGGTGACCGTAGCGATCAAGAGATCTGATGAACCACCGATGTCACCTCGCAGCTGGCATCACGGCAATGCGCTGGTTAGCTGGTGGCCAAACCGACCTGACGCTCGGTGTTCAGCATGCTCACCGGCGCCTATCCATTGTCAAGTGTCAATCCACATGCGAATCACGATCTTCCAAGCGGTGGGCGGCCTTAGCCGGCTCCGGCTTGAGCCTGCGCCGGCCCGGCCGCCTCCAATGGGGATCAAGTCCGCCGATGTTGACGACGGACATCGATTGGCTCCGCTATCAGCCGCACGGCACCGGTGGCCGGTTGTCATCAACTCCCAGGCGTGCCCCAGATGTGGGCATTCGGTGCCCCGATGTCGGGGATGGTTGCATAGGGAGTACCGATCAACCTGCGCTGCACCAGTCGAGCGGGAGGGAGGACGGCGGTGCCGGGTAGCCGCCCCCTGAACTTGCCGTCGCGTTCACGCCGACGGCAAGGGCCACCTTGTCGCCTACGGATGAGCGCATACCGGCTGCAGGCGCCTCGGTAACAACTGAGCCGGGCTCGGCGAGCGGCGATACCGACCCTCCAGGTTCGGCGCTCGTAGGTTCTGTTCCAGCGAACAATCCAGCCTTGGCCAACCTCTGGTAAGCAATTTCAGCGGTTAGGCCAACGACGTCAGGTACGACAGTCGCCTCTCCAGGTGCGGGGCAGTTCGTTGTCGGTGCCACTATTGCGGGGTCAGAATCCGTCGGCGTAACAGCCACCGGCCCACTCGAGGCCGCATCCACAACGACCCGCGCGCCGAGCAGAGCACGCAACTTTGCTGTGGCTTGCCGTGGATATGCCACTGAGTCGCAGATTTCACCCCCGGGGTGCGGGTGCTCGATTACCGCCACCGCGACCGCCTGTTTCGATTCCGCGACGGACAGCGTGTAGTCGGCGGTGCACGGGCCGGTGCCTGCGGCCGCACCCGGGAACCTAACCACCATCGAGCGATCATCGACACCAATCGTCGCTGCGATCTCCGCCAGATCGCTGCGTCCTTTTACAATCGGCGCCGAGAAAATAGCTGATGGACTCACCGCGAGCACCTGCGCCGGATTTCGAACGCCCGAAAGCGAGAACAGCCAGGCGGGGAGATTTCGGTTGCCCCTGTCGGTAAGAAACGTCGCCGAACCCAGCTGGACGCCCGTGGTACGGAGTGGCGGTGGCGTCCCAATGACACCATTCGGGGTCGTCAGCGCCTTGAATGCTGCCGGGGCCCCGATGATCGCGAGGCCCATCGACGAGCCAGGGGATGGAGGCCAGGTCGCCGGAGCGTTGATCTCACCGTTCCCGTAGGCGATCTTGCTTGCGTCGTCGGGGAACCCGTACTCCGGGTCTAGGACGCTCCCCCCGACGAGGACAATTGGACGCGGTGATGATCCGACCGGGAATCCCGCCCATGCGGTGAGTGCACTGTCCAGTTGCGCTCCGTCCGGCTGGATCGTCGTCGATGAAACCGACGAAGACGATGAGGTTGACGAGCACGCGGCGACCAACAACGGGACCGCGAGAAGGGCAACGAACGCCCATCTGGAGTGCGATGCAACGACCCGGTGGCGCTCGATTTGGCCCACGCCGTCAGCCTCCCACTCGATCTCCAAGATTGCTGGCCGCCGACGATGATGGCCAACTCAGGGTTAGGAGGTTCACCTGACGGCTGGTCGTGTAGCGCGCGAGGGCAATCGGAACCTCACCAAAATCTTGGTCGACAGATGCTGTGCAGGTTGATGGCATGCGGGCTCAGCCCTTGGGAAGCTGAATACCGAGGATGGACGCAATTTGTTTGATCAGAACATCGCCGGGATCGTCAACACTCACGTGTGGGGCGCTGCCGACGGCGAGTGCCAGCCCTTCGCACTGGGCTTGATCTCCCGAGAGGGTCGCCACTGTCGACTTGTCACTGCCCTTGAGGTCAACCGTGAAGCTCAGTCCGGACCAGGCGGGGCAGCTGTGGACTCCCGAATTGTCGATCGGAAGACCGTTGAGGACAGTGACGAATGAACGGATCCGAGAGGGGTCGGTCACGGTTGCCGGCGGCCCGACGGCGGTCGTAGTGCCGGTCACTTCCGGGAAGCTGGGTAAGCGAGTGACGGTAATGGAACTCACCGCCTTCGGGTCGATCTGCGACGCGGGTAGGCGGGCGGGGTCCCAGATGACCTGGGCGTCAGCACGCACCGCAACCTGGGACGGTCCATTAGGGGTCACGGTGACGGCGAGGGTGCGCCAGGTGAGCACTGGGGGTTGAGCGAGGAAGGCGAAGACGACGTACTCCGAGTCGTTGACCCCCCGGGTGGACGACGACCCAGTTCCCATCACGGTGGCGCCGGCCGGCACCTGGCTCTGCACCCATGTCGTGATCGACGCCATAGTTCCCGGAGCCGTCCACCATGCAGTCTGATCGACCAGGTCGGGGGAGCCCGGGGTCTGCGGGGCGCCCGAGATGGCCTGCACTGGCGATGATGCCTCCCGGTTTGCCCCTGGGGGCACCGGGGCCAGCGTGAGAAGCATGGCAGCGTCTGCGGCGGCAGCGATGGGGCGAGTACCGGCTACGAAGGTTGAAGTAGGGCCCGAGTCCGTTGATTGGACAGGAGCGGCGGCAGTCGCGCATCCGGACAGCAAGACGGTAAGAGTGATTGACGCGGCAATCCGAGCCCAATGAATCACTGGGTCAGGACGCAGTCGACCCGGGGATTTTGTCACCTGACCCAATCCCAACCGTTCCGCATGGACATCCACAGTATGTATGACGCATGAGCCGGGTTAGCGGTTCGCGGCTCCATGAAACCCAACTGCGAAGAGGACCGGTATTGCGTCGTAGCTCCGGCAGTTAGGCCACTCGATGAGAGAGCAAATGTCGGTGACGGTCAACTGGTCCTGGTAAAGGCCGAATTCGGACGATGTCCCCGTCGATCTCGACAACCTGGGCGACGGCCTTCGTCGAGCCTTCACCAACGACGATCCACGCCCCTTCGCGAATCACGGAAGGATTGAGAGCCTCGTCCAAAAATGTCCAGGGGAGCCCTGACTCGTCTTCGTTGTTGAGATCAACGGTGAGGTCGATCTGCGTTTCTGGTTCGCTCATGGGCCGGAGCTTTCTGGTTTGTGATGGTGCGGGTTTCTCAGAACCCTATGTTCGCACGTCAGAATGCCGTTGACGAGCGCATTGAGTTCGACGTGGGCCAATGTGACGTGCGGGCGACGAAATGTGGCCACGACCTCCACGCCCGAGCCTTCGAGGTCGGAGCGAGTAAATACCACGACTTCCGTGAATGCCTCGAGCCGGGTTTCGCACAGGACGTCGACTTCACTCTCATCGGCTGCCAGGAAGGCTGAGATGCCGTATTTGCCCCAGCCACCGAAGCGACGCAGAAACCGGCTGGCGTCGGCCCTCAATATTTCGGGGTCGAGATCCTCTCCTCGCACGACGAGTACCGCGTTGTCGGGGATCACTCCTAGACGAAAACGGGGGATTCCGTCAGCCGGAATGAGAGGAACCTACTTCGCGGCCGTATTGCCGCGAAGGACCACGCGAGGCAGCCCTCGTCTGAGCTACGCGTGCGCTTCAAGTGGCAAGTGCTGGTCTGACGTGGACTGCCACCACCGACACATCGGCGTCAGCCAAGACCGCGATTGTGGCCTCGATTTCGTCGATCCCCAACATTCGTACTGGTCAAGGTGATTATGGGTGTCCCACAGCGGGTGGGGGTCGGTCACCCAACAGAAGAATGGCTCTGCGCCCCGTTTGGATAGGGACTTTCGACTCTTGACGCTCGCCCACAAAGAGCGCATGGTGAATCATGCGACGTCTGATGTTGTCGCTCATTATTGGTGCTTTGGGAGTGTTGGGTGTGCTCGTTGGTTCCGGAGCGACTGCCACTGCAACTAAGCCGCCTGTGACGACAACTACTGTGCCCTCCCTTCCCACTCTGCCTTCGACTACAACGATGGCGCCTCTGCCGGTGGGTGGTCTTCCTCCTCCACCGTCCTCCGTTCCCTTGCCGGTGGGTGGACTACCCCCTCCGCCAACTACTACGACAACTCCGACTACCACGACAACTCCGACTACCACGACAACTGCGTCGCCGCCTGGTGGTAGCGGGGCTCAGTTCTCGTCTCAGACAGGTGAGGCCGTGTCAACAGTTCCTGCGACTGAGAAAATAACCTCTGTCATAGCGATGCCCGGGGCTACCGTCGCGCCAGCGCCTGGGAGTGATGTGGTGATGACTTCGCCTGCAACTGCGGTTGCCGCGGCTGGAGGGGATTGGGGTGGTGTTGTTCCAACGGTCCGTTATGGATTGTTGAGTTGGAACGCTGGTGGTAGTTACTCTTTGACACCTGGTGCTAGTCCGTCCTCCGTTGGCCCCCCGTCGCCGGGTCCTTACCAGAATGATCCTGTGTGGGTAGTGACTTATGTGGGCGTGTCGCCGCCTACTACTGGCCCGCCTTGCCCGCCTGGCGGCTGCCCACCAGCGCCGTCTACGACGGTGGGAACGGTGCCTGCGGGTTCGGGATCGACGTATGTGTTCGTCGATGACCGTACCGGCCAGAGCATCATGAGCTTGGCGTACTAAGGGCAGGGACGGCCGCACTGGTCGGGTATCAAGATTGATGATCGTCCCGTACCCTCTGCGTCCCTCTGGCGTGCGCGATTCGTGCGCGATCCAGTGCGAAACAACGGTAAATAGCGGTAAACAGCGGTCACTAGAAATACCATCTGAACAGGTATTTGCTACTTTTAGCCAGGTCACCGAATTGGGCTCGATGGGATTCACACGGCTGAGGTCGGAGGTTCGAGTCCTCTAGCGCCCACTCGAAAGGCCCAGGTGCAATCCTGTCCCACCCTCAGGGGATGTTTGGGGTTGCCGAGCCCGCCCGCCCGTCATCGTCCCAGCTCAGGTGTCTGCTTCGGTCCGGATGGCTCGTCGTTGGCCGCATGGTGACAGACAGGTTCCTGATGACCACGATCCCCATCCACCGCGCTTACACCCTTCGCCTCGATCGCGCCTCGCCGCGTGGCCGATGGACTTCGAAACCCAGGGTTCGACGCCTTGTCACGGGGCGTCCTGGCGTTCAGGCGTCGCGGCGCACGAGGACCCAGCAGCCGATCGCCAGGATCACCACGGTGTACAGCACGAGCAGGGCGAAGCCGGTCCACGGACTGAAAGCCGGCCCGACGCGGTCGGGGGTGCCATGGGTGGAGAACAGGACCAGGCCGATGTTGGCCGGCAGGTAGCGGGCTATGGCGTTACTGATCGACGTGGGAAGCGCTTGAACGATGAGGGGAAGGACCAGCACGACCCCGACGAAGGTCGAGAGGGCGCCGGCGGTGTGTCGGATGATTGTGGCCAGTCCCAGCGCCAGCAATCCGAGCACGGCCAGGTAGAGGCCGCCGCCGACCACCGCCCGGAGGACGCCCGGCTGCCCCAGGGAAGCGGAGCCGCCTGACAGCGCAGCCTGGACGCTGTGGGGGACGTTCACCCCGAGTTGCTGGGCTTTCTGGGCGACCGCGGCTGACGACCCGACGGCGTGGTTGGCCGACAAGAGGGCCTGGCCGAGGGCGAATGCACCGAAGACGAGGATCTCGCTTACGACCACCGCCACGACACCGAACACCAGGAGCTTGGCGGTAAGCACGAGGGGTCGACGGGGCACCGCCGAGAGCGTGGAGCGGATCGTTCCGGTGCCGTACTCGGCGCTCATGACCAGGACACCCAGGACCCCGAAGACGAGTTGGCCGAGGAAGACGCCGACCAGGCTCCGGCGGGTTGGATCATCGATGATGTCGGACGGGCTCACGGTGCCGGTGCTCAGCGCACACAAGCCCAGCACGGCCACCCCCGTGGCGATGAGTGTCCACATCGTCGAACGGACCGACCAGAGCTTGGTCCACTCGGCGGCGACGGCCCCGCGGAGACCGACGCGGCCCGGCGGCTGCTCAATGGCGAAGGGGGTCGGAGCCCCGAGCACGGCGGTCACGATCCACCTCGGAACTCGACGGCTTCGTCAGTCAGTTCCATGAAGGCGTCCTCCAAGGAGGCGACCGGGGTCAGTTCATGGAGGGCAATGCCCATCGCCGCGGCCAGGTCACCCACCTCCGGTGCCGACAGGCCGGTAACCGTCATGGACCCATCGGGATCGGCGATGACGGTCCCGCCCGCATTGACGACGGCATCGGACAATTGGTGAGGCGCCCGCGTGCGCAGTCTGACCGACTTCCGGGAGCTTCGAGCCACAAAGTCAGCCATCGAAGTCTCGGCGATCAGCTTGCCCTTGCCGATGACCACCAGATGGTCGGCCATCAGCGCCATCTCCGCCATCAGGTGGCTGGACACGAACACGGTGCGACCCTCACCGGCGAGCCGTTTGCACAACGTGCGAACCCACCGGATGCCCTCGGGATCGAGGCCGTTCACCGGCTCGTCGAATAGCAGCACTCCCGGGTCGCCGAGCAGAGCGGCGGCGATGCCCAGACGTTGGCCCATCCCGAGCGAGAACTTGCCGACCCGTTTGCCGGCCACCGAAGTGAGACCCACCAGCTCCAAGACCTCATCCACCCGCGCCCGAGCGATGGTATTGCTCCGGGCCAGGGCGACCAGATGGGCGCGGGCGGAGCGACCGGGATGGATTGCCTTCGCTTCGAGGAGCCCGCCCACTTCCCTCAGCGGCCATGGGAGGTCGTGATAGCGCTGGCCCAACACGGTCACGGAGCCCGACGCCGGCGAGTCGAGGCCCATGATCATGCGCATGGTGGTCGACTTGCCCGACCCGTTGGGCCCGAGAAAGCCGGTCACGGTCCCCGGACGCACGTCGAAGGACAGGTCGTCCACCGCCACCACGTCGCCGAACCGCTTCGAGAGTCCCCGGGCCTCGATCACGTGGCCAGCCTTGCACGTTGCCCCGCTTTCTGGGTGTCGGGGCGAACCCTGACCCCAGGGGTCCGCGATGCAGCTGTTTCACCAGGTCGAGCCGGCGTCCGCTCGGGGGATCGTGGATCCTGCAGAATCCGCTCCTCGGCGGCTACCGCGCTACCGAGGCCTACCTGCCCTCTCAGAAGATCTCCATCGCGGTAGCGACCACCTTCCTGGCCCTGGGCGTTCAACTGCCAAGGCATCTATGCCAATTCGAGCGACACGGTCCTCCGGCTGATCGGGGCGGCGGTGACGCCGAGCAATGCCCCGCCCGCCATCACCCGATCCGGCCCCGCCTGCCGGCCGTACTTGACCCACCCGGCCCAGGCGAATCTCAACCGGCACTGAGGCACCGAGTCCCGACTGCGAAAAAGGGATATGTGTCAGACTCTGCCTCGCCCGCTCGCCCGCTCACCTGCTCGCTTGCTCGCTTCCCCGCCTCCGGCATTGAAAGGCACGATCATGTTCGAGAAGCACAAGGCCAAGCAACTGCCGGCATCGAGAAGCAGAAGGCCAGGGCTCTAGGGGAATAGGGTGCGCTTCCACGCTGAGCACCGGATCAACGGGTCGAAGGAGGCCGTGGCCGCGCTCCTGGTCGATTCCTCTTTCTACCTGCGCCTCGCGCTCCCGGACCTGAGCCTGCCCGAGGTGGTCGAAGAACATTCCGACGGAAACCGCGCTTCGCTGCGCCTCCGGTACGAGTTCGTCGGGAGCCTCGATCCGATCGCCCAGCGCCTCCTCGGTTCCAGTCGGCTGGCCTGGGTCCAGGAGATGCAGGTCGACACGTCGGCCGGCACCGGGACACTCACGTTCGAGGCCGAGAAGGATCCCAGGCGCCTGCACGGTACCGCCGACTTCGTCCTCGCCGAAGCCGGGGGAGCCACCCTTCGACGCATCGACGGCGAGCTGGTGGTGGCGGTGCCCGGCATCGGCCGCATGGCCGAGCGCCGGATCGTCCCCGGCCTCCTGCGGCGGATGGACATCGAGGCCGAGGCTATGGACGGAAAGCTCGGGGGCGGGGACTGAGGCGAGCGAGTTCTCGCCCCAGTCCGCGGCCGGCCGCCCGTCGGGCCCGGCCCCGGCGACCTCGAACCGCTTACGTCGAGGCGGCTCCGGATATCGGCGACACCAGCTTCAGGGCTCCCAGTGAGCCGAAGAAGTTGGATTTCCCGAAGCTGAAGACGCCACCGTCGGAGGCCATCAACCAGTAACCGGTGGCCTGCAGCGAGAAGTTGCCGAAGTTCAGCGAGTAGGGCCCGGGGGCAATGCTCACGATCGGCTTGTTGAGGGGCCGGCCGCCCATGGAACCCATGAAGCCGGCGTTGCCGAAGCTGAACACGCCGCCGTCCGAGGCCACCAGCCAGTAGCCGTCCCCGACGATGGAGCCGTTCTGCGGGTTCACCGATCCGGCGGTCGAGGCAATGCCCACGATGGGCTTGTTGAGGCGCTGGCCTCCCATCGAACCGAAGAAGGCGGCGTCGCCGAAGGAGAAGATGCCTCCGTCACTGGCCACCAGCCAGTAGCCACCGCCCGACGGAGTGGCGGCCACCCCGACGACGGGGGCATTGAGACGCTGACCGCCCATCGACCCCATGAAGGCGGCATCGCCGAACCCGAACACCCCGCCGTCCGAGGCGACCAGCCAGTAGCCGCCTCCGTCCTGGGTAGCCGCGATGCCCACGATCGGAGCATTCAGGGCTTTCCCCTGCAGGGAGCCGTAGGCGGTGGCGTCACCGAAGTTCGCCACGTTGCCGTTGGCGGCGACCAGCCAGTAGCCGCCGCTGTCCGGAGTGTGGGCGATGCCCACGGTGGGAGCGCCCAGCGACGATCCCGGCGATGAGCCATAGAAGCCGCTGGCCCCGAAGCTGAAGACGCCGCCGTCACCGGCGACCATCCAGTAGCCGCTCCCGGCGGCCGGCACGGTGTACACCGGCGTGCCTCCGGTGTTGACCGAGATGTTGTTACCGGAGATGGCGCTCGAGGAGGCCAAGGCCGACTGCCAGATGCCGTAGAAGACATTGGAGATGTTGTTGCCCTGGATCACGGTTCCGGTCAGCGGGGCGAAGACGCTCAGCACCTGGACCCCGGCACTCTGGGTGAGGTTGGCGCTGGCCGGCGGACCCTCGATGTCACCCGGACCCCCGCCGGGCCCGCCGTGGAGGGCGTCCTGGCTGAAGTTGTTGTTGGTGATCACGTTGCCGTTGATGTCCTGGAGCGGGGCGTGGCTGTGGATGGTCATCCCCGCCAGCCCGTTCCCGATGGCCGTGTTCCCGGTGAAGGTGTTGTTGTAGACGGCGGAGCCGGTACCGCCGGCGGCGGCCAGCAACCCGGCGGCGCCGTTGTTGTTGGCGGTGTTGTTCTCGATCAAGTTGTTGAAGACCCCGGCTTGCGACGGCTGGGGTTGGCCGGTGGTCGGCCCGCCGGTCGATACCGCGTTGGAGCTGTGGCCGGCCAGGGTGATCCCGCAGTCAGTGGCATTTCCGGACACGGTATTGCCGCTGATGGTGTTGCCGTCGGTCGGACCTACCTCGTCCGTCAACAGGATGCCGCCGACGTTGTTCTCGACGGTGTTGTTGGTCACCGTGGAGTTGACCACGCTCAGGAGGTGGACGGACTCGCCGTAGTCATCGAAGGGGTTGGGGGGTTGCGGGCAGTCGGCCGCACTGGGGTGGTTGATGCAGGCGTCATTGTTGTTGACGATGTTGTTCTCGATGAGGGCACCGGTCACGCTGGTGGGCGGTGGCGGGCTGGCGGGTGGCGACAGCAGGCAGCCATTGGTGAAAGCAGTGGCCGGGGTGATGCAGATGCCCTCGTTGTCGGCGTTGAGGATCGACAGCCCGTTGACGGTGACGTCATTAGCGTTGATGACCAGGCCGTTGGGCGCGCCGGTCGCGTCGATGATGGTGTTGGACGCCGACCCTTGCAGTGCCGGGTCCGAGACAATGGCGACACTGCTCAACGCTGGCCCCACCGTGTCGGAGGTGCCGATCGGGTTGGCGGCGGACGGGTAGGTTCCCGGCTGGAGCACGATGGTGCTGGCCGCGGTGGCCTGGGAGAGGGCGTAGCCGAGGGTGAGACAGTTGCTCAACTGGCAGTTGCCGGTGTCGTGCCCGTTTGTCGCCACCGTCAGTGAACCTGCCGGTAACGCCGTTGCCGGAGAGGCAGCGATGAGTGAGATCAGAGTCCCGCTCCCCACCACCAGTGCCGCGGCCGCGACCAACCGGCCGAGCCGGCTGCCGTGACGTCCAAAAGACCGTGCCATCAACGTCCTCCCTACCACTTTGTGTGCCTGTCGCCGCCACTGTCGCCGGCCGCCACGGATCATATATGGTCCGACCCCGTCTGTCTCTTGTCATTTACGCAGGTCGGCCGGCGAGTCAAGGATGTTGTCGACCGACAGCTCGAGCCGAGCCGCCTCCGAGCGGAAGGGTGTGGCCACGCCGGGCGCCTGGAGGCCACCCCTCCTTCGGAGACGGGGCCGGCCGTCCGGCAATGATCCTCAGCTGACGAGCGCGTCGGTGAGGGGGCCGATGCCGGCCAGCCGGGAGGCCAATTCCTCGGGCAAGTGATGGCGTGACGCCAGGACCTCCGGGCTGGTGAAGCTCACCCGGGTGTGACCGTTGTCGTCCCAGATGAGCACCTTGAGCGGCAGATCGAGCGCCGCCAACGGCGATGCCTCCATGACCGGTGTGCCGCCGGCCGGGCTACCGAAGATGACGAGCTTGGTGTCCCGCAGGTCGAGGCCCTGCTGCGCGGCTTCACCACTGTGATCGATGATTGCGAAGACCTTCATCCCCCGATCGCCGACCAGGCGGGTGAGCTTCGACACCGTTTCCGCCACCGTGCCCGGGGCCGTCTTGGTGATGGTTCCGGTGTCGGGGTCGCCAATCGGGGTTTGGGCCACCCAAGATTCTCCTCACTGCCTTTCGTGCCGGGCCGGGGCGGAGAGCTGGCCCGTTGGCAAATTTATGATTCCGGCAGCTCCGACACAACCGAAAGCGGAACGCCGAGAACCACCGAGAGCTGCTCGACCAGGTCGTAGGGTGGCAGCCCCTTCTCGATGAACCCGGATGCCCCGGCCGCCACCAGCTCGGGTCCCGCGCTCCTGGAGGTGTGGGAGAGGATGACGATCTTGGCTCCCGGGGCGACGTGGAGGAGCTCGGGCAGGATCTGAGCGCCGTCGGTGTCGGGAAGCGAGAGGTCGAGCAGGACGACATCCGGTCGGAGCGCCTTGGCCGATTCGACCGCCTGTTGCCCGCTGTCGGCTTCGTCGACGACTTCGATGGAGGAGACGCAGTCGAGCACGGCCCGGAGCAGGCGCCGGGTCGACGGGGCGTCGTCAACCAGTATCAGCCGGAGGGGCGGCGATTCCGCCTCGACGGTGGTCTGGGGGTCAGTTGGGGTTGTCATTTCGATCCTCTCGGTAGCGTCGGGCTCGACGGGTCGACCCCGACAGTGATGTCGGCGGTATCGGTAGGCCGGCCGGTCTCGGCGGCCAGAGCCTCGAGCGCGCTCCGCGAATGGGCGGCGAGGTCGCGGACCAGGGCGGGCGCTCCATCGAGATTGCCGGAGACGGCCAGGTGCTCGAGCGCACCGGCGGTGGCGGCCACCCGGAAGGCTCCCAAGTTGGCACTGCTTCCGCTGAGGGCGTGAGCGGCCCGGCCGAGCTCGGTGGTGTCACCGAGGCTGAGGGCATGCTCGAGTTCGCCGAGGTATCGTCCGACCTCGTCTCGGAACAGCAAGACGAGCTCGTCGAGGAGGCTGACGCCACCGAGCTCCCGCAGACCGTCGACAATTGTCGCATCGAGATCCCGGCGGGGATCGTCGGTGTCGATGCCCGGATGAAGGGGGGCCTCCGCGATGAGCCCCGGCCGGGTGTTGACGGCCGGCTGGGCATGGGTAGGCGGCACGGCCGCCACCCACCGATGCAGGGCGGCGATGAGGTCCTCGACCTGAACCGGCTTCGCCAGGTAGTCGTCCATCCCGGCGGCTATGCAGCGCGCCCGGTCGGCCGTCATGGCCAGGGCGGTGAGGGCGATGACCGGTGTGTGGCGATCGTCCCCCTCGACCCGGCGGAGGCGCGAGGTGGCCTCGTAGCCGTCCATCACCGGCATCTGGCAGTCCATGAGCACCGCGGCGTAGCGATTGCGCTCGAGTAGCTCCAAGGCGTCGACCCCGTTCACCGCGAGCTCGGCGCCGTACCCGAGTCGGCTGAGACGGGCCATCATGACCCTCTGGTTCACCTCGTTGTCCTCCACCAGTAACAACGTATGCGCCCGAGTGGGTGGCATGTGCGGGTCGGGGATGGGCCCGGAGCCGGCCACCACCGGGGGACCGTCGACCGCGGCGTTGCTCAGATCCGCCGGAAACGCCGATTCGGTCGTGCGGTCCGGGCCGGGAGTCGGTTGGTCGACCCAGCCGGACGGCAGCGGGCCACCGGGTGGGTAGTCGCCGAATCCGAGAACCGCCTCCAGCGCCGCCTGCAACTGGGCGTGGCGGACCGGCTTGCTCAGGAATCCAACGATTCCGGTGGAGTCGGTATCCTGGCTCCGGTTTCGTTGCGGAGAGCCGACGAGGATCAGGACGGGGATGCGGGCCAAGCGCGGCTCGGCGGCCAGGAGTCGAGCCACGCCGTAGCCGTCGACGTCGGGCATGTTCAGATCCGTGAGGATCACGTCGAACAGGTTGCCCTGTTCCAGCGATCGACGCAGGATCGTCAACGCCTGGTCGGCCCTTCCCGCCGTGACCGCCGACCCACCGAGCCCGGCGATCATCTCCTGAAGAACCCTCTGATTCGTGACGTTGTCGTCGATGACCATGGCGCGCACTCCGTCCAGATGCGACGGGCCGGTCGTTACGGCCAATCTCGACCCCCGACGGAAGGGCACCACGGCGGTGAAGGTGCTGCCCAATCCCGGTCGGCTGGTCACGTTCAACGTTCCGCCCATCAGTTCGACGAGTTGGTGGGAGATGGCCAGACCGAGCCCGGTTCCGCCGAATCGGCGAGTGGTGGAGGCGTCGGCCTGGGTGAACGCATCGAACAGGTGTTCCAGGCTGGAGGCTGGGATGCCGATGCCCGTGTCGCTGATCTCGAATTCAACGTTGACCAAGTCGGGTGTTGCCTGACCGACCTGCCGTGCGGCCACGTTCACCTCACCCTCGGAGGTGAACTTGACCGCGTTGCTCAGGAGGTTGAGCAGCACTTGCCGGAGCCGCCCAGGATCTCCCCGAAGGTCGGCGGGCAGCGCCGGGTCGACCAGGCAGGTCAGCTCGAGTCCGGATTGCTGGGCTCTGGGCGCCAGGAGCACCGCGCTCTCTTCGACCACCGTCCGGAGATCGAAGGGGACCCATTCGAGATCGAGCTTGCCCGCCTCGACTTTGGAGAAGTCCAGGATGTCGTCGATAACCGTCAGCAGCGCCTCCGCGGACGAGCTGGCCGTCTCGGCGTAGTCCCGCTGCTCGTCATCGAGGTCGGTATCGAGAAGAAGTCGGCTCATCCCGATGACCCCGTTCATCGGCGTGCGGATCTCGTGGCTCATGTTGGCCAGGAATTCGCTCTTCAGCCGGGATGCTTCCATTGCCTGGTCCCGGGTTGTCTCCAGTTCGGCCTTGGCCAGACGATGGTCGGTGACGTCACGGAAGCTCCAGACTCTCCCCACCCGCGACTCTTCGATCCGATACGGCATCGAATAGCGTTCGAATACTCGCCCGTCCTTGAACTCCAGCACATCGGAGCTCGCCGCCGACGGATCGCTATACAGGGCCCCGACCTTGTTCAAGAAGGCTTCGGGATCCTTCAGCTGCCCCATCACCATCGACAGGAGCCAATCGTCGTCCCGGGTGTCCATGACCTCCGCGGAAAGGCCCCACATGGCGACGAACTTGCCGTTGAAGCTGACGATGGTTCCACTGCCGTCCACCACCAGGATCCCGTCGGCGGTGGACTCGAGGGTGGCGGTCAGGAGGGAGGCGGTGAGCTGCAGCTCCTCATGGTCGAGCGTGCGCTCGCTCACGTCGCGGGTATTCAGTACCACCCCCCGAACGCTCGGATCCTCCAACAGGTTGGTGAGGGTCGTCTCGGCATGGAGCCAAGAGCCATCGTGGGATCGGACCCGAAATTCGAGCACCGTGTTGGATTCTCCCTCACGGAGCGCTCGATCAACGGAGGCGATGGTGCGGCTGGCGTCGTCTCGGTGGATCCACTCCGAGAGTTGCGAACCGGTCAAGTCGTCGGAGTAACCGAACACCCGCTTCACCGACGAGCTCTGATAGGTGATCAACCCGTTCGCATCGATGATGGTGATGACGTCGCTGGAGTTCTGGGCCAACGACCGGAACCTGGCCTCGCTTCCGGCTACGTGTTCAAGGGCGGCGCCGGCCAGGGCGGCAATGAAGGACGCCAGCTGCAATTCTTCCGGTCCGAACAGGCCACCGACCCGGCCGTGGGTTACGTAGAAGCAGGCGATGGCCTCGCCCTCGCAGGCGATCGGGGCGCACAGTACCGAGCGGACATCGGAAAGGACCAGACTTTCGGCGCTGTCCAGGGTCTCCCCCTGCCCGGAGACCACCGGTTCCCCGGCATCCAGCGCCTTGCCGACCACGGTCCGACTCAGGTGGTCGGCGTTCTCGCCGGACACCGTGGTCAAATCCTCACGGGAGCCGCTCACCTCGAAGACCCGGCACTCGTCGCCCCGCAGGAGCTCGATGGCGGCTTGCCGGACGGCGGCGTAGACAGCTTCGGGAGCCGAGGCCGAAGCAATGGTGCGACCGACCTCCAGCAGCGTCGAAAAACGGTCGGCCAGAGCCAGGGTCGGCCTGTCGGTCTCCGTGGCAGCGTCGGGTGGAATCGGTGCCGGCCGGAGCTCGGCGAGCAACGCCTCCCCGGCTCGGAGTTGGGCGTCAGCATCGCTCCACCCGAGCGCGAGGCCGAGGCGACCGGTAGCCGCCAGTGTTTGCGCTTCTTCGAACCGCGCTCCCTGGGTTCGAGCTACGGCCAGGCTGACCTCCAAACGACGCCGAGCGATGTGGGTCCGGCCGGCCATGGCGGCCAGTAACGCCTGCTCTCGGAGCGCGTGGGGCTGGTTGTTTCGGTACGAACGGGCCACCCGGCCGGCTTTTCGGGCGATACGGACTGCCCTTCGAACCTCCCGGCGCCGCTCCACCAGACCGTAGGGAGGATCGGCTTCGATCTGCTGACGGAGAGCTGTGGCCAGCCATGGCAGGACCGGGGCCACATACTCCTGGCGGAGTCCGGCTTTCCGGACGATGGTCCGGGCCTGGCACAGCACCTCGGCGGCCTGGCCCGGTTGCCCGGCGGCCAGCAATCGGACGCCCTCGGCCACCCGGATCTCGACGCTGGTGCTGGCATCTTCGTCGTCCCGCCCGAGCTGCGCCTGGATCAGGGAGGCCGGAAGGTCACCCTCGGACGCCCGCGCCCAGGCACTGAGCGAGATCCCGGCGGCCGCCTGGTCGCCGATCTTCAGGGCCTGCTGGTGCACCCGACGGGCAGTCTCGGTGGCCGCCTCCAACTCGCCCAGCCGGTAGTGGGCAAAGGCAGTGTTCCAGGCGCTGGTGTTGGCCTCCCACCGGTCGCCGGTGCGCTCGAGGAGGCGGGTGGCTTCGTTGCACTTCTCAATTGCCTCGCGGTACCGGGAGGCGGCATAGAGCGAGACCCCGTAGAAGTTGAGTGACTGGCCCTGACCCCAGACGTCTCCGAGTTGGGTGCGAATCGCCAGCGAGCGCTGGACGTAGGCAGACCCCCGCCCGAACCACGGGATCATGGTCATGACCGGCCCGTGCTCAGAGTAGGCCTGCGCAAGTTCGGCAGTCGGGGGATACCGCTCGGCCAGATTCATCTCCCGCAGATGCGCCCAGGCGCATCGCACCAGGCCGGTGTGGAACCAGTGCAAATACGCCAGCCGACTGAACAGTCGCATGGCCAACAGCTGTCGTTCGGCGTTGTCGAGCGAGTGGTGGCCAAAGACCCGACTCGGGAGGAGGGAATGGAAGATCTGGACGATCAGCTCCCGCAGGAGGGCAAACCCGAGCCCGACCCGGTTTCGCGGAACCCGGAATTTCAGGTGCCGGATGGCATTCTCGAGGGAGCTCCGGGCCGTCCCGAGGTCCCCGCATTTGAACGCGACGTCGCCGAGTTTTCCCTCCAACGATGCCTGGGTAGTCAGATCGGGAGCCAGGCCGAAAGCAATCTGGAATTTGGCAATCGCCTCTTGGTATTCGCCCCTCAGCGTCAAGACGTCGCCCAAGCCTTCGGCCACCCGGAGGCGCACGGCTCCGTCCACGGCGGCGTCGGAGGCCGCCCGTTCCGCCATGCGGTAGTGAGCCTCGGCGACATCCAGCGTGTATTGACGCCGGGCATGTTCGGCGGCGGCCAGCGCGTAGGGCAATCCCGGTTCGGAGGCGCCGGCGGCATCGAAGTGATAGGCAAGCTCAAAGATCCGCCCCGGATCGGCCGCCTCGATATGTTGAGCGGCGCGGAGATGGAGTCGGGTCCGCTCGGCCGGGTCCATGCCGTCCAGCAGCGCTTCGCGGAGCTTGTCATGGGTGAACTGGCTTCGGCCATCGGCCTCATCGACCCAGACGATGCGCCGACGACGAGCTTCATCCAGCGCCGGCACGTCCCGGTCGGGACCTTGCGATGCGAGGTCCATGGCCAGCAGCAGGTCGAAGTCCTTCCCGAGCACGGCGCCGACGGAGAGCAGCTGGAGCGCGTCGGGCGAGAGCTGTTCCAGTCGCTTGACCAGGAAGAGGGCGGCTCGGCGGGAGGTCTGGGCATCGGCCAGCGCGACTTCGTCGGCCCGCCACCCCGATGGAGAATCAGTCTCTTTCGCCAGTGCTCCGCATTCGACCAAGCCGAGGAGCACTTCGGCAGCCATGAACGGGCTTCCCTCCGCGAGTTGGGCGACGGTGGCGATGACATCCTCGGGCAGCGGCCCGGCCATCGATTGGGTCATGGAGCGGATCTCCGGGAGCGTCAAGGCTTGGAGGGAGAGGGTCGCCGTCGGCGTGATTTTCCGGAGGGGGTGATCGGGGTCGACTTCCTCAGACCGGAAGGCGGCCACGACCAGGACATGGCTGCCCGAGCGGAGGGACTCGTTCTGCCATTCCTTCAGCAGCTTGATGGTTATGCCGTTGGCCCACTGACAGTCGTCGAGCAACACCAGCGCCGGCTGACCCGCGGTCCCGAGGGCGCCCAGCAATGTCGAGAGGGCAGCGACGCTGCGGACCTCGCCGTAGGCCTCGGGGAGATCGCCGCCCGGCTCCTTTCCCAGCAGCCAGCCCAATTCCGGCAGGGCGACGGCAGCCGCCTCGGCCCGATCTCCCAACTGGGCGCGCAGCCGGACGCCCAGGCCGGGATCGTCGGCCGCGGCGATCCCAATCCCGGCGGCGACGCCCTCGAGGAGTTGGTACGGTCGCTGAGCGGCCTGGTCCACCCCCTGCCCGCGCAAGATGAGGCCACCCAGTCGGGCGGACTGGTCGGCGAACTCATTCAGGAGTCGGGTCTTGCCCCCGCCCGACTCTCCGGCAATGAACACCAGGCCCCCTTCGCCGAGAACCGCCGAATCCAGGTTGCGGTTGAGGCAGGCGAGTTCCTCCTGCCGGCCGACGAAGGCCGGCGCGGTCAGATTCGAACGGACATCGTGCAGACCGATCACCACCGGCGGGTCGATCACCCCCCGGGCGAGCGCGGAAGCGATCTCCTCCACGTCGCATTGCGCCGCCGCCGCCGACTGATAGCGCTGGCCCGGCTCCTTGCCCAGGAGCCGGAGCACCAGCGCTTCAAGGGCCCGGGGGGCGTTCACCCCCGCGTCACCGAAACTGGGAACCGGCATGCTCAGGTGCTGCCGGAGGACCTCGCCGACACTGGATCCGTCGAAGGGCGGACGACCGGCGAGACACTCGTAGAGGACGACCCCCAATGAATAGAGGTCCGAGCGTTCATCAACGGGCGAATCGAGCAGGCCGGCCAGCTCGGGGGCCATATAGCGGGCGGTACCGACGGCCTGGTCCCGTACCGACGGGTCGAGGGACAAGCTACGAGCCAGACCGAAATCGATCAGGCTGGCTCGCTCCACCGGGTCGGATCCCCGGACGATGACGTTGGCGGGTTTGACGTCCCGATGCAGGATGCCCAGGTCGTGCACATCCTGGAGCTCACCCAGGAGTTCCCTGGCGATGACCAAGGCGTCGGAGGTCGAGACGCGACCGCCACTCAGACGCTCGGCCAGGCTTTGTCCGGGCAGGAAGGGCTGGACGAAATAGAGGTACCGCTCGTCACATTCGAAGTTCAGCAGGGGCCGGAACGGCGATTCCCCGAGCCGGGAGAGCACGGCCGCCTCGTGTTCCAGGCGGATCCGCACGGCGGGAGCCACCTGGTCGAGGTGGAGCAACTTGACGACGACCGGGATGCCATCTGCCTCCAGGTCCTCGGCCAGGTACGTCTCAACCCCGTGTCCCCCTTTGAGCAGCCGCGAGCAGGCATAGCGACCGTGGAGGAGCATGGAGGTTGTCATCGACCGCCGCGCCCAGTGGCCCCGATGCAAGACGAGGCTGGTCCCCGCCGGCTTCCCCCCGGGCCTCTGCCCATCGTTCGGACCTCTTCCTGCTCGGCCGGCGACCGGCCAGCGACGCCGAGGGCGGCCCAGCGGGGGGACCGAATCGTCGCCTCCGCTGCCAACAATGCCACCCTGCGCACCGATGACCCGACGACCTGCTTCATTGGCTGCGGCAACTTCTTGTGGGTGCATCGGCCCGATCGCTCCCGATCTTGAGGTCGAGGGGACGATTGTGCGCGCTTTTTGCCCGTCGCTCGGCAGAAACTGTTGTCCGATAATCGGCAGAACTGTGCCGGGAGGCGCACCGAGTTATCCACAGGCGAGGCCGGCCAGGCTCAACCTGGGAAGCGGCGATGCCGATAGTCCAGGTAATGCCATCTGAATACGTTGCCGCCGACCGCGACCAACCCAGGGTTCTGCTGATCGACGACGACGTCGATCTGCGCCTGGCTGTTCGATCGGTGCTGGATGCCGCCGGATGGGCTGTCGCCGAGGCATCGACCCGAGCCGAGGCCATGGCCATGGTTCGGCAGTGCCAGCCGCAGGTCATCGTGCTCGACCTCGAACTGCCCGATGAGAACGGGCGGGCGGTGCTGGCGGAGCTGAAGGGCTCGGTCGAGAGTGGGTGGATACCGGTTGTCGTACTCTCCGGCCTGACCGACGGTTCGACGGCGAGCAGCCTGTTGCGGGAAGGTGCCCAGGACTACATTCAGAAGCCGTTCTCGCCGGACGAACTGGAGGCCCGCCTGGTCGGCGCCCGCCGAGTGGCGGTCCAGCACCGGCAGTTGCAGCTCAGCGAGGGCAAGTACCGGCAATTGGTCGATCTCGCCGCCGAAGCCATCCTTTCGATCGACGTCCAAGGGATACTCACCTTCGTGAACCCGGCGGGCGCGACCCTGCTCGGGAGGGATCCGGGGCTGATCATCGGGAGGCACATCTTCGAGTTCATGGACGAGGATGCCCAAGTCATCATGACGGAGCAGATGGAAATCCGTCGGACCGGTGTGGTCGGGTCGTACGAGAACCGGCTTCTGGACGGGACCGGCCAGCCAGTCTGGGTTCAGGTGGCGGCGACGCCGATCTACGATTCGGACGGGAATTATGCCGGGAGCGTCGCCATGGCCACGAACTTGACCTCTCGGCGCGAGACGGAACACTCACTTCGAGCCAGCGAAGCCAGGTGCCGCACCTTGCTCGACCTGATGCCGGACACGCTGGCCATCGTCTTTGACGACCAACTGCGGTCGGTGGTGATGGCCGGGGGAGCGCTGGATAGCTTTGAGCTGCGCCACGACATGGTCGGGTCGCGGCTGGACGAGATCTGCGCACCGGCCGACGCCGAGTTCTTCGGAGGGGTTGTCCGCTCGGCTTTGAACGGGGAAACGACCTCGACCGAGTTCTTGTCGCAGATGACCGGGCTGGAGTCCATTCTGGACGTCGTGCCGGTGGCCATGCCCGATTGCGACCCGAGCGAAGTCCTGGTGGTCACCCGCGACATCAGCCGGCTCAAGGACCGCGAACGGGCGCTCATCACCTCGGAGGAGCGCTGGCGGTCGACCTTTGAACGGGCACCGGCCGGCATCGCGGAGATCTCCCTCGACGGTAGATATATCCAGGTCAACCCGGCCCTCTGCGACATCCTCGGCTACTCGGGCGAACAACTGGTTTCCATGGCGGTGGCTGACGTCTGCCACCCGGACGACCGAGCGTCGACTCGGCGACCACTTGCCGATCAGGTCCGTCAAGCCGTGGCGGCGAAGCACCTGGACCCTTCAGGAATTTTTCACGACGAACGGCGTTACATCCATGCCGACGGGCACGTCGTGTGGTGCGACGTGAGCGGGTCGGCGGTGGTCGATGCGGATGGCAAGGCGATGTACTTCGTGACCCACTTCCTGGACATCACCAAACGGAAGGAGTTCGAACGCTCGTTGATGTCGTCGGAAGAACGCTGGAAGACGGCGTTCGATCTCGCCCCGGTCGGTATGGCAGAAGTATCTCTGGACGGCCGTTTCGATCAGGTCAATCCCGCACTGTGCGAGATCCTCGGCTATTCCGACGAAGAGCTGCGCCTGATGACCCCCGTCGACATCAGCCATCCGGACGACGTGGATATCGCTCAGCAGATCCTCGACGAGCTGCCCCGGATCGGTGTCGACGACTTCAATTACACCCGACGATTCATCCATGCGCAGGGACGGATGGTGTGGTGCGTGGTGAAGGCCGTGCGGATCCAGGGCACGGCCGGAAGACCCGATCGGTTTCTGGTCCACTACGTTGACATAACGGATCGGAAGAACTTCGAGCAGCAGCTGGAGGACATTGCCGAGCAGGCAACCGAAGCCTCTCAGCTCAAGTCGAATTTCTTGGCCAACATGAGCCACGAGATCCGTACCCCGATGAACGGCGTCATCGGCATGGCCGAGCTGCTTCTCGAAACCGACCTCGATGCTCTCCAGCGCGACTACGCAAGGACCCTGCACGGTTCCGGGATGTCGCTCATGACGGTCATCAACGACATCCTTGACTTCTCCAAGATCGAAGCGGGAAAGCTGGAGATCGAAGACATCGAATTCGACCTGCAGTCGGTGGTCGATGATGTGTTGGGTCTGTTCAGACAACCCGCAGACGCCAAAGGTCTCACGTTGGGTGCCATCGTCGACGGGCCGGTGCCGACCGAGGTCAGCGGGGACCCGGTTCGCGTGCGGCAAGTCCTGGTCAATCTGGTGGGCAACGCCATCAAATTCACGCCGAATGGCGAAATCTCGGTTCGACTCGCCCAACCCGAGCCGGCGACGGCCCAGACCCCCGGGGGAGAAGTCGTCCTCCGATTCGAGGTCTCGGATACCGGCGACGGAATCGCACCCGACAAACTCGATCTCATCTTCCACCCGTTCGTCCAGGCCGACATGTCCACGTCTCGGAGATACGGGGGTTCCGGACTGGGGTTGGCCATCAGTGGTCAATTGGTCGGCTTGATGGGCGGCGACTGCGGTGTATCGAGCCATGTAGGAGTAGGGAGCACGTTCTGGTTCACCATTCGCGTTCGCACCGGTCCGACTCCCACTCCCCAGGGGTCTCCGTCGTCCGTCCCCGATGAGGTGTTGCCACCTTCCTCCGTCGACGGGGTCGCGCCTGACGGCGGCCGGCTGCTCCTGGCCGAAGACAACCTGATCAACCAAAAGGTGATGGTGGCCATGCTGTCCAGCGGCGGATATCGTATCGACACCGTGCTCAACGGGGCCGACGCCGTACGGGCGGTGGCGGCCGAGTCGTATGACGCCGTCTTGATGGACTGCCAGATGCCGGGCCTGAACGGCTACGAGGCGACGGCTGCCATTCGATCCCTGGAAGGCTCGAGTCAGTTCGTCCCGATCATTGCGGTTACGGCCGGAGCCCGCGACGAAGACCGGCAGCGGTGCCTGGACATGGGCATGGACGCCTATATCTGCAAGCCGATAAGCAAGATCGACTTGCTGGAGCTGGTGGGACGGACGATTCAGAGCCGGACGACCGACCGGGAACCCGCCGATCGTGTTGCCCGGAATCGAAGCCGCCACGTCGTCGAGGAAGACCCGGTGGCGGTTTCCTCCGGCGTGAGCGCTTTCGCCGTGCCCTCCGAAGGTGGACAGCGTTCTCCCGCGTCTCGCCGGTGAGAACCCTGGTCGCGGACGACGACATCACCGCCCGGGTCATCACCCAGGCCACCCTGGAAAAGCTGGGCCACGATTGCCGGGTGGTGGACGACGGCACCCGAGCTTGGGACATCTTTCGATCTTGGCGTCCCGAAGTCGTCATCAGTGATTGGGGCATGCCCGGAATGTCCGGGATCGAGCTGTGCCGGAGTATTCGAGCAACCGCCGCGGACGGCTACACCTACTTCGTCATGGTCAGTGGGCATCGCGGCTTCGACGAGATCCTGAGGGGCATGGATGCCGGTGCCGACGACTATCTCCTCAAACCGCTCGCTTCCCACGACCTCGAAGCTCGGTTGATTGCCGCCGACCGGGTGACGTCACTGCACCGCAAGCTGGCCGAGCAGAAAACCGAACTCGAGTGGCTCAACCAGCAGCTCACGGCGCTGACCCGACGGGATCCCCTGACCGGACTGGTCAACCGGAGGGCGCTCGAGGAGGATCTCAACCAACTGGAGGCCCGAGTCAGGCGATACGGCCACCGGTACTGCATGGCGCTGATCGATATCGACCAGTTCAAGTCCTACAACGATACCTATGGGCACCAGGCCGGAGACGAGGTGCTGCGGGTGGTTGCCGCCCAGCTCAAAGCCCACACCCGCGAAGGGGACGAGGTCTACCGCTACGGCGGCGAAGAGTTCTTGTGCATCTTCCCCGAGCAGTCTCTGGCCACCGGCATTCTGGCGGTTCAGCGCATGCGCATCGGCCTGGAGCAGCTGGCCATTCCCCATGCCGGCAGCCCGGCGGCGGTGCTCACCTTCAGCGCCGGGCTCGCCATGCTCCAACCCGGCGACCCGAAATCGACGAGTCAGGTGCTGAAAGAGGCGGACGACGCGCTGTACCGAGCCAAGGGCGATGGGCGCAACCGGATCGAGGGTCGATCGGAGTCGGTCGACCTGGATTAGCGGACGACCTCGTCTGGCCAGAACCATTCGGGTTCGTGGCCACGGGTCTCCGGGAGAAACCAGAACAAGCTGCTCAACGCCATGGCCGGCAGGAAGGTCACCAGCGCCGCCGGGGCGAAGCGGCTGGCGACGTCGGCCACCGCACCGAATACCAACAGTCCGGCGACGCCCCCCAACACGGAACTCGCCACACTCCATCCCGCCACCGACGCCCGGACTGAGGTCGGGAACAGCTCATTGACGAAGGCGCCGGCGCAGGGGGCGATGATCCCCCCGGCTCCGATACCCAAGATGTATCCCACTACCAACGCGACATGGTTGCCGCTGTAGGTGAGGATCCCGAAGGCGCCGATGAGGATCATCGCCCCCATGGCGGTCGGCCGCCGGCCGACCCGGTCGGCCAGCCATCGACCGGCCAGAAGCCCGCCGAGTCCGAGGGCTCCCGCACCCACGACCATGGCCGAGCGGGCGATTCCGGAGAAGCCGGCGACGTTCTGGGCGTAGAGGAACACGAAGGTGTTGGCCGGTCCGGTGATCACCCCGAGGGCGAAGGCCAGCACCGCCACCAGCCCGAGCCGGGCTCGATAGGGCCGGGCCACAGCACCCAAGACCGGCCGTTGCTGTCGGTGGCCCGCTGCCGACCGGACGAAACGATCGGGTTCGGTAACCCAGCGGGCCGCAAACGGGAGACCGACGAGTGGCACCACGGCCAGCACCAGGATCCCCCGGTAACCGAGGGCGTTGCCGGCCAGCCCGTAGATCACCCCGGTGGCGCCGGCCCCGGCCGCATAGCCGGCGGCCACCAGGGCGACGGCCGCGGCCCGTTGGGCCGAACCGGTCAACTCGGCCGCTTGCACCTGGGCCAATGCCGACGCTGCCGACAGGAATGGCCGACCGAGGGCAAACACCACCACGAACCACCAGTACCCGGGGGCTGCGGCCGACGCCGCGGTTGCCGCCAGGCCGAGCCCACAGGCGACCAGGAGCACCCGCCGACGTCCGACCCGGTCGGCCAGTCCGGCCAGGGGCAGCCCACCCAGAGATGCGAGGCGTATCACCGCCAGTCCCAGACCCAGCCGGGTTCCCGACAGTCCGGCCTGATCGGCGATGGAGTTCCCGTTCACCAGATGGCCGAAGTGACGGGCGACGTTGCCGAGGGTGGAAGTGAGACCGAACTGGCCGAAGCCAACGGCCAGTGCCACCAGGCCGACGGCGATAACCGCCGGGTCCTTCCAGCCCCGCAGCCGAAACTGGCTCGGCGGCGCGGCCTCTGGTTCTGCGGAGCCCGGACCCGCCTCTGGATCCGGTGCGCTCACGGTGCATGCACCGAAGGGCGGGCCCCGCCAGGCCGCAGCGTTCTGTCACCGGCCGGGCGCACATCCTCACGCCGGCCGGCCCAGAAAGGTGCGTCGAGAAGCGTCAACAGCACCAGCGCAACCCCGGTGGCGCTGACCAGATACCACGGCCACGGTCCCAGCAGTCGCAAGAGGGTCCATTCGCCCGGCGGGCGCCGCAGGAACATGTAGTTGGCGCCGGTGAGGGCGTCCACCAACCCGACGACCGCGGTATAGACCAGGGTGATGGCCAGGATCCGCGGAACGGCCCGGGGACGCGGTGCGATGCCGAGTCCGACGACCAAGAACAGAGCGGCAAAGACGATCCCCAGGTGGCCGACGAGGTACTGCCAGAAGACGAGGTGGGGAAAACCCACCGACAGATCGGGGGTCAGCACCCCCTGGAGGGTGCCGGCCAGACCCCAGAAGTAGGTCAACTCGACGAGGAGAGGGTGACGCCAGACACAGGCGGCGGCGGCCACCAGTACCGCCACGTCACACAGGGCGAAGGGAAGCGAGGTCCGGGCCGACCAGGTTCCGGCCACCAGCAGGCCGATGGTGTAGCTCCCGGCATCCAGCGCCAACGCCAACCCGACGAGCCGAGCCACCGCGAGGGTCCAGGTGCCGGGCCTCCGGCGAGCCTCCAGACACGCGGCGGCGCAGCCAACCAGCGCGATCGCCACGCACAGTCCGTAGGCGAATGGTGAGACCACTGCGATCACCCCAACAGTCTCCCTCGGTTGCGCCGGGTATCCACCCAGCCACGCCTATCCGAGATCGCCTGTTTGGGCGTCCGAGGGGGGACCGGCCTGAGTTACGGTGAAACGGTGGCTGTCGCCATCCCGCCCGGACGGGCGGTCGCCGACGGATGAGTGATCCGACGGGGCCGTCGAGCACGCTGTTGTGGACCCTCACGGCACTGACCGTCGTCAGCGGCCTCGTGGATGCGGTCAGTTATCTCGGCCTCGGCCATGTGTTCACCGCCAACATGACCGGGAACGTGGTCCTTCTCGGCTTCGCCGCCGCCGGCGCACCCGGTTTCTCCATTCCGGCCAGCCTCGCTTCGCTCGGCAGCTTTCTGGTCGGAGCCGCGACGGCGGGTCGCATCACCCTGCACGTCGACTCCCGTCGTCGCTGGCTGCTGACGGCCATGGCCATCGAGGGTCTGCTTTCCGGCGTGGCTGCGGTGGTGGCGTCATCGACCTCGACCATCGGTTCGGGATGGCCCCGTTACGGAGTGATCGTGGTGATGGCATTTGCCATGGGGATTCGGAACTCGACGATCCGGCGGCTTGCGGTGCCCGACGTGACGACGACGGTGCTGACCATGACCCTCACCGGTCTGGCGGCGGACTCCACCTTGGCGGGGGGCACCAACCCGAAGGTGGGACGACGGACCGCCGCGGTCGTGGCCATGTTGATCGGCGCCATCGTTGGCGCGGTTCTCTTCTTGCACCAGGGCGCCACCATTCCGCTGGCGGTGGTGGCGGCGATCGTGCTTGGCGCAGCTGTCACCTTTGGGATGAGCGGATCGTCTCGTCTGCTGGATTCTCCTTCCGAATAAGGCGGATTTCGTGGTTGTTCCGTCGGTCCCTGCGTAGTGATTGTTCCGCCGTGGTCTTCCCCGCTGATTTCTTTTCTCGCGGGCGCCGATCCTGCAAGGTTTCGTGCAAGGTAAGGGGGGCGATTCGGCCGTTCGATGTCACACCCCCCTGCTGAGATTGTCGGCATGAAGCTCGATGTACTGACCGAGAATCTGAAGGAGTTGTTGGCCGAGGGACCGGACTCCGACCGGGAGTCGATCGAGACCCTCCTGCGGGTGCACCGCCAGGTCGAGGCCTGCCTGACCGTGGCGGTGGCCGAGTTCGACGACTGGGGGGAGTGGGGGCTCGACGGGGCCCGGAGTGCCGCCGCCTGGATCGCCGCCCGGGGGAACCTGCCGAGGGAGAAAGCCCGGCACCTGGTGCGGCGGGCCCGCACCCTCCGCCGGCTGCCGGCGTTCGCCCAGGCCTGGAAGGACGGGGAGATCGGGGCTGCCCATGTCGAGGTGGTGGGCAAGCTGGCCCGCAACCCCCGGGTCGCCGAGCGGCTCTTCGACGACGAGAAGCTGCTCCTCGACTATGCCCGGACCCTGACCTACGAGGACTTCGTGAAGGCGGTCACCTACTGGGAACAGCTGGCCGACCCCGACGGCACCGAGGAGTCGGCCGAGGAGCGGAGGAACCGCCGGGACGTCTATCTGGTCAAGGCCGGCGACAGGTGGCTCGGGAAGATGACTATGGACCCCATCGGCGGAGCCATCTTCGCCGACGAGCTCGATCGCCTGGAGCACGAGCTGTTCGAGGAGGAATGGAACGAGGCGGGGGCACGACTCGGACGCGACCCGACCGCTGCTGACCTCACTCGGACCCCGGGCCAGCGCCGGGCCGACGCCGCGGAGGAGATGGCCAGGCGCTCTCGGACCGCCCCGCCCGACGGCATCCCTCCGAAGCCGTTGATCAACGTCTTGATCGACTTCCCGACACTGGGCGGACGGATCTGTGAGCTGGCCCAGGGGATGGCAATCACCCCCGGGTCCTTGGTTCCCTGGATCGACCGGGCCGACTTCGAGCGGGCGGTCTTCGAGCCCCCCGACCGGGTCCAGGTCAGCGCCACCGCCCGACTGTTCACCGGGGCCACCCGGCGGGGCATCCAGCTCCGGGACCGGGAGTGCACCCACCCCTACTGCGACCGCCCGGCGGTCGACTGCCAGGTCGACCATATCCAGCCCTACGGCCAGGACGGGCCCACCACCCAGGAGAACGGCCGTCTGCTGTGCGGGTAATGCCGATATCGGCATTACCCGCATAATGCCGACAAC
>DASZNG010000038.1:0-22964 GCA_035551535.1 Acidimicrobiales bacterium | reverse complement strand
TCTTCTGATTCACCGGGACGGACGACGATGCGATCGTCGAGGGGCTGCAGACTCATGTGATCGGGCCTCCTGTGGCACGTATTAGCACTCTAGGGTTGCGAGTGCCAACATAGCGACCCGACCGCCGGGAGGCAACACGATTGCCGGATTTGACGTCTACCAGGGAGGACGTCAAGGCCGGTTCAGGCGGTCGGCACCAACCGGAGGTTGGGGTCCGCCCCCAGGGTCAGCGGAGACGGCCCCACATTGGCCAGTCGCCACCATCCGGCGGCGGCGACCATCGCCGCGTTGTCGGTGCAGAGGGCCCGGGTGGGGAGAAACGCCCCGATCCCGTCCTCCGCACACGCCTCCTGGGCCCGGGAGCGGAGGAGCGAATTGGCCGCCACCCCCCCGGCCAGGCACAGCGCCTTGGCCCCGACCTCCCGGGCGGCCCGGCGGGCCTTGGCCACCAGGACGTCCACCACCGCCTGGCGGAAGGAGGCGGCGACGTCGGCGGTGGCGGCCTCGGGGTGCTTGCGCACCGTGTTCACCACCGAGGTCTTCAACCCGCTGAACGAGAAGTCGTAGCCGTCGTCCAGGAACGCCCGGGGGAAGGCGAACGCCGAGGGGTCGCCGTCTTCGGCGATGGCGTCGATGGCCGGTCCCCCCGGGTAGCCGAGGCCCAGGTACCGGGCCACCTTGTCGAACGCCTCCCCGGCGGCGTCGTCGACGGTGCCCCCCAACAGCCGGTACCGCCCGGGGGCGGACACCTCGACCAGGAGGGTGTGGCCGCCGGACACCAGCAACACCACCAGCGGCCAGCCGAGGTCGGGCTGCTCGAGCAGGGAGGCGAACAGGTGGGCCTCGAGATGGTTGACGCCGACGACGGGGACGTCCCAGGCCAGGGCCAGCGCCTTGGCCTCCGCCACCCCGACCAGCAGCGAGCCGATCAACCCGGGCCCGTAGGTCACCGCCACCCCGTCGATGCCGGCCCCGGCGGTGTCGCTGCCGGCGGCATCGAGGGCGTCGGCCACCACCGGGGTGAGCAGTTCCACATGGGCCCGGCCGGCCAGCTCCGGCACCACCCCCCCGTAGCGGGCGTGCAGGTCGATCTGGCTGCTCACCACCGACGACGCGATGTGGGCACCGTCGTCGACCACCGCCGCCGCGGTCTCGTCACAGGAGGTCTCGATGCCCAGTACCCGATGGATACCGGGGATCGGGTCAGGGGCCATCAGGCGAGGATAGCCAGCGCCGCCCGCCGGTCATCGCCGGGAGGTCAGGGCCAGATCCCCCGGGAGGGCGGCCTCGATGGCGTCCAGCCGCCGGCCGTAGGTCTCCGAGTCGATGTCGCGCACCCACATGATCAGGGCGTCCTCCCCGGTCTCGGGGTAGTAGTTCGGGCGCACCCCGACCGGCGCCATCCCGAACCGGCGGTAGAGGGCGAGGGCCGGCCCGTTGGCCACCCGGACCTCCAGGGTCAGGTGCCGGGAGCCGAGCTCGAGGGCGACCCGGGCCATGTCCAGCAGGATCAGGCTGCCGAGGCCCCGCCGTTGCCAGGTGGGGTCGACGGCGATGTTGTTCACGTGGGCCTCGTCATCGATCAGCATGAGGCCGGCGAACCCCACGATCTCAGAGCCGATCCAGGCCGCCCGGTAGGCCCGGGACTTCCGCTGGGCCAGCTCCTCGACGAACAGCCGGTGGGTCCAGGGCTGGGGGAACACCGCGGTTTCGATCCGGAGGACCCCGCGGAGATCCTTGTTCCGCATCGGCGCCATCACCACCTCCAGGCGGGGCGGTGGCGGATCAGCGCTCACGGGCACGGACGGAGGTCCCGGTGGGTGGGATCCGCTGTTCCCAGTTGATCCGGGCATCGGCCTCCCGCCGGTAGTCGGGGACCACCTCGGCGGCGGGGGCGAGCTCGGCACCGGCGTCGAGCCGGCGGCGGGCCAACCGGGCCAGGGTCAGCGGCGACGGGGACGACACCCGCTCGACCAGGTCGAGGTCGCCGGCCCGGGCGTCGGCCAACCGGTGGCGGTAGCGGACGGCGCCGTCCCCGACGATCAGCACCCGGTCGGCGGGGCCAGCGTCCATCTCGACCAGGCTCCGGATGAGAACGTCGGGGGTGACCAGCTGGGGCGGGGAGAGGCGGCCCGGGGCCGGGTCGAGAATCTGGCCCGGGCCGGGCGCGGCTCCGTCGAAACGGTAGCGGGAGGTGAAGACCTCCCCCCGCCGGGCGTCGACCACCGCCACCACCGTGCGGGCCTCGTCGGACCCCGCCTCGGCCATGGCCCCGGCGGCCAGGATGTCGAGGCTGCTGACGGCCAGCACCCCGATGCCGAGTCCCTGGGCCAGGGCCTTGGCGGTGGCCACCCCGACCCGGAGCCCGGTGAACAGCCCGGGACCGACGTCGACGGCGATGGCCTGGACGTCCCGGACGGTGATCCCGGAGAGGGCGCAGACCTCTTCGATGGCCGGGGCCAGCGACTCGGCGTGCATCCGGCCCTGCTGGTGGCTCCGCTCGGCCGCCGACCCGCCGTCGGCCAGCAACGCCGCCCCGACCAGGGCGGTGGCCGACTCGATGGCCAGGAGGTTCATCGACCCGTTGCCCAGCCGGTGACGACCCTGGCCAGGCGTTGCCAGCGGTCGGCCCACCTCGGGCCCGACCAGAGGATGGTCACCGTGCGGCGATCGTCGGGGTCCCCGGGCCCGGCCTCGAGGCGGAGGGACAGCGACCCGTCGCCGAGGACCGGCTCGGCCCGGTCGCCCCATTCGACCAGCGCCACCGCCCCGTCCTCGACCAACTCCCCGAGGCCGAGATCGGCGATCTCGGCGAGGTGATCGAGCCGGTAGACGTCGGCGTGCAGGAGGGTCCGCAGCCGGGGGCCGCCCCCGGCGTCGTCGCCGCCCCCGTCGCCGAGCCGGTACTGCCGGACCAGGGCGAAGGTCGGGCTGGTGATCGGTTCGGTCACCCCGAGGCCGGCGCCGAAGCCCTGGGCGAAGGTGGTCTTGCCGCTACCCAGGTCCCCGGCCAGCAGCAGCACGTCGCCGGGCTCGCAGAGTTCGGCGATGGCCCCGGCCAGCGCCCGGGTGTCTTCGGGACCCGAGGTGGTGGCCACCAGGGCCGCCGGCGCCGTCACGACGACCAACCCAGCAGCTGTTTGGCCCGGATCAGGTCGGACCGCATCTGGGCCACCACGGCCCCGCCCGACCGGAGCGCGGCCGCCGGGTGGTAGGTGGGCACCAGATGGGCGTGGCCGAACGGGTAGGCCTGCCCCCGCATCTGGGTGATGCCCTTGTCCGTCCCCAGCAGCAGCTTGGTGGCGAAGTTGCCGAGGGTCACCACCACTACCGGCTTGATGAGCTCGAGTTGGGCGACCAGATACGGCCGGCAGGCGGCGATCTCCTCGGGTCTCGGGTCCCGGTTGTCCGGTGGCCGGCATTTGACCACATTGGCGATGTAGCAGCGGCTCCGGTCGACGCCCAGCTCTTCGGCCATCAACCGGTCGAGGAGCTTGCCCGAGCGCCCCACGAACGGCTCGCCCTGGAGGTCCTCGTCCCGCCCGGGGGCTTCGCCGACGAAGAGGAGGTCGGCGTCGGGGTTGCCCACCCCGAACACCACCTGGGTCCGGTGGGCGGACAGCGCACACTGGGTGCACCCGGCCGCCTCCCCGGCGAGATGGGCCAGATCGGTCATCTCCGGCACGCTGGCATGGTACCTGCCCGTTGACGTGGGCCGATTTGGGTTCGTCAAGCGTTCCCCGACGCGGCAAACTGAGATCCGTGACCGACGGGATCCGACCATTTGGCGACGATGGACGCGGTCCCGACCTGCCCCGGCAACCCGTCCAGCGGGCGGCGGACGCCGACCGGGATCGGACGGCGACGCTGTTGCGCGAACACGTGGTCGTCGGCCGGCTGACCCTCGACGAGTTCTCCGACCGGGTGGGCCGCGCCCTGGCGGCTCGTACCCGCGGTGAGCTCGAGGCGCTGGTCGCCGACCTCCCGGCCCGGCCCGAACCCGAGCCCGAAGCCACCCGTCGCCACGTCCGCCGGTGGATCGTGGCCGTCATGAGCGGCGCCAAAGCCAAGGGCCGGTGGCGGGTCGGCGCCCACACCACCGCCGTCGCCGTCATGGGGGGCTGCGTGCTCGACCTCCGACAGGCGGAGATCTTCGGTTCCGAAGCGGTGATCAACGCCTTTGCCATCATGGGCGGCGTCGACATCATCGTGCCCGAGGGCATCGATGTGGAGCTGGCCGGCTTCGCCATCATGGGCGGCCGCAACATGAGGATCCGGGATGTCCCGACCATCCCGGGGTCGCCCCGGATCATCATCCGGGCGTTTCCGATCATGGGCGGGGTCGAGATCAAGAGCCGGCCGAGCACCCGCGGATCCCGGGACCGGGACGGCCGGCCGGGTGTCGAAGGCTCGAGAACGCCGTCGCTGGACCCGGGTCGGGATGATGGCGCCCGTCCACGCGATCGTCACGATGAACACCGGGACCGGCATGCCGACCGGCGGGCGTGGGGGGACGACGGTCGCTCCCCGGTGCCGGCCCCACCCGATCCCCGGCCCGAACCCTCCGACCGCCGGGACAGCACGGTGACCATCCTGTTCAGCGACATGGTCGACTACTCGGGGCTCACCGAGCGGCTCGGGGACCGGTCGGCCCAGGCCCTGGTCACCGAGCACCACCGGATCGTCCGCTCCCTTCTGACCGGCCACGGCGGGCGGGAGGTGAAGGTCCAAGGTGACGGGTTGATGGTCGCCTTCGGGGGGGTGGCCCGGGCCCTCCGGTGCGCGGTGGCCATGCAGCGCTCGTTTCGGGAGCACACCCTGGCCCACCCCGACCAGCCGATCCGGGTCCACATCGGCCTGCACACCGGGGAGGCCATGGAGGTCGACGACGACTACTTCGGTCACACGGTGATCGTCGCCAGCCGCATCGCCGGCCTCGCGGTTCCCGACGAGATCCTGGTGTCGACGCTGTCCGCCCAGCTGGTGGCGGGCACCGGCGAGTTCCATTTCGGCGAGCCTCGGGAGGTGGCGCTCAAGGGCATGAGCCGACCCCAGGCCGTCGCCGCCCTCATCTGGGCCAACTGACGTCGCCAATCAGGTGGTCGGGGGGGCGAGCCTGACCGAGCTCGGCTGCGGCGGGGACAGCGGCGCCACCATCACCGGCGGCGAAGGGGGAGCCGCCCAGGTGGCGAGGTAGGGGCCGGTGCCCGCGAAACCGAGCCGGGCCATGGCCACCGGCCGGGGGGTGGCGTCGTAGTTCGGGGAGTCCGAGTGCCAGGGGGTGTAGAGCAACCACACCCCGGCCGAGCTGGCGTAGACCGACTCCTCGCCGGGTCCCGCCCCCTGGGTGTTGGTCGCCACCAGCGGGGTCGACGACGTCTCGGTGCAGGGCCCGGTCGGGCCCGCGCACCGGGCCGCCCCGGTGGCGTAGCTCGGAGTGTTGAACCAGTTGCCCGAGTAGAACAACCAGTAGGTCCCCTGCACCTTCACCAGGTCGGGCGACTCGACGATGGTTCCCTGCCATGGCTGGCTGGGCTGGAGGATGGCGGTCGGCGGTGCGGTGAAGGCCAGCCCGTCGGGGGTGAGGGGCGCCGACCAGATCTTGGTGGGGACGGTCGACCCGGCGATGTTCTGGTCCGACTTCCACACCAGCCAGTTGGTCCCGTCGGTGTCGGTGAACACCCGGGGATCGATCGACCCGCCTTGGCTGACCTGGCAGATGAACGGCTTGACCGCCGGGGTGAACGGGCCTCGGGGGGAGGATGCCGTGGCCGACCCGATGCACTCCATGGCCGGGGAGGTCGACATCACCACCGCGGTGAAGTACAGCACGAAGGTCGATCCGAACGGGTGGATGTCGGGCGCCCAGGTGAAGCCCGGCGCCGACCAGGGCGGCAGCGACGGCATGGCATCGAAGAGCGGGCCCCACTGGCCCACCGCGGTCCCCGACGCCATCGGGACGTTCAAGGTCGTCCCCGGCCCCCCCTCGCTGGCGAGCAGGTAGTACCGGCCGTTCCAGGCGGTGAGGAACGGGTCGGAGACGTCGTGGCCGACCGAGTAGATCTGGGCCGGCGAGGACGGGGTGGTCGTCACCGGTGGGTCGACGGCGGCACCCGAGGCCGCCGCCGCCGGGGCCGGCGTCCCCCCACCCGGGTGCCCGCTCGACGAGGGAGGCCGGGCGGTGGCCGACGTGCAGCCCGCCAGCACGACCAGGGCAACCGCGCCCACCAGCCGGGCGGCGCGGGAGCCGCGTGTTGATCTCATCGACGGTCGACCTTCCGAACGGGTAGTCGGGAAGCCGGTGACACCACGACTCCCCCGCGGGCGGGCGACAGATTACCGCCTGCCGTCGAGGCCGGGCGGACGCCGGCGAGACCGACCGAGGGCCATTCCGGTTCCGAGCACCGTCCTATGCTGCCAGAGGGACGAGGACCGGTCGGGCCATGATCGCCGGCCAAGGGGATTCGGTGGCGCCTCGGACACCGCCGCCGGGGTCGAGGGCTGCATCCGGGGGTGGGTGGAGGCCTTCGTTTCCTTCTTCGTCGACCGCCCGATGCCTTCGCCTGCTCTTCCGGGAGCCGCGGGGATCGGGAGATCCGCGGGGGCGGTGACCGAGCAGGTACTGGCCGGTCAGGCGGAGTACGAGGAGACCGCGGCCGAGTCCGCCGCCGACTTCATCATCGGCGGCATCAGTCGTCTCCGCCCACCAGTACCCGGGGGACCCGGGGACCGATCCCGCACACCACCTCGTAGTTGATGGTGCCGAGCCGATCCGCCCACTCGGCGGCGGTGATCTCGTCTCCGCCCTGGCGCCCGATCAACACCACCTGGTCGCCGACCTTGACCTCCGGGGGGTCGGCCGGACCGCAGTCGACCACGATCTGGTCCATGGTCACCACCCCGGCCAACGGGCGGCGGACGCCCCCGATGAGCACCTCGCCACCGGTGTCGAACAGCCGGCGGGGGACGCCGTCGGCGTAGCCGAGGGGTACGGTGGCCACCACCGAGCGCTCATCCAGCTGGCGGCGGCGGCCGTAGGACGGGCGCTCCCCCTTGTCCACCCACCGGCACATCGACACCTCCGCCCGCAGCGACAGCACCGGTTCGAGCCGGCCTCCGCCGGTGGCCTCGGACAGCTGGGTCGCCAGCTCGGGGGTGGGGCTCAAGCCGTAGAGGGCGATGCCGCACCTGACCATGTCCAGCCGGGCCTCGGGGAAGGCGATGGCCCCGGCCGAGTTGGCCACATGGCGGAGCGGGGGCCGGAGCCCGGCGGCCAGCAGCTCGTCGTGCACCGTCCGGAACCGGTCGAGCTGGGTGCGGGTGAACTCGAGGTCGGCCCGGGCCCCGCCGTCGGCCACCGCCAGGTGGGTCCAGAGGGCGGCCAGCCGGAGCCGGGGGTCGGCGCCGATGGCGGCGGCCAGGGCCACCGCCCGCTCGGGCTCGGTGCCCACCCGGTACATGCCGGTGTTGACCTTCAGATGGACGTCCACCGGGTCGGCGTCACCGGCGGCCGCCGCCCGGCCCAGCCCCCGGACGCCCGCCTCGGAATAGACGGTCGGCACCAACCGGTAGGCCAGCGCGGCTTCCATGGCCGCGATCGGAGGCTCCGACAGCAGCAGGATGGGGACGTCGATCCCCGCCTCCCGGAGCTCCACCCCTTCTTCGACCAACGCCACCGCCAGCCAGCCGGCCCCCCCGGCCCGCGCCGCCCGGGCCAGGGGCACCGCCCCGTGCCCGTACCCGTCGGCCTTCACCACCGCACACAGCGTGGCCGGGCCGACCAGGCGGGCGAGCAGCGCGGCGTTGCGCCCGGCCGCCCCCACGTCGATCTCGGCCCACGCCGGTCGGAACCGGTCAGCCACCGGTGCCCCCCGGCGCCCGACGGGCCCTCCCGAGGTCGGAGAGGACCTGCGAGACCAGGACCGGCAGGTCGCCGGCCACCAGCCCCTGGGCCGGGCCCCGGTCGGCGGCCCGACCGTGGACGTGGGCGGCCAGAGCCGCGGCATCCAAGGGGGCCACCCCCCGGGCCACCATCGCCCCGATGACCCCGGAGAGGACATCGCCGGTGCCGGCGGTGGCCAACCGGGGGGAGCCGGACGTCGACGCCCGGGCCGCGCCCGATGACTCGGCCACCGCGGTGGTGGATCCCTTGACCAGGGCCACCCCGCCCGCCGCCCGGGCCAGCCGGCGGGCCGCCTCGAACCGGTCGGCCCCCGGGGGCGATCCCATCAGCCGCTGGTATTCGCCGTCGTGCGGGGTCAGCACCACCGGCGCCCGGCGCTCGAGGGGTGGGGCGTCGTCGATGACACCCAACGCGAACAGCCCGTCGGCGTCGATCACCACCGGGACGTCGGCCGCCGCCACCAACCGGCGGACCTGCTCGGCCGTCTCCGGGTCGCGCCCGATCCCCGGGCCGACCACGATGGCCGAGCACCGCCGGGCGGCCGCGAGGGCCGCCTCCGCCCAGCCCCGCCCGGGAAGGGCCACGCTGACGGCTTCCGGCGCCGGGGAGTCGGCCAGGTCGCTCCCCGGCACCCCGAGCCGGACCATCCCCGCCCCGGTGCGCAGGGCCGCCCGGGCGCAGAGACCGGCGGCACCGGTCATCCCCGGCGAACCGGCCACGATCAGGACCGCCGAGCTCCATTTGTGGTCGCTCCGCCGACGGGGCGGCAACAGCCGAGCCACGTCGATGTCCTCCATCAGCTGGAGTGGGGGGCGCCCGACCGGGAGGCCGATGTCGGCCACCGAGACCCGCCCGGCCAGCTCGGCACCGTCGCCCTGGAGGAGGCCGGGCTTGAGGGCGGCGAAGGTGACCGTCCGACCGGCGCGGAGCGGGGCGCCGGAGGCCTCCCCGGTATCGCCGTGGACCCCCGAGGGGATGTCCACCGCCAGCACCGGGGTGCCGGGGGCGATGGCCGGGGCCCGGTACTCGCCCCGGAACCCGGTCCCGTAGGCGGCGTCGATGACCAGGTCCCACTCCCCCTCGGGGTCGGACCCGCCGGCGTCGACCACCCTCACCCGCGCCCCCCGGCGCTCGAGCTTGGCCGCTGCCACCCGGCCGTCGGCCCCGTTGTTCCCCTTGCCGGCCACCACCGCCACCCGGCGCCCGTAGGCCCCGCCCATCATCTCGAGGGCGGCGACGGCCACCGCCTGGCCGGCCCGTTCGATCAGCACCTCGACCGGGGTCGACGCCTGAGCCGCCCGATCGACGGCCTGCATCTCGGAGACGGTCAGGACCGGTCGCACAGCACTCGCTAGGACGCCGCCCCGACCGGGGCCGAAGAACTGGCCGCGCCCACGCCCTCGGCCACCACGAAGGCCATGGCCATGTCGTCGGTGTGGGTCAGCGACAGGTGCCAACCGGAGACGCCCGACCGCGCCGCCAGGGCGGCGGCGGCCTGGTGGAGCCGCAGGGTGGGGGGGCCGAGGCCGATCCGGACCACCTCGACCTCGGAGAACTTGAACGCCCCGAGGCCGACGCCCAGCGCCTTCATGGTCGCCTCCTTGGCCGCGAACCGGGTGGCCAGGCGCGGGATCGGGTCGGTGGCCCGGGTGCAGTAGGCCAGCTCGTCCTCGGTGAACAGGCGCCCGGCCATCGACGGGCGGCGGGCCAGCAACTGCCGGAGCCGGGCCACCTCCACCGCGTCGACCCCGATGCCGATCAAATTGCTGCCGTCGATCGGTCCGGTCCCGGTGGCCACCATCCGAGGACCCTCACTCGACAGTGACGACTTTGGCCAGGTTGCGGGGACGGTCGACGTCGAGGCCGTGGAGCCGGGCCATCGAGTAGGCGAAGAGCTGCAGGGGCACCACGTCGACGACGGGGGCGAACAGCTGATGGGTCCCCGGGACCCAGAGGACGGCGTCCGCCTGCCGGGCCGTCTCCTCGTCACCGTCGTTGCCGACCAGGATCACGGTGGCGCCCCGGCTCTTGACCTCGGCCACGTTGGCCATCATCTTCTCCCACAGCCGGGTGCGGGTGGCGACCCCGATGACCACCGTCCCCGGCTCCACCAGGGCGATGGGGCCGTGCTTCAGCTCCCCGGCCGGGAACCCCTCGGCCCGGAGGTAGGAGAGCTCCTTCAGCTTGAGGGCGCCCTCCAGCGCCACCGGGTACCCGACGTGGCGCCCGAGGAAGATGAAGTTCTGGGAGTCGCGATAGGTGGTGGCCACCGCCTCGACGTCGGCGGCCCGGCCCAGGGCGGTCTCCACCTTCCCGGGCAGCGCGCCCATGGCGTCGAGGAACTCCCGGGCCTCGTGGGGGTAGAGGGTCCCCCGGGTCTGGGCCAGGTAGAGGGCCAGGATCTCCAGGGCGGCGATCTGGGCCAGGTGGGTCTTGGTCGAGGCCACCCCGATCTCCGGCCCGGCCCGGGTGTAGAGCACCGCGTCGGCTTCCCGGGTCATGGACGAATCCACCACGTTGGAGATGACCAGGATCTTGGCGTGCCACCGGCGGGCCTCCCGCAGGGCCTGGAGGGTGTCGACGGTCTCCCCGGACTGGCTCACCCCGATGACCAGGGTCCGGGAGTCGAGGACCGGGTCGCGGTAGCGGAACTCGCTGGAGATGTCGATCTCGACCGGGAGCCGGGCCCAGTGCTCGATGGCGTACTTGGCCATCAGCCCGGCGTGGTAGCTGCTGCCGCAGGCCACGATGAACACCTTGTCGACGGCCCGGAGCTCGTCGTCGGAGATGCGGACCTCGTCGAGGGCCAGGGTGCCGTCGGGCAGCAGCCGGTCGAGCAGGGTGTTGGCCACCGCCATCGGCTGTTCGTGCATCTCCTTGCTCATGTAGTCGGGGTAGCCGTCCTTGCGGGCGGCGTCGAGGTCGTAGTCCACGATGCGCTCCGGCGGGTCCACCTCGGTCCCGTCCAGGGTCGTCACCCGGATCGACCCCGGGCGCAGCTCGGCGATCTGGTCGTCCTCCAGCAGCAGGAAGGACCGGGTGTGCCCGAGCAGGGCGGGGATGTCCGAGGCCAAAAACGCCTCGGTGTCCGTGAGCCCCATCACCAACGGCGAGACCCGCCGGGCGGCCACGATCAGGTCGGGCTCGTCGGCATGGATGACGGCGATGGCGAAGTAGCCGCGCACCCGGCCGAGGGTCTCCCGCACCGCGCCGACCAGGCCGGCCTCGGGATGGGCGGCGAGGTCCGATTCGATCAGGTGGGCCAGCACCTCGGTGTCGGTCTCCGACTCCAGGTGGTGACCGTTCCGGACCAGCTCGTCGCTGAGCTCCAGGTGGTTCTCGATGATCCCGTTGTGGACCAGGGCGAGCTGGCCGCGGCAGTCGACGTGGGGGTGGGCGTTCCCCTCCGACGGGCGGCCGTGGGTGGCCCACCGGGTGTGGCCGATGCCGGTGGAGGCGTCGGTCGGCGCATCCTCGGCCCGCTTCCTCAGGTCCTCGAGCGACCGGGTGCCGTTGGCCGCCCGGGCCCGCCACGGCGGGTCACCGGCGGTGGGCGACAGCACCGACAGCCCGGCGGAGTCGTAGCCCCGGTATTCGAGCCGGGTCAGGCCCTCGAGCAGGACCTCAAGTGTCTTTCCGCCTCCGGTGATCCCGATGATGCCGCACATTGGGTCCGAGGCTACTTGGCCGGTCGGCCGGGAGGGGCCGCCGCCGCCTGCAGCTCGTGCCTGACCAGGGCGCTCAACCGCTGGGCGATGGCCTCGGCCACCCCGTCGCCGGTCGCCTCCACCATGACCCGCACCAGCGGCTCGGTCCCGCTGGGCCGGAGCAGGACCCGGCCCCGGGCGCCGAGGTCGGCCTCCTCCTCGGCCACCGCCGACCACACCGCGTTGGCGGTCGACAACAGCCCGGGATCGGGGACGGCCACGTTCAGCAGCACCTGGGGGACCCGGTCGACCAGGCCGTCCAGCAGCTCGGTCAGGGGCTTGCCCGACCTCGCCATCAGATCGGCCAGCATCAGGCCGGTGAGGAGCCCGTCACCGGTGGTGGCCAGGCGCCGGAAGACGATGTGCCCCGACTGCTCGCCCCCCAGCGCCAGCCCATCGGCGTCCAGGGCGACCAGGACGTTGCGGTCGCCCACCGGCGTCTGCTTGACCTTGATCCCCCGCGCTTCCATGGCCAGGGTGAACCCGAGGTTGGTCATCACCGTCACCACCACGGTGTTGCCGGCCAGCTGACCGCGGTCGGCCAGGTCGATGGCGAACAGGGCCAGGAGCTCATCGCCGCCGATGGTGGCCCCGGTGGCGTCTACCGCCAGCAGCCGGTCGGCGTCGCCGTCGAGGGCCAGCCCCAGATCGGCGCCGTGTTCGACCACCGCCCCGGCCAGGGTGTCGGTATGGGTGGACCCGCACCCGGCGTTGATGTTGGCGCCGTCGGGCTCGCAGCCGATGGCCAGCACCTCGGCCCCCACCTGTTCGTAGAGCCGGGCGGCGATGTCCGACGCCGCGCCGTTGGCCCCGTCGACCACCAGCTTGAGCCCGTCGAGGCGGCGGCCCTCCAGCAGGGCGACCAGGTAGGCGAGGTAGGCATCGGCGGCGCCGGGCTCGCGGATCAGCCGGCCGACCCCGAAGCCCTCCGGGCTCCGGGGGCCCCTGACGGCCGGATCGAGCACCTGATCGAGCTCGTCCTCGATGGCCGCCTCCGCCTCCACCGACAGCTTGGTCCCGCCCCGCCCGAACAGCTTGATGCCGTTGTCGGCGAACGGGTTGTGGGAGGCCGAGACCACCGCGCCGGGGATGTCCCGGGCGGCGGACAGCCAGGCGATGGCCGGGGTGGGGAGGACCCCGACGTCGATCACGTCCGCCCCTTCCCCGGCCAGCCCGGCGGAGAGGGCGGCCTGGAGCATCGGCGACGAGCGGCGGGTGTCCCGGCCGACCACGAAGGCGGTGGCCAGCAGCTTGCGGGCGGTGGCCCGGCCGAGGGCGAGGACCAGTTCCGGCGTCAGCTCGGCGTTGGCCACTCCCCGTACACCGTCGGTGCCGAATCGTGCGCGGCCCATGGGGCTACCGCTTGGAGTACTGAGGTGCCTTGCGGGCCTTCTTCAGGCCGTACTTCTTGGATTCCTTCTCGCGGGAGTCGCGGGTGAGGAAACCGGCCTTCTTCAACGCCCCCCGGAGCTCGGGATCCATCTCGATGAGGGCCCGGGCGATGCCCATCCGGAAGGCGCCGGCCTGGCCGGACACCCCGCCGCCGTCGATGGTCACGTCGATGTCCCACGACTCGGCCGTCTCGGTCAGCCGGAGCGGCTCGGTCACCAGCATCCGGTGGGTGGCCGAGGTGAAGTAGTCCTCGAACTTGAGCTGGTTGACGGTGATGGTGCCCTGACCCGGACGGAAGCGCACGCGGGCCACCGCCCGCTTGCGTCGTCCGGTGGTCTGGCAGAGGGGGGCGGCGTTGGCCACGAAGTGCTCCTAGTCGTCGATTGGTTCTATCGGCCTGCAGGATCGGCGATCACGCGCCGGTCCGGACGGACACCGTACGGCGGGCGCCCGGAAGCTCCAGAGGCTGAGGGGATTGGGCGGCGTGGGGATGCTCGGGGCCGTTGTAGACCTTGAGCTTGTCGATCATCTGGCGGCCCAGCCGGTTCCTCGGGAGCATGCCCCGGACCGCATTGCGGACGACCTCGTCGGCCCGGGCGACCATCAGGTCGGCGTAGGGGGTCGAGGAGAGGCCGCCCGGGTAGCCGCTGTGGCGGTAGGCCAGCTTGGACTCGGCCTTGCCCGCGGTCAGCACCACCTTGTCGGCGTTGATCACGATCACGTGGTCGCCGGTGTCGACGTGGGGAGCGAAGATCGGCTTGTGCTTGCCCCGGAGGATGGACGCCACCTCGGTGGACAACCGCCCGAGCACCAGCCCGTCGGCGTCGACCACGTGCCAGGCACGGGTGATGTCACTGGGTTTCGGAGAGAACGTGCGCACAAAAGATCCTTGGTTCGGGTGATGCCGGGATGAGATTCCCGCAGGTACCGGGGCTGGCTACCGGGGAGATGCCCGCGTCACGGCCAGGCCCAGCGAACCAACAGGCTACGACCAAATTACCCTGGTGGGCAAGCCGGCCCTTCGCCGTACCGCACGGCCATCAGGGTCAGGCCCCCGGGAGGGGCCGGCTGGGACGCCTGCTGGCGATCGGCCGAGCGCAGGATCCAGGTGATGTCCGAGGCCCGCTTCCGGCCCCGGCCCACGTCGACCAGGGTCCCCACCAGGGAGCGGACCATCTGGTGGCAGAAGGCGTTGGCCTCGATCTCGAAGGCCAGCAGGCATCCTTCCACCGGGACCAGGGCGTTCCCCCGGGATCCGTCGACCAACGACCACCGGGCATCGGTCACCCGCCGGAAGATCGGATCCTCGGCCGTGGTCCCCGGGGCCCGGCGGCAGAAGGCCCGGAAGTCATGCTCGCCGAGCAGGGCGTCGGCGGCGGCGGCCATGGTCCGGAGGTCGAGCGGATCGGAGACGTGCCAGGCCACCGTGGCCAGCAGCGGGTCGGGCACCGGGGCGTTGACCACCAGGTACCGGTACCGCCTCCCGGTGGCCGACCGGCGGGCGGAAAACGTCAGCGGCACCTCGCCGGCCTCCCGGACCACGATGGCCGGACCCAGCTGCCGGTTCACCGAGTGCATCACCGCCGCCGGGTCGAGCTTGGCGGCCTGGGGGGCGGGGAGGTCGAAGTGGATCACCTGATCGTGGGCGTGGACCCCGGCGTCGGTGCGGCCGGCGCAGGTCAGCGCCACCTGGGTCTGGGTCACCCGGCGGAGGGCGTCGGTGAGGGCCCCGCCCACCGTCGGTTGTCCGTCCTGGGCGGCGAACCCCCGGAACCCGGATCCGTCGTAGGCGACCCGGAGGCGCCAGCGGACGACCTCGGGCTGGGCTCCCCCGGTGGGGGGAACCCCCTGGTCGGTCACACCAGTTCGATGCGGGCCATCGGGGCGTTGTCACCCGGGCGGTTGCCGAGCTTGAGGATGCGGGTGTAGCCGCCCGGCCGCTCGACGTAGCGGGGGCCGATCTCCTCGAACAGCTTGTGGGCCATGTCCTTGTCCCGGATGAACGCCACCACCTGGCGCTGGCGGGCGAGGCCCCCCTTGGCCGCGGCGGTGATGACCTTCTCGACCTGGGGCCGGAGCGCCTTGGCCTTGGCCTCGGTGGTCACCAGGTACTCGGCGGCGATCAGCGAGGCGACCATGTTGCCCATCATCGCCTTCTGGTGGGCGGCGCTGCCCCCGAACCGGCGGCCCTTCTTCGGCGTGCCGAGCACGGCCGATCAGTCCTTGACCCGCAGGGCGAGACCCCGCTCGTCGAGCTTCTGGAGCACCTCGTCCAGCGACTTCTGCCCGAAGTTGGTGATGTTCAACAGATCGTCGAGGGTGCGATCGACCAGCTCCCCGATGGTGTTGATCTGGGCCCGCTTGAGGCAGTTGCGGGGACGCTCGGTGAGGTCGAGGTCCTCGATGCGGAGGTCGAGATCCGGGGACCCGGCGCCCACCGAGCCGACTTCCCCGAGCTCGAGGCCCTGGGGCTCGTCCTCGAGGTCGGCGACCAGGCCGACCAGGGTGCGGAGGGTGTCACCGGCCGACGCCAGCGCCTCCCGGGGGGTCAGCGACCCGTCGGTCTCGATGTCCAGCACCAGGCGGTCGAAGTCGGTGGACTGCTCGACCCGGACCGGCTCGACGGTGAAGGCCACCCGGCGAACCGGCGAGAAGATGGCGTCGATGGGGATCACCCCGATGGTGGAGGACCGCTTGTTCTTGTCGGCGGAGGCGTAGCCGCGGCCCCGCTCCACGGTGAGGTCCACCGCCAGCCGGCCCTTGGCATTCAACGAGGCGATGTGCTGGGTGGGGCTGAGCACCTCGACGTCGGCGGTCAGCTGGAGGTCGCCGGCGGTGGCGTCGCCCGGGCCCCGCTTGTCGAGGCGGACGGTGACCGGCTCGTCGCTGTGCACCCGGATCAGGATGTCCTTGAGGTTGAGGATGAGGTCGGTGATGTCCTCCTTCACCCCCGGGAGGGTGGTGAACTCGTGGAGGGCCTCGTCGAACCGGACCTGGGTGATGGCGGCACCCGGGATCGACGACAACAGCGTGCGGCGCAGCGAGTTGCCGAGCGTGTGGCCGAAGCCGGGGTCGAGCGGGCCGACGGCGAACCGTTGGCGATTGTCTTCTTCTTCACCGACGGCTTCGACGGTGGGGCGCTGGATGATGAGCATGCGGATCGTGGCTCCTCGGCAGTGTGATGCCTGCGGTTGATGCTGGTTCGGTTGGCTGGATACTTCGGTGGTGCGAACGTCCGGGGTGGACTACTTCGAGTACAGCTCGACGATGAGCTGTTCCTGGACCGGCTCGTCGATGTGCTCGCGCAGTGGCAGCGAGAACACCTTGACCTGAAAGCGGTCACCTTCGGCCTCCAGCCAGGGTGGCAGCTGGCGGTCGAGGGTATCCATGTTCCGGCGGACATGGAACATCTCCCGGGATGACGCCTTCAGCGACACCACGTCGTGCTGGCGGACCCGGTAGCTGGGGATGGTGACCCGCTTGCCGTTGACCAGCACGTGGCCGTGCCGGACGAACTGGCGGGCCTGGGACCGGCTGGCCCCCCATCCGGCCCGGAAGGCCACGTTGTCGAGGCGCTGCTCGAGCATCCGGAGGAGGTTCTCGCCGGTGATGCCCGGGGCCCGGGACGCCTCCACGTAGAGGTTGTGGAACTGGCGCTCGAGGAGGCCGTAGATGCGGCGGGCCTTCTGCTTCTCCCGCAGCTGGGCCAGGTACTCCGAGCCCTGGCGCATGCGATCGCGACCGTGCTCCCCCGGAGGGTAGGCCCGGCTGTGGCGATCGGTCACCGCTTCGGATACCGGGCACTTCATCGAATAGCAGCGCTCGCCCTTCAAGAAGAGCTTGGTGCGCTCCCGCCGGCACAGCCGGCAGACAGGTCCTGTGTAACGAGCCATGTGTAGTCCTTACGTCCCTTGGTTCCCCGGTTAGACCCGACGCCGCTTCTTGGGGCGGCAGCCATTGTGCGGGATCGGGGTCACGTCCTTGATGCCGGCCACTTCGATGCCGGCGGCGGCCAGCGACCGGATGGCCGTCTCCCGGCCGGAGCCCGGGCCCCGGACCAGCACGTCGACCCGGCGCACGCCGTGCTCCATGGCCCGCTTGGCGCACTGCTCGGCGGCCAGCTGGGCGGCGAACGGGGTGGACTTGCGGGAGCCCTTGAACCCGACGTTGCCGGCCGATGCCCAGGCGAGCACATTGCCCTCGGGATCGGCGATGGAGACGATGGTGTTGTTGAAGGAGCTCTTGATGTGGGCGATCCCGTAGGTGATGTTCTTCCGCTCCCGGCGACGGGGCCGACGGGCGGCCCCCGGCTTGGTGGTCTTGGCCATTACTTGCGGACCTTCTTCTTCCCGGCGACCGTCTTCTTCGGTCCCTTGCGGGTGCGGGCGTTGGTATGGGTGCGTTGGCCGTGGACGGGCAGGCCCTTGCGGTGGCGGATGCCCTGGTAGCAGCCGATCTCCATCTTGCGCTTGATGTCCTGGGACACGTCGCGCCGGAGGTCCCCCTCGACGGCCACGTTGGCGTCGATGTAGGTGCGGAGGTGGGTGACCTCCTCGTCGGTCAGGTCACGGACCCGGGTGTCCCGGTTGGTCCCGGTGGCGTCGCAGATGCGCTGCGACGTGGTCAGGCCGATGCCGTAGATATAGGTGAGCGCGATCTCCAGCCGCTTCTCGCGGGGGATGTCGACGCCTGAGATACGGGCCACGTATGCCTTCCTTCGTTCCTGGCTGAGGTCCGCGAGACCTAACCCTGCCGCTGCTTGTGGCGGGGGTTCTCGCAGATGACGACGACCCGCCGGTGACGGCGGATCACTTTGCACTTCTCACACATCGGCTTGACGCTGGGTCGAACCTTCACGTTTCCATCCTTGTCTCGTACTGCTCTTGCTTCGCCGGCCGCCGCCCGTCGCCGGTGCCGCATCCACCCGCCGGCGGCACCCACTCACTTGTAGCGGTAGGTGATCCGTCCCCGGGCCAGGTCGTAGGGGGTGATCTCCACCTGGACCTTGTCCCCCGGGAGGATCCGGATGCGGTGCATCCGCATCTTCCCGGAGCTGTGCGCCAGCACCTTGTGGCCATTCTCCAGTTCGACCCGGAACATGGCATTGGGGAGCGGCTCGACGACCGTTCCCTCTAACACGATGGCGTCTTCCTTGGGTTTGGGCAGGTGAATCTCCTCGATACTCTGTAATTCTTGTTCGCTCGGCCAAAAGGCCAGCGTGCAGCACAGATCGCGACCTGATGATCTGCCCGCACCGCCATCGGAAGCACACCAGCTGGGGCACGACCGGAAGCGGGGTCGACCCGCCATCCCATACCGGCGACGAGCCGAATAGCTATTCTAGCTGCTCGGCGGCAAATTGCCAGTTCGATCGGCTCGGCCGGCCTTCCGGGGGCGTTTTTCGGGTCGGCTCAGAGAACCGTGAACACCTCGGGCCCGTCGTCGGTCACCGCGATGGTGTGCTCGAAGTGGGCCGACAGTCGGCCATCGGCGGTGACCACGCTCCACCCGTCGTCGAGCTGCTCGGTGCCCGGGCCCCCGGCGTTGACCATCGGCTCCACCGCGAAGACCATCCCCGTCTTCAGCATCGGGCCCGGGGTCCCCGGCCAGTAGTTGGGGACCTGGGGATCCTCGTGCATGGCCGTCCCGATGCCGTGGCCGACGTACTCCCGGACCACCGAGAACCCGGCCGCCTCGGCCACCTGCTGGACGGCCCGGCCCACCTCGTGGAGGCGGTTCCCGTCGGTGAGCTGCTCGATACCGGCGAACAGGCTGGCCCGGGTCACCTCCATCAGCCGGGTGGCCTCGGCGGAGACCTCCCCCACCCCGGTCGTATAGGCGGCATCGCCGTGGTAGCCCTCGATGATGGCCCCGCAGTCGATGGAGATGATGTCCCCGTCGACCAGCACCACCTCCGGCGACGGTATGCCGTGGACGATCATGGAATTGGGCGAGGTGCAGACCACCGCCGGAAACCCGTGATAGTTGAGGAAGTTCGACTTGGCGTCCCGCTTCTCGAGGACCTCCCGGGCCACCCGATCGATGTCCTCGGTGGTCACCCCGGGCCGGATGATGGCCCGGGTGACCTCGTGGATCTCCGCCACCACCCGTCCGGCCCGGCGCATCTTGGCCAACTCCTCGCGATTCCGTCTCACCGGGGCCAGCCTCTCATGCCAGCCGCCGGCCCCGGTGGCCGCGCCGTTCCTCGATGGACTTGATCATCCGCCGGGTCACCGAGTCGGGGGACCCGGTGCCGCTGACCGGCGCCAGCTGATCCCGCTCCTGGTACCAGTCGATGAGCGGCGCGGTCTGGCGCTCGTAGAGCTCGAGGCGGCGGGTGATGGCCTCCTCCTGGTCGTCCTGGCGTTGGATGACCTCGCCGCCACAGACGTCGCAGGTCCAGTTGATCAGGGGCGGGGTGATGGTCGAGTAATTGGCCCCGCAGTCGACGCACACCCGTCGGGCGGCCAGCCGGCGCAGCACCTGGGTGGTCGGGACCTCGATATCGACGGCGGCGTCGAGTTGCAGCGGGTTGAGGATGGAGGCCAGCTCTTCGGCCTGGGCCACCGTGCGGGGGCAGCCGTCGAGCACGAAACCGCGGGCCCGGACGTCGCTCTCGTTGAGCCGGGTGGCCACCATCTCCATGACCAGGTCGTCGCCCAGCAGCTCGCCCCGGTCCATCTGGTCCTTGGCCTTGATGCCGAGCGGGGTCCCCTGTTTGACCGCCGCCCGCAACATGTCCCCGGTGGAGACGTGCGGCACGACGTAGTGATGGGAGAGGCGCACACACTGTGTCCCCTTGCCCGCCCCCTGCTTGCCGAGGACAATGAGCCTGGCTCCGGGTACCACTTACTTGAGGAAGCCCTCGTAGTTTCGCATCATGAGCTGGCTGTCGATCTGTTTCATCGTTTCCAATGCCACGCCCACTGCGATCAGGAGTGTGACCCCAAAGAAAGGGTAACTGTTGATGTTCCAGGCGGCCATCAACAGCGACGGCACCACCGCCACGCCGCCCAGGAAGATGGCGCCGGGCCAGGTGATCCGGTTCAGGATGTGGGCCAGGTACTTCTCGGTCTGCTGCCCGGGCCGGATGCCGGGGATGAACCCACCCTGTTTTCGGATGATGTCCGCCTGCTGGTGCGGGTCGAAGGCCACGTACACGTAGAAGAAGGTGAACAGCAGGATGAAGATGAAGTAGCTGAGGATGTAGAAGAGGCTGGTCGGGGTCACGTTGTGGTTGACCCAGTTCCGGAAATAGGCGGACGGGACGATGTTCGACAGCAGCACCGGGATGTAGAGCACCGAGCTGGCGAAGATGATCGGGATGACCCCGGCCTGGTTCACCTTCAAAGGTATATAGGTGCTGGAGCCGCCGTACATCTTGCGCCCGACCACCCGTTTGGCGAAGGTCACGGGTATCCGGCGTTGGCCCTGGTCAACGAAGACGATCACCACCAGCAGGACCAGGGACACCGCGATGATGACCCCGAACTTGACCCGCCCGCCCTCTTGGAGCACGGAGTTCATGCCGGTGGGGATGCCGGCCACCACGTTGGCGAAGATCAGGATCGACATGCCCTGGCCGATGCCCCGCTGGGTGATGAGCTCGCCCAACCACATCACGAAGGCGGTGCCGGCGGTCAGGGTGAGGACGATGAACCCGGCCCGCCAGATCGAGTAGTGGAGGATGAGGTCGATGCTCGAACTCGAGCCGAACAGACCGCCTCCGCCCTTGTGGAACAGGTAGACCAGGCCGGTCGACTGCATGAGGGCGAGGGCCACCGTCAGGTAGCGGGTGGTCTGGGTCAACTTCTTCTGGCCGATGGCACCCTGGTCGCGCCACTCCTCGAGTTTGGGGATCACCGTGGCCAGCAGCTGGATGATGATGCTGGAGGTGATGTAGGGCATGATCCCCAACCCGAACACCGCCATCCGGGTGAGCGCGCCGCCGGAGAACAGGTTGAGGAAGCCCAGCACCCCGGACGACTTGGAGGCGGCGGTCAGCTGCTGGATCTTGGAAAAGTCGACATACGGCGAGGGAATGTTGGCGCCAAACTGGTAAATGGCGATCACAATCAACGTGAAGAGGACCTTCTTGCGAAGGTCGGGAATGCGAAAGATATTGGCCAAACTCGCGAGCATTGGGCTCCTCGACGCCGGACGGTCCGCCGATGCTACCGGTTGGTGAGGGCGTTGCCCTGCGCGGGCGGTCGACCGTTGCCGAACGGCAACGGGATCACGGTGATGGATCCGCCGGCGGCGGTGATGGCCGCCTCCGCCGTCTTGGAGAAGGCATGCGCCTCCACCCGGAGGGCGCGGGAGATCTCCCCCCCACCCAGGATCTTTACCAGCGCGCCCTTGCGGGCCAGCCCGCCGGCGACCATCGCGGTCAGGTCGGCGGTCTCACCCTCGATGGCTTCGAGGGCACGCAGGTTGACCGGCGTGTAGTCGATCCGGAAGGGGTTCTTGAACCCCCGCAATTTCGGGATCCGCTGCATCAAAGGCAACTGGCCGCCCTCGAAACCCATGGGGATGGTGTCGCGGGCGCCCTGGCCCTTGGTCCCCCGTCCGGCGGTCTTTCCGCCCTTTCCGGCGATGCCCCGCCCTACCCGGCGGCGGGGTCGGGTCGAACCGGCCGGCGGCCGGAGCTCATGGACCTTCATCGTGCTCCTCTTTCGTCCTCGGTCGCGGGGGTGACCTCGATCAGGTGGGGTACCCGGGCGATCATCCCGCGGATCTCGGGCCGGTCGGGCAGCACGTTGGTGCGCCCGATCCCGCGCAGGCCCAGGGCGCGCAGGGTTCCCCGGTGCTTGGGCTTGGTGCCGATCCCCGACCGGACCTGGGTCACCCGCAGCCAGCCGGTGGTCGTCGACTTGTCCGCGGCGGCGGCCATCTCAACTCACCTCCGTGAACACGTCGCCCTGGCGCTGCCGCTCGCGGTAGGCGCGGAGGACGCCGCCGGGGATGATCTCGTCGGCCGACTTGCCCCGGAGGACGGCGATCTCGTCGGGCCGCTTGAGCGACTTGAGCCCGGCGATGGTGGCGTGGGCGACATTGATCCCGTTGGAGGAGCCGAGCGACTTGGCCAGGATGTCGCGGATCCCGGCCATCTCGAGGATGGCCCGGGCGGCGCCGCCGGCGATGACCCCGGTCCCGGGGGCGGCCGGCTTCAGCATCACCCGGCCGGCCCCGCTCTCCCCGAGCACCGGATGGGTGATGGTGGTCCCGGCCAGCGGGACGTCGAAGATGTTCTTGCGAGCTTCCTCGATCCCCTTCTGGACGGCCAGCCCGGCCTCCTTGGCCTTGCCGTAGCCCAGGCCGACCTTGCCGTTGCCGTCACCGACGACCATGAGGGCGGCGAAGCTGAAACGGCGGCCGCCCTTGACCACCTTTGACACCCGGTTCACCCGGATGGTGCGCTCTTCGTACTGCAGTTCAGCCATGTCCTAGAACTCCAAACCCTCGGCCCGGGCGGCATCGGCCAGTGCCGCCACCCGTCCGTGATAGGTGAATCCCCCGCGGTCGAAGACCACGGTGGTGATGCCGGCGGCCTTGGCCCGGGTGGCCACCAGTTTGCCCACCGCCTGGGCGGCCTCGACGGTGCCCCCCGGCTTGCCCCGCAGGTCGGATTCGACCGTCGACGCCGAGACCAGCGTGTGGCCGGCGTCGTCGTCGACGACCTGGGCGGTGATGTGCTTGCTCGAGCGGAAGACGGCCAGGCGCGGCCGCCCGGCGGACCCGGCCAGCTTGCGGCGGACCCGCTTGTGCCGGCGGACCCGGAGCTCGAGTTTGTGATCGGTTGCGGAACCCATTTACTTGGCTGCCTTCCCGGCCTTGCGGAGGACCCGCTCGCCGGCGTATCGGACACCCTTGCCCTTGTAGGGCTCGGGCTTGCGTAACTTGCGGATGTCGGCCGCCACCTGGCCGACCTTTTCCTTGTCGATTCCCCGGACGATGATCCG
>DASZNG010000037.1:0-15623 GCA_035551535.1 Acidimicrobiales bacterium | reverse complement strand
GTGTCGGAGGGGGGACTTGAACCCCCACGCCCTTGCGGGCACCAGCCCCTCAAGCTGGCGCGTCTGCCTATTCCGCCACTCCGACGAATGGCACCGATCTCGCAATCGGGGCGAGAAGCATGGTAGCGCGCCCCGACCCGATGCCCGGCTCGACTCAGGCGTCGTTTCGCAACCCGAGGGGCGGTTCTACGGGGAGCCGGTCGGCTTGGGAATCAGTGGGCTCCAGCTCGGAAGGTTCCACAGCAGCCCGTCGATCGAGCTGTTGTACTGGATCCCGTCCAGCTGGACCCCGTTGGCCACCAACGCCGGCTCCTGGAAGAGCGGCAGCGACACCATCTGGCCCCAGAGGGTGTCGTCGATCTGGGCGTAGATGGGGTCGCCGACGGTCGGGTTGAGTTCCTGGGACGCCTCGGCGAACAGCTGGTCCACCGCCGGATCGTCGAAATTGCTCCAGTCCGTCGACCCGCCGGCCCCGGGAGGGCCGAGGTCTTCGGAGTACCAACCGTCGGTGGTGGTGAGGTACGGGCCGGCCGACCGGGTCACCAGGGCCAGGTCGTAGCCATTGGCCTTGGCCGTCGCCGCCAGCCCGGCCTGGCCGTCGACCGGAATGATGACCACCGCGATCCCGGCCACCCGGAGCTGGGAGGCGATGGCCTCACCGACCTGGGCGATCCACGGATCCCCCGACTCCACCGCCATCCGCACGGTCAACTGGTTGCCGCCGGCGTCCACGTACCGCAAGTCGGGGGCCCGGTGGTACCCGACCGAGGTCAGCAACCGGTCGGCCGCCGCCGGGTCGGCCTTGTCGTAGCCCGAAGCTGCGGACGATTTCGCGTAGGTGTTGGCGAACGGGACGGCCAGGTGGTCTTCGTTGACCTCGAGGTCGGGGGCCACCGCCTTGAACGTCTGGGCCAGGAGCGCCTCCCGGTCGATGGAATGGGCGACCCCCTGCCGAAGGGCCATCTGCGACCCCAAGGGCGAGATGGTGTTGAACTCGACCTGCATGAAGGTAAGGGACGGTTGCACGCTGCTCTGGGTGTTCGGCAACGACGAGGTGGCGTTGAGCGTGGCCAGATTGAAGCTGGCCGGCTGCGCCACCATGTGGTTGCTGCTTCCGAGTTGGGCAACCCAGGTCGACGGGTTGGACATGCTCGCGACCGTCACCGACGCCAGGGTTCCGGGCGAGCCCCACCACCGGGGGTTGCGGACCAGCACCGCGGTTCCCGCCGATACGGAATGCAACAGGTAGGGGCCGGCGGAGAGATCGACCGCCGGGTTGAAGGTGTCGAAGCCGTGGTTCCATCCGACTCTCTCGGCGATGTGGGCCGGGACCATCCCGCTGAACAGCGTTCTCCAGTCGGTGAACGGCTGGGTGAACACCACCGTGACCGTCTTGCCGTCCTGGCTGCCGGTGACCGACGCCACGTCCCGGTACCCGAGGGTCGAGGCCGCCGCCTCCGGCTGGCCGTTCACATCCAGCTCCGTCCCCCGCTGGGCCTTCCAGGCATAGATGAAGTCTTCGGCGCTGACCGGCACACCATCGGACCAGACCGCCGCCGGGTTCAGCACGTACTGGATGGTCAGCGGGCTCACCGACGTGACCTTGGTGCTGGTGAGGAGATTGCTGTTGAGGGTGGTGGTGAGGTTCGGGAGGATGGTGTAGGCGCTGGGCAGCACCGACGACAGCAAGGTGGGGGTGGAGGAGTTGGCCCCGCCCGGGGTATCCGGATTGAAGCCGTCCCACGGTTGATCGAGGCTCACGGTCGCGGTTCCGCCGGTGCCCGACACGAGGTCGGAGATGCTCTGCTGGGTGACCTCGCGGATCCGGTGGGATCCCAGATGGTCGACGATCGCCACGATCACGATGATCACGATGATCAGCAGGGGCAGGGTCCATCGGGCCCGTCGTTCGGCCCAGAAGACTTGGATACGACCTCGGCGCCCGCCCGGCTCGGCGCCGTCGGAGCTCACTGCAGGCGCAGAATGAGGACCACGTTGGTAAAGGCGAAGAGGACCGCCACCGTGACCGTGATCCGGTCGAGGTTCTTCTCCACCACGGTCGAGCCGGCCGCCGCCGAGCCGACCGAGCCTCCGAACATGTCCGAAAGGCCCCCGCCCTTGCCGCTATGCATGAGGATCAGGAAGAGGAGGGCGAGCGACGCCAGGATCTGCACGACAACGATGGCGGTGGTCAGCACGGCGTCTCCTTTCCTCGACTCTTGCCGCCGCCGACGATAGCAAACTCACCGGGCCGAATCGGTCGCAGCCTTGACGATGGCCACAAACGCCGCGGCATCGAGGCTGGCCCCGCCGACCAGGAGCCCGTCGATGTCGGGGCACGACATCAGGTCTCCGGTGTTCTCCGCCGTCACCGAGCCGCCGTACTGGATCCGCAGGCCGGCCGCCGGCTCGCTCCCGGCCACCCGGCCGGCGATCTCCCGGATCCAGCTGCAGGCTTCCTGGGCATCGTCGGCGGTGGCCGCCTGGCCGGTCCCGATGGCCCAGATCGGCTCGTAGGCCACCACCATGCCCGCCACCGCCTCCGGGGCCAGCCCGCGCATCGCCTCCTCGACCTGCCGGTCCAGCCGATCCTTGGTCCGGCCCTCCGCCCGCTCCTGCTCCGACTCCCCCACACAGCAGATGGGCGTCATCCCGTTGCGGAGCACGGCCGGGAGCTTGGCCGCCACCACTTCGTCGGTCTCGGCGAAATACCGGCGGCGTTCGGAGTGCCCGATGATCACGTACTCGACGTGGAGCTTGGCCAGCATCATCGGGCTGACTTCGCCGGTGTAGGCCCCGGAGTCCTCCACCGCGCAATTTTGCGCTCCCAGGGCGACCGGCACCCCCTCGGCCTCGACCACCGTCTGCACCGAGCGGATGTCGGTGAAGGGGGGGTGCACGGAGACGTCGACCGACAGGACGTCAGCCGGGCTCAGCCGCAGGCCGAGATCCCGGGCGGCGTGGATGGCCTCGAAGTGATCGAAGTTCATCTTCCAGTTGCCGCTGATCAGGGGGCGGCGCCGGGCGGCGGCGGTCACGAGGAGGGTCGACCCCGGCGGGTCCCGTGGCCGGGGGCGTTGACGGCACGCCGGAGGGCGGCCAGACCCGGAAGATCTCCGTGCTCGAGGAGTTCGAGGGAGGCCCCGCCACCGGTGGAGATGAAATCGATGCGGTCGGCGAGCCCGATGGCGTCGACGGCCGCCGCGCTGTCGCCCCCGCCCACCACGGTGAATCCTCGACACTCAGCCACCGCCTGGGCCACGCCGGTGGTCCCGGCGCAGAACCGGTCGTCTTCGAACACGCCCATGGGACCGTTCCACAGCACCGTGCCGGCCCCGGCGATCTTCCGGCTGTAGGCCTGCACGGTGGCGGGCCCGATGTCGAGGCCGACCCAACCGGCGGGGACGTCGTCCTCCACCACCACCACCTGGCCCTGGTCGCACCCGCACCCGAAGGTGGCACCGGGCTCGAGGGCGACGATGTCCGACGGCAGGAGGATCGGGGTGTCTCCGGCCAGCAGCGCTGCACAGCGATCGATCTGGTCTTCGTCCACCATCGACGCCCCGACGTCGTGTCCGGCCGCGGCCAGGAAGGTAAAGGCCATCCCCCCTCCGACCAACAGCGCATCCACCCGGTCGAGGAGCTTGGTCAGCACACCGATCTTGTCGGTGACCTTGGCTCCGCCGACCACGGCCACGAACGGGCGCGCCGGGAGTCCGAGCAGGCCTCCGAGCACTTCGAGCTCCCGCTGGACGAGGAGGCCGGCGGCGCTCGGGAGGAAACGCGGGGGGCCGACGATCGAGGCGTGGGCCCGGTGAGAGACCCCGAAGGCGTCGTTGACGTAGGCGTCGTGGCCGTTGACCAGCTTGTCGACAAAGGCCGGGTCGTTGTCGCACTCCCCGGGTTCGAATCGGAGATTGTCGAGCAGCTGCACCTCGGGGGCGAGTTCGGCCAGCCGGTCTCGGACCGGCGTCATCTCCCACCGGGGATCGGGCGCACCATCCGGGCGGCCGAGGTGGGTACCGGCGGTGACCTTCGCCCCTCGCTCGAGGAGGTAGCGAAAGGTGGGCAGGGCGGAGCGGATCCGAAAATCGTCGGTCACCGTCGGGGTGCCACGTTCGCTGACCCCGAGCGGCACGTTGAAGTCGACCCGGACCAGCACGCTGGCCCCGTCGAGCGGGGGCAGATCGCCCAGCAGCGGGAGTCCGCGCAGTATCGGGTTGTCGTCGCCTGCGGTCATGGTCGTGGTGCCCCCCAGCTCTCGGTCGGCGCCCTCAGGCGGCGACGCCGCCGACCACGACGGACAGGTCGACCAGGCGGTTGGCGTAACCCCATTCGTTGTCGTACCAGCCCTGGACCTTGACCAGGGTGATCCCCGAGGCGGACGGCATCACCATGGTCAGCCCGGAGTCGAAGGTGCACGAGGCCGGGCTGCCGACGATGTCCGAGGACACGATCGGGTCCTCGGTGTAGACCAGGTACTTGGCCAACGGGCCGGAGGCGGCGGCTTCCGCGAACGCCCGGTTGACCTCGGGGACGGTCACCTCCCCGGGAACCACCGCGGTGAAGTCGGTGATGGAGCCGTCGGACACCGGTACCCGGAAGGCCGAACCGTCGAGCCGTCCCTGCATGGAGGGAAGCACCAGGCCGGTGGCCCGGGCCGCGCCGGTGGAGGCGGGCACGATGTTCACCGGGGCGGATCGGGCCCGTCGCAGATCCTTGTGCGGCAGGTCCAGGAGGTTCTGGTCGTTGGTGAAGGCGTGGACGGTGGTCATCAGCCCGCTCTCGATGCCGAAGGCGTCGTCGAGCACCTTCACCAGCGGGACGAAGCAGTTGGTGGTGCAGGAGGCGTTGGACACCACGAAGTGGGCGCCGGGATCGAACTCGTGGTCGTTCACCCCCATCACGAAGGTGGCGTCCACCCCGGAGGCCGGGGCCGACACGATGACCCGGGTCGCACCCCCGGACAGATGGGCGGCGGCCGTCTCCCGGGTGGTGAACAGCCCGGTCGACTCGATCACCACCTCGACCCCGAGTTCGCCCCAGGGCAGGGCCAGCGGGTCGCGCTCGGCCAGGACGGCGATGGGCCCCGAGTCCAGGATGATCTGGGTGCTGTCCACCTTGACCTCCGACCCGAACCGGCCGTGGGTGGAGTCGTACTTGAGCAGGTGGGCGAGGGTCTCGGCCGAGGTCAGGTCGTTGATGGCCACCACCTCGATGTCGGCCCCGATGGCCCGGGCGGCCCGGAGGTAGTTCCGCCCGATGCGCCCGAACCCGTTGATGCCGACCCGTACCGTCATTGCTGTTGCACCTCTCTAGTCCACGATACCGATGTCTTACCCAATTCCGACGGGCGACGTCCGGCGACCAAAGCTAGGCCAACAGGATACGCCGCCGGTTCATCCGAGCAGATCCGAGAGCACATTCGCCAGTTTGCCGGGGTCGTGGGCCAGGCCGTTGGGCCGGCACAGCGAGGCTTCGATGACCGGAATCGAGGGAGCCCCCCGGGCCAGCCCCCGGGGGTCGTACACGGCGACGTCGGCGTCCACACCGTGTGCCACCAGGGCACCTATGTGCATGCCGAGGTCGAAACCGTCGGTTTCGGGGATCTGGGGCCGGAGGTTGCACACGTAGACGGTCCGGCCGGCCGACGCCTGGATGGCGTCGGTGATCCCCGGCACCGCGATGGCCGCCAACACGCTGGTGAACAGCGACCCCGGACCCAGCACGATGAGATCCGCCGATCGGATCGCCTCCAGCACCGGGCCGGGGGCGGCGGCGTCGTCGGGAACCAGCGACACCCGCCGGATGTGGCCGTTCCCCATCACCGCCACCTGGCCGGAGACCGGGCCGATCTCGGTCTCCGCCTTCAGCACCACCAGTTCGGTGGTGGCCGGCAGCACCCGGCCCCGGACCCCGAGCAGCCGGGCCGCCTCGTCGAGGCCGAGGATCGGGTCGCCGGCGGCCTCCATCAGCCGGGCCAGCACCAGATTGCCGAGCGAGTGTCCGGAGAGTTCCCCCTCGGTGAACCGATGGGCGAAGGCCGACGCCAGCCGCGAGCCCGGCTCGGCCAGGGCCACCAGGCACTTCCGGAGGTCGCCCGGGGGCAGGATGTGCATCAGCTCCCGCAACCGGCCCGAGGAACCCCCGTCGTCGGCCACCGAGACGACCGCGGTGATGGCGTCGGTCAGCCTCCGGACCGACCGGAGGGTGGCGGCCAGCCCGTGCCCGCCGCCGAGGGCCACCACCTGCGGCCGGGGGCGCCCGGCGTCCTCGTCGCCGGGGCCGGTCACCGTTCGATGTCCCGATGGAAGACCGTGGAGGCCATTCCATGGCCATCGAGACGGGCGGCCAGTTCCTCGGCCAGCACCACCGACCGGTGGCGGCCACCGGTGCAGCCCATGGCCACGGTGAGGTACGACTTCCCCTCCCGGATGTAGGCGGGAACCAGCATGGCCAGCAGCCCGTCCAGCTTGTCCAGGAACTCGGCGGTCTCCGGCCGGGAGAGGACGTAGTCGCGCACCGGTTCCTCCAGCCCGCTGTAGGGCCGCAGGGACTCGTCCCAGTAGGGGTTGGGCAGGAACCGGCAGTCGAACATGAGGTCGACGTCGGTCGGCACCCCGTACTTGAACCCGAACGACAGGATCGAGGTGCGCATGGTGCCGACAGCGTCTTCCTCGCTGAACACCTCCATCAGCCGGGTCCGGAGCTGGTTCACGTTCAGCTCACCGGAGTCGACGACCAGGTCGGCCCGGTTTCGGATGTCGCTCAGCAGCTTCCGCTCCTCGTTGATCGACTCCTCGACCCCTCTCGCCTCCTGCGGGTGGCGCCGCCGGGTCCCCTCGAACCGGCGGATGAGCACATCATCGGCGGCGTCCAGGAAGAGGATGCGAACCCGCTTCCGCCCGGCCTGGAGGGCGTCGACCGCCGGCAGCACGTCGTCGAGGTCTCCCCCGCCGCGGCCGACCACGAAGGCCACCCGTTTCATCTCCGCCCCGCTGCCGTCGACCAACTCGGAGACCTTGGAGATCAACTCGGAGGGCATGTTGTCGATCACGAACCACCCGATGTCCTCGAGGGTGGCGCCGGCGGTGGAGCGACCAGCGCCGGACATGCCGGTGACCACCAGGTACTCGCTCACCCGTCCACCTTTGCACGTTGCGGCGACGGCCCGCTCGGCGACATCGGGGTGTGGATGCGGTCGAACACCGCGGCCCCGACGGTGGCCGGGAGCCAGGACAACGACAGCAGCTCCTCCTTGGACGCCTTGCGCAGCGAAGCCAGGCCGCCGAACTGATCGAGCAGCCGGGTGCGGCGTTTGGGCCCCAGCCCGTCGATCCCGTCCAGCACCCCGGCGATCATCCGCTTGCCCCGCAGGGTGCGATGGTAGGAGACGGCGAAACGGTGGGCTTCATCTCGCAACCGCTGCAGGAGATAGAGGGCTTCCGATTGCCGGGGCAGTCGGATCGGCTCGGAGCTGCCGGGGAGGTAGACCTCCTCGAAGCTCTTGGCCAGCGCCGCGATCGGCACCCGGTCGGTGAGGCCCAGCCGCTCGAGCACCTTGACCCCGACATTGAGCTGGCCCAATCCCCCGTCGAGCAGCAGGAGTTGCGGCGGGTAGGCGAACCGGCGCCGGGTTCGGGTCACGGTGGCCCCGTCGCCGCCGTCGCCGTTGTGGCCCGACGGCGCCGGGGTGTCCTCGGCCAGCAGGGCGGTCAGCCTCCGGGTCAAGACCTCCTCCATGGCCGCGTAATCGTCGTTGCCGGCCACGGTGGCCACCCTGTAATGGCGGTAGTCGCTCCGCTTGGCCAGTCCGTCCTCGAACACCACCATCGAGCCGACGTAGTCGGTGCCCTGCAGGTGGCTCATGTCGTAGCACTCGATCCGCAGCGGCGCGGTGGGAAGCGACAGCTCGCGCTGGAGTGACTCGAGGGCCCGGGCCCGGCTGTTGTGGTCCGAGGTCCGGTGCAGCCGGTGCCGGAGAAAGGCCTCCTCGGCGTTGTGGGTCACCGTCTCCTGCAGCGACCGCTTCGGGCCCCGCAGCGGCACCCGCACCGCCACCGGCCCGCCCCGGCGCTCGGCCAGATAGGCACCGATCGCCTCCCCATCCTCGGGCATGGTCGGCACCAGCACCTGCTTGGGCACCCCGGAGACGGAGTCGGCGTAGACGTCGACCAGGATCCGCCCGATGAGCTGGGCGGGGGTGAGATCCTCGACCTTGTCCACGAACAGGGCCAGCCGGCCCACCACCTTTCCCTTCCGGACCTGGAACACCTGCACCGCCGCCTCCAGCTCATCCTCGGCCAGGCCGACGACGTCGAGGTCCTCGGGCCGTTCGAGCTCCATCTGCCGGACGGCATCCGCCGCCCGGATGGCCTCGAGCTTGTCCCGAAGCACCGACGCCCGTTCGAACTCGAGGGCCCGCGAGGCCTCCTTCATGTCGGATTCGAGCCCCCGCTCGAGGGGCCCGGTGTCCCCACCCAGGAAGGCCATCAGATCGGCGACCAGCCGGTCGTACTCGTCGTGGTCGACCAGCCCCACACACGGCCCCGCGCACCGTTCGATGTGGTACATCAGGCACGGACGGCCCAGGCGCTGGTGGCGGCCGAACTTGGGATCCGAACAGGTGCGGACCGGATAGGTGCGCAGGAGGAGGTCGAGGGTGTCCCGGATGGCCCCCACGTTGGGATACGGGCCGAAGTACTCGACGCCCTTCCGCTTCCGGCCGCGGACCACCGCCGGGCGGGGCCACTCGTCGTTCACCGTCACCGCCAACCACGGATAGCTCTTGTCGTCCTTCAGCCGGACGTTGTACCGGGGCTGGAACTCCTGGATCAGGTTGTGCTCGAGCAGCAGCGCCTCCGCCTCGCGGTCCACCACCACCCATTCGACGTGGTCGGCGTGCTCGACCATCTGGGCCGTGCGGGGGGCCAACCCCAGCGGGTCCTGGAAGTAGGAATTGAGCCGCTGCCGGAGGGATTTGGCCTTGCCCACGTAGATGATCCGGCCGTGGGCATCCACGAATTGGTAGGAGCCGGGGGCGTCGGGGACGGTTCCGGTGACTGGCCTGGTAACCACGCCAACAGTGTGCCGTGTCCGGCGGTCGGAGCGGGTCACGTCCGGGTGCATGGTCGATTGACCGGTTCCGCCTACACTGAGAGGACACCGGCCTGGTTTCCGGTGACATATACCGCTCCGGGGCCGACAACCCCGCGGATGGGCGACCAGGCTGTCCCCGCCGGCCACTACCGGAGCGCCTCCCCAAGGGGGTAGTACACGAGATGGTTCGGCTCCAGACGGCGCTCCCCGAGCGTTACACCACGGCGCACCCCGACGAGTTGACGGCCTGGATCGCCGAGGCCAAGGCGGCCCTGGGTCCCCGGTCGATCATTCTCGGCCACCACTATCAGCGGGACGAGGTCATGGTGTGGGCGGACGCCCGCGGCGACTCCTTCGGGCTCTCCCGGATCGCCGCCGGCCAGACCGAGGCCGAGTTCGTGGTCTTCTGCGGGGTGCACTTCATGGCCGAATCGGCCGACATCCTCACCGGCGACCACCAGCAGGTCATCCTCCCCGACCTCAACGCCGGCTGCTCGATGGCCGACATGGCCGACATCGACTCGGTAGAGGAGGCGTGGGACGTCCTGGCCACCGTCACCGACACCGAGCGGGTCATCCCCGTGACCTACATGAACTCCTCGGCGGCGCTGAAAGCGTTCGTCGGTCGCCACCGCGGATCGGTCTGCACCTCTTCCAACGCCCGGGCGGTGCTGACCTGGGCACTGGGGGGCGGGCCCGGTCGACGGGGGTCGGGCCAGGGCGACCAGGTCCTGTTCTTCCCCGACCAGCATCTGGGCCGGAACACCGGCTTCGAGCTCGGGTACGACCACCGCGACATGGGGGTCTGGAACCCCCGCCTCGACCGGGGCGGTCTCGACGATGCCACCCTCAAGTCGGCGGCCCTGCTGTTGTGGCAGGGCCACTGTTCGGTCCACCAGCGGTTCCGCCCCGCCCACGTCGAGGCCTTCCGGGCCGAGCACCCCGGCGGCCTGGTCGTCGTCCACCCCGAGTGCTCCCACGAGGTGGTCGAAGTCGCCGATCAGGTCGGATCCACCGACTTCATCATCCAGGCGGTGGCCGACGCCCCCGCCGGGTCGGTGATCGGGGTCGGCACCGAAATCCATCTGGTCAAGCGGCTGGACGACGAGACGCCCGACAAGACGGTGGTCTCCCTCGATCCGCTGGTGTGCCCGTGCTCCACCATGTTCCGGATCGACGCCCCCCACCTGGCCTGGGTGCTCGAGGGATTGGTCGGCGGCGAAGTCCGCAACCGGATCACCGTCGACGAGGGGACCGCCGGTTGGGCCCGGGTGGCCCTCGAGCGGATGCTGGCCACCGTCTGACCGGTCAGCGGCCGGTCGACACCTTCGGCTTGCTCGCCTTGGCCGCTCGAGTCCCGCTGGCCTTGGCCGCGGTGGTCGCCGCCCCCGCCCCATTCCGGGATCCGTTCCGAGAACCCGCCGGCTTGGCCGGGCCCCGGGGCTTCGCCTTTGGCTTCGCCTTCGCCTTGGTCAGCTTCCGGGCCACCCCCAACACCGGGGCCAGGACCTCGCCGGTATAGGTGCCCGGGGCCGCCGCCACCTCCTCGGGCGTCCCCACCGCCACCACCGATCCGCCCCGGTCGCCACCTTCGGGGCCGAGGTCGATGATCCAGTCGGCGCTCTTGATGACATCGAGGTTGTGCTCGATGACGATCACGGTGTTGCCCTGGTCGACCAGCCGGCTGAGCACGTTGAGCAACTTGCGGACGTCGTCGAAATGCAACCCGGTGGTGGGCTCGTCCAGGACGTAGAGGGTGTGGCCGGTGGACCGGCGGCTCAATTCCGATGACAGCTTCACCCGCTGGGCCTCGCCGCCCGACAGGGTGGGGGCCGGTTGGCCCAACCGGATGTACCCGAGCCCGACGTCGACCAGGGTCTGCATGTGCCGGGCAATGGACGGCTGGTGGGCGAAGAAGGCCAGCGCCTCCTCGCAGGACAGGTCGAGGACGTCGGCGATGGTCTTCCCCCGGAAGGTGACCTCCAGGGTGTCCCGGTTGTAGCGGGCCCCCTGGCACACCTCGCAGGGGACGTAGACATCGGGGAGGAAGTGCATCTCGATCCGGATGGTGCCGTCCCCCGAACACGCCTCGCAGCGGCCGCCCTTCACGTTGAACGAGAACCGGCCGGGGAGGTAGCCGCGGACCTTCGCCTCCTGGGTCAGGCTGAACAGCTTGCGGATGTGGTCGAACACCCCGGTGTAGGTGGCGGGGTTGGATCTCGGCGTCCGGCCGATCGGCGCCTGGTCGACCTCGACCACCTTGTCGATGTGCTCGACTCCCCGGATGGTGCGGTGGAGGCCGGGAATGGCCTTGGCCCGGTGCACCTGGTGGGCCAGCGACCGCAGCAGGATGTCGTTGACCAACGTCGACTTCCCCGATCCCGACACCCCGGTGACCGCCACCAGGCACCCCAGCGGGAATTCGACGTCCACGTCGTGGAGGTTGTGCTCGCGTGCCCCTTCCACCACCAGCAGCTCACCGCTGCCCGGCCGCCGCATCGCCGGGACCGGAATCGTCAGCGCGCCGGAGAGGTACTGCCCGGTGATCGAGTCGGGGTTGGCTTCGAGCCCGTGGGGACCGGTCACCGGCCCGGAGTGGACCACCCGGCCGCCGTGTTCGCCGGCCCCCGGGCCGACATCGACCACGTGGTCGGCCGCCCGGATGGTCTCCTCGTCGTGCTCGACCACGATCACCGTGTTGCCGAGGTCGCGCAGCCGGTCGAGGGTGGTGATCAGCCGCTTGTTGTCCCGCTGGTGGAGCCCGATCGACGGTTCGTCGAGCACGTAGAGCACGCCGACCAATCCCGACCCGATCTGGCTGGCCAACCGGATCCGCTGGGCCTCGCCTCCCGACAGGGTGGCCGCCGACCGGGCCAGGGTCAGATAGTCGAGTCCGACGTCGAGGAGGAATTGCATCCGCTCCCGGACTTCGCGGAAGACCCGGTCGGCGATCAGGTGGTCGCGGTCGGAAAGGTCGAGGGACACCACCTCGTCGACGGCCCGACCGATGGGCAGTGAGCACAGCTCGAAGATGGAGAGGCCGCCGACGGTGACGGCCAGCGACTCCGGCTTCAGCCGGGCCCCCCCGCACACCGGACACGGGACCTCCCGCAGGTATCCCTCCAGGTTGTCGCGGAGGAAGTCCGAGTCGGCCTCGATATGCCGGCGCTGCAGCCAGGGGACGATCCCCTCGTAGCTGGTGTGGAACGAGCGTTGGCGGCCGTACCGGTTGCGGTACTTGAGGTGCACCTGCCGGGACCCGGCCCCGTAGAGGACCAGCTTCCTGTCCGCCTTGGTCAGCTTCTCCCACGGGGTGTCGACCGAAAAGCCACCCAAGTCGGCGGCCGCCTCCACCACCCGGGTGAAGTACTCGCTCCGGGCGCCCGACCACGGCGCCAGGGCCCCGTCGGCCAGGGACTTGGTCGGGTCGGGCACCACCAGGTCGGGATCCACCTCGAATTTGGTGCCGAGCCCGGAGCAGGTCGGGCAGGCCCCGTAGGGCGAGTTGAAGGAGAAATTGCGGGGCGAGAGGTCCTCGAAGCTGGTGCCGCAGTGGGTGCAGGCCAGGTGCTGGCTGAAGGTGATGGCCTCCTCTTCGGTGCCGTCGGCATCCACCACCACGACCTCGGCCACCCCCTCGGCCAGCGACAACGCCGCCTCCAGGGATTCGGTCAACCGCCGGCGAATGTCGTCCCGCCGGACCAGCCGGTCGACCACCACTTCGATGGTGTGCTGCTCGTAGCGGGCCAGGTCGACCTCGGACCGCTCGGCCAGCTCCACTGTCTCCCCGTCGACCCGCACCCGGGCGAACCCCTGCTTGGCCAGATCGTCGAGGAGGGTGCTGTACTCCCCCTTCCGCCCCCGCACCACCGGAGCCAGGACCAGGAACCGGGTCCCTTCGTCCATGGCCAGGATCCGGTCGACGATCTGCTGGGGGCTCTGCCGGACCACCGGCCGTCCGCACGTCGGGCAGTGGGGCTTGCCGATCCGGGCGTAGAGCAGCCGGAGGTAGTCGTAGACCTCGGTGACCGTCCCCACCGTGGAACGGGGGTTGCGGGAGGCGGACTTCTGGTCGATGGCGATGGCCGGGGACAGCCCCTCGATGAAGTCGACGTCGGGCTTGTCCATCTGCCCCAGGAATTGGCGGGCATAGGCCGACAACGACTCGACGTAGCGGCGCTGTCCCTCGGCGTAGATGGTGTCGAAGGCCAGCGACGACTTTCCCGAGCCCGACAGGCCGGTGAAGACGATCAGCCGGTCCCGGGGCAGGTCGAGGGAGACATCTTGGAGGTTGTGCTCGCGGGCGCCCCGCACCACCAGACGATCAGCCATGGCGCTGAGGATACCGGTGGGGGGAAGGGCCCCGGGCGCTCACGCGTCCGCCGGGACGTTGATGTCGGCGGTGTGTCCGGGGAGGACGGCCGAGCCGTCGACCGGGTCCCGGACCAGCAGGGCGCGGAGCTCGGCCACCTCGTCACGGAGCAGCGCCGCCTCCTCGAAACGCAACTCCTCGGCCGCCCGCTGCATCTCCAGATCCAACTCGTGGATGAGACCGGAGAGCTGATCGGCATCCGGGCCGATGGCGCCGGCCAACTCCGCCGCCGCCGTGCGTGGATCGACACCACCGGGACGCCGCTCGGTGGTGCGCCGGGCCCCCGCCCGCCGGGCCCGACCGGGGCTGAGGACCTCCTCCCCGCGTCCGTCGCTCCGCACCCGCTGGAGGATGTCGGACACCGCCTTGGTGATGGTCTGGGGATCGATGCCGTGGGCCTGGTTGTAGGCGATCTGGCGGGCCCGCCGGCGCTGGGTCTCCCCGATGGCGGTGGTCATCGACTCGGTCACGGTGTCGGCGTACATGATCACCCGGCCGTTGACGTTGCGGGCCGCCCGCCCCATGGTCTGGATGAGGGAGGACGACGACCGCAGGAAGCCTTCCTTGTCGGCATCCAGGATGGCCACCAGCGCCACCTCCGGGAGGTCGAGGCCCTCCCGCAGCAGGTTGATGCCGACCAGGACGTCGAACATCCCCATCCGCAGCTCCCGGAGCAGCTCGATCCGGGCCATGGTGTCCACGTCGGAGTGGAGGTACTCGACCCGCACCCCGTGCTCGGCCAGGTAGGCGGTGAGGTCCTCGGCCATCTTCTTGGTCAGGGTGGTGACCAGCACCCGGAAGCCGGCGGCCACGGTGGCGTCGATCCGCTCCCGCAGGTCGTCGATCTGCCCGGTGGTCGGCCGGATGTCCACCTCGGGATCGAGCAGGCCGGTGGGGCGGATCACCTGCTCCACCACCTGGGTGCTGTGCTCGAACTCCCAGGTGCCGGGGGTGGCCGACAACATGATGGTCTGCCCGGTGCGCTCGATGAACTCCTCGAACCGGAGCGGCCGGTTGTCGACCGCCGACGGCAACCGGAACCCGTGGTCGACCAGCGTCTCCTTCCGCGAACGGTCCCCGGCGAACTGGCCCCGGAGTTGGGGGACGGCCACGTGGCTCTCGTCGAGGACCACCAGGAAGTCCTTGGGGAAGAAGTCGAGGAGGGTGAACGGCGCCTCCCCCGGCTGGCGGCCGTCGAGATGCCGGCTGTAGTTCTCCACCCCGGCGCACACCCCGGTCTCGGTCAGCATCTCCAGGTCGTACTCGGTCCGCATCCGCAGCCGCTGGCTCTCGAGCAGCTTGCCGGCGCCCTCCAGCTCGACCAGGCGTTGGCGGAGCTCCGATTCGATCCCGAGGATGGCCTTTTGCATCTTCTCGTCGCCCGTCCCGTAGTGGGTCTTGGCGAAGATGACCAACTCCTCGAGGTCGTCGCCGATCTCGCCGGTCATCACGTCGAAGGGCCGGATCCGCTCGATGGTGTCGCCGAAGAACTCGATCCGGACCGCCTGCTCCTCGTAGGCGGCATGGATCTCCACGGTGTCGCCCCGGGCCCGGAACTGCCCCCGGGCCAGGGTCAGGTCGTTGCGGGTGTATTGGAGCTCGACCAGCCGCCGGAGCAGCGACCGCTGGTCGTGGACCTCCCCGGGCTTGAGGGCGACGATCCGGTTGCGGTATTCGTCGGGGGAACCGAGTCCGTAGATGCAGGAGACCGAGGCCACCACGATGGTGTCCCGGCGCAGCAGCAGTGACGAGGTGGTGGCGTGGCGCAGCCGGTCGATCTCGTCGTTGATGGACGAGTCCTTCTCGATGTAGGTGTCCGACGAGGGCACGTAGGCCTCGGGCTGGTAGTAGTCGTAGTAGGAGACGAAGTACTCGACCCGGTTGTGGGGGAAGAAGCCCTTGAGCTCGGAGGCCAGCTGGGCGGCCAGCGACTTGTTCGGCTCGATGATCAGGGTCGGGCGCTGGAGGGCCTCCACCGTCCAGGCGATGGTCGCGGTCTTCCCCGAGCCGGTGATCCCCAGCAGGGTCTGATACCTGTCCCCGCGCTCCACCCCGGCCACCAGGTCTCGGATGGCCTCGGGTTGGTCGCCGGACGGGCGAAATGGGGAAACGACCTCGAATTCAGGCACTCTGTCGATGGTACCCGGGGGGT
>DASZNG010000036.1:0-19578 GCA_035551535.1 Acidimicrobiales bacterium | reverse complement strand
TGTTTGGCGGTTCGGTGATCGGGCGAGCCTTCGCCGCACCGTGGAACACGTCCTCCAACCCCGGGAAGTGGAAAAACCAGTCCAGATGAAATTCAGAGCGACGTGATGCGATTCCTCCAGAGTTCGGTCCCCCCTGACCCGTTGCAGCCCATAGATCCGCCGCCCCCGGCGCCGCCGGAGCCCCAACCGGTCGACCACCGTCCTTGATCGTGGTCGTGGCGTCCTGAAGGCTAGGACTCGACGAACAAGCCGGAAGAAATTCAGGATTGGGATGCATCAGTGCGTCGCTGCCGGGCGGCTGCACCGAACTGCCATGAGCGACCATTTTCAGGCGCGTCGCGATTGTCCAGCTCACTCATGGTCAGTCTCGAAGGGGTCCGGCCTGTCTTGGCGCTCGTCATTGGGCGACCGGTGTGCGTGCGGATGTGACCGCAATCTGAGCACTCCGAGTGTGACAAGATCGACCGGTAGCATCTTTTGGTGCGTCTGGCTCATGAGGGCCATTTCCATCGGAATGATGCAGTCGCGCTGAAGTTGTCGGATGGTCTCCGCGTTGGCCCCGGCGTCCATGAAGAGTTCGTTGACGAGCGTGCTGGTTGCCCAGACCCATGAACCTTGGGGGCGCTTCAGACCCAACTCCTCCCGGGCGCGGGCCAAAATCTCCGACGGATCTCCGTGGGCCAACCAGTTGATCTCAACCCATGCGGGAACAGCTGAGCCCTTCATAACGAAGCCGAGCCGAACTCTGCCCCTCAAGAATTCCTCGATCTCCAGCACGAGCCGCTTCTCGGCGCGCCGACCCTTACGAGCGTTCATTGGGACTCAGGGATTCGACGGATACATATCTGGTACCTGGCCGGATTCTGCCGTGTCCGCCCCCCATTTTCGCCCTGATATCGAGCCAACCGTCGGCAGGCATCCGAAGCCGTCGCTCAGGTGTTCGAGGGGGCCGCGCTGATGTCGGCCAAAGTGGACTCCGGGTCCCGTTCGATGGCCAGATCGCCCAGCGAGACAATGCCGACCGGTCGACCACTCTCCACCACGGGGAGGCGGCGCAGGGCTCGCTCCCGCATCAGCTTGACCGCGTCCTTGACCGGCGCCGAGGCGTCGATGGTGGTGAGGTCACGACTGCAGATGTCACCGAGGCGGACCTGGCTCGGGTCGCGGTCGTCGGCGACAGCTCGGACGACGATGTCACGGTCCGTCACGATCCCGCACAACGCGTCCTTGTCGTCGACGACGATCACGTCACCCAAGTCCCGCTCGCGCATCGCCCTCGCCGCGTCGCCTATCGACATGGTCGTCGACAATGCCATGGGATGAGCGGTCATCACTTCGTGGATCGTTTGCGTCATCTTCCTGCCTCCTCTTTTGTCTGCCTTTCTGGTTGCGTCACGCTCCTAGCCTTCACCGCCTTTGAACAACTCGGACCTGTCATGGCCTGCCACTTCGGCGTCGACCTTCTTTGCCGCCGAACTGGTCCGACACCTTTGGAATACCCGCTCGAACCGTGAACAACACCTCGCTGGGCTGAAATTCTCGTCGGGGGCCAGGTTCGGCGCGGAGGAATCGGCCTGCCATCGAGGGCGATCGCTGTCGTTACGGCAGCTAGAACGTGGTCGTGGCCGATTTCGTGCTGATGCCGGGGACAACCCAGGGACCACGGGGCTGGGAACGTCTGGTGCCCGCCCTGGCCTCCAATCGTCATCGCGGTGTCGCGGTTGATCTCGTGAGCCGCGAGGATCACGACGTCCGGCATTCGGTCGAGGCGATCAAGGACCGGCTCAGCCCTTCGGCCTGGGGGGCAGGCGAGGCCGCCCGCCGGTGGGACTCGCGGCAGATGGCCCTAGCGGAACGAATAGGCGACCGGCAGGTGCTTGACTCCGGAGACGAAGGATGACTCCGACCACCGGGCCGGCCCGTTCGACTCGATGTGGTCGAGCTGGGCGGCCAGCTTGACCAACATGGTGCGGACCTCCCGGCGGGCGAACTGGCTCCCGAGGCAGAAGTGGGTCCCGGAACCGAAGGAGACCAATTTGTCGGCGTTGGCTCTCCGCACGTCGAAGGTCATCGAGTCGCTGAAGACATCCTCGTCGCGATTGGCGCTCGGGTAGGACAGGAGTACCCGCCCGCCTTCGGGGATGTCGACACCACCCACGGTGCTGTCCTCGGTGGCGTACCGCATGAAATGACGGACCGGGGCGGTCCAGCGGATGCACTCGTCAGCGGCATTGCCGGCCAATTCCGGATCGTCCCGCAGCGCCCAGAGTTGGGACGGATCCCGCAGCATCGCCTCCATACCCCCGGACAGGGCGTACGAGGTGGTGTCGTGGCCGGCGGTGGCCACGATGATGTAGTACCAGATGCGCTCGATGTCACCCATCGGGCATCCCCCGGGTTGACCGTTGGCGATGACGCTGGCCAAGTCGGACGTCGGGGTCTTCTGGCGATCCTCGGTGATGGCGTTGAAGTATTCGATGAACTTCATCACCGATTCCTGCAGGCGGGCGGCGGGGTCGGCGGCGTCACCCAGGAACTCGGGGTCGGCCGCTCCGAACAGGCCTTGGGTGAGCTCCATCATCAGCGGCTCGTCCGACTCGGGAACACCGTAGATGTCCATGATCACCCGGAGGGTGTAGGGCTGGGCGATGTCGTGGGCGAAGTCGCATTCACCCCCCATGGCCCGCATCTTCTCCACGAACAGGTCAGCCAGGCCGTCGATACGGGACTGACGCAGCTTGACCGCCGCGGGTTTGAACCAGTCGTTGGTGACCTGACGGTGGTCCTTGTGGTCCTGCCCGTCGAGGTGGATGAGGGTGCGGGGCTCCGGGACACCGGATTCGAGCATCTTCCGGGTGTCCTCCTCGGCGGCCAGCACGGCGCGGGAGGTGTTGATCCACCGCGCGTTGTCGCGGGAGACGGCGAACACGTCGGTATGTTTGGTCAGCGCCCAGAACGGTTCGAACCCCTCGAGCTCGACCTTGAGGATGGGGTCGGTGCGGCGGATCTCCGCCACCCTCCGGTGCCAGTTGTCCATGTCCGCCCAGTACTCCGGGTAGGCGAACTCGGCGCCACGGGTGGCAGACGACAAGGTGGTCCTGGACATCGACTCCTCCTCAGCAACGGTGGCGGACCCGTATCGACAAGGCCCCCGGTCGACAAGTATGCCAAACCGATGGCCCTCGGCCATTTTCCGCCGACCTGGCCCGTCGTCCGCCGTCGTGGCCCGCCGAAGGGGCAGTGGCAGAAGGGCGAGGTGGCGTTCACCGGCTCGCCCTGAGTACCGTGCCCGCATGGTCGTGGTCACCGGGACATTGCAGAAAGAGGCATGGGACAACAAGATCCTCCCTCCCGTCGAGCAGGTTCGGCCCGGACTCTGGTCGATTCCGGTGCCGATCCCCAACAACCCCCTCCGCTACGTGCTGGTCTACGCGTTCGAGCTCGACGGGGGCGGGGTCGCCCTGGTGGATGCCGGGTGGAACACCGACGAGGCGTGGACCACCCTCGGCGACGGCCTGGCCCTGGCCGGCGGGAGCATCTCCGATGTCCGGGCGGTGCTGGTCACCCACATCCATCCCGACCACTACGGCCTGGCCGGCCGGATCCGGGAGACGTCGGGGGCGTGGATCGGGCTCCACCCCGAGGATGCCATCATGCTCGAGGCCCGCTACGGCGATACCGATCAGCTGCTCGAGAACCAGACCCGGCTGCTGGTCGATTCGGGGGTGCCGGCCGACAAGCTCCCCGATCTCACCATGGCGTCGATGCGGTTGAAGGCAATGGTCACCATGGCCGAGCCGGACGTGTTCTTCGAGGACGGGAAGTCCGTCGAGTTGCCGGGCTGGAACCTGCAGACCATCTGGACACCGGGCCACTCGCCCGGCCACACCTGTTTCTACAGCGAGGACCGGCGCCTGTTGCTGTCCGGTGACCACGTACTTCCCCGCATCACCCCGAACATCTCGGTCCACACCCAACAGCCGTCCAACCCGCTCGGGGACTTCCTGGCCTCGTTGCTGAAGATCCAGGACCTGGGGGCCGAAGAGGTCCTCCCCGGCCACGAGTACCGGTTCTCCGACCTGGCCGGGCGCCTCGACGAGCTCATCCAGCATCACGCCGACCGCCTCGACGAGATCGAGCAGGTGCTCGGAGACCACCCGGGATCGACCGCCTGGGACATCACCCTCCGCCTTCACTGGTCCCGACCCTGGGATCAGATCGAGTCGTTCATGCAACGCCAGGCCAACGGCGAGACCCTGGCCCACTGCGTCCTGCTCGAGCTTCACGACCGGGTCCGGCGGGAGGGCCCCGAGCCGTCCCGGTTCTTCCTGTTCGATCGGTAGGGGTCGATCAGGAGGGTTCGATCAGGACGGTCCGGACGCCGCCGATCGGCTGCGGCGCCGCTTGAGGAAATGGCGGCCGACCAGCAACCCCACCACCACCGAGGCGATCCCGATGGCCGACCACATGCCGACCGTCTTCAGAATCGTCTCGAAGGATTTCCCGACGACGAAGCCGAGCAGGGTGTAGCCCACCCCCCAGAGCAGGCCCCCCAACGCGTTGTAGAAGAGAAAGGTGCGGTACCGGACCCCGCTCATTCCGGCCAGGCCCGGGATCACCGCCCGGGCGAAGGCGATGAACCGCCCGAGGAACACCGCCGGCCCCCCGAAGCGCTCGAGCAGCACGGTGGTCTTGGCCACTCCGACATTCCCTTTCATCGGGCGATGGTTGAGGAGCCAGGGGCCGACCTTCTTGCCCACCTCGTAGCCGACGGAGTCGCCGGTGATGGCGCAGACCACCACGATGAACATGATCAGGAGCAGATTGACCTGGTTGAGCCCGGCCAGCACCCCGCCGATGACCACCGCCGTCTCTCCGGGGATGAAGAAGCCCACCAACAGGGCGGCCTCGGCGAAGGCCAGAAACCCCACCAACGCGTAGGCGGCGGGCCCGTGGAAGTGGAGGAGGGAGCCGACGATCCCGCCGGGTTGGTTCGAGTTGGACGAGGTGGCCGCCACCAGCAGCGGACCCACGGTCGAGATCGTCATGGCGACGACGTCAACTCAGCGAGGAGGACAGCGTCACGCTCGTCCAGGCACGGCGACGACAGGCCGGGCAGGTCATCCGGTGGTCGAACGTCCGCCCGGGCACCCAGGCGGCGAAGGGGAATTGCAGCATCAGAAAATCGAGAACGCTCACCCGGGTGACCGACCCGCAGGCCGAGCACTCCACGGCCAGCAACCCCCGGAGCGGCAGCGGATCCGTGCCGGTATCGGTAAAGCCGGCGGTCTCCGCTTCTTTGGGCCCGACGGCGGTGGAGTAGAGGGCGTGCTTGCCCGGCGGTCGGGCCCGCTGCCGGCCGGTGGGCGGTCGGGGCACATCGTTGCCCCGGCTGGTTGATTCCCCGGCGTCGGCCTCCCTGGTCACCACCACCCGGGAGTCGACCGGCATCCAATACAGCGCCCGCTTTCCCAGCGGGTCGAAACCCTCGGGCGTCACTGAGTGGATCCGGCGCCCACCGGCGTGTCGAACAGCAGCTTGGCCAGTTGGCGATAGGCGTGGGCCCCAGCCGAGTTGGGGGCGTGCTGGAGGATGGACTTCCCCCTCGCCGGGGCCTCGGCGAACCGAATCGACTTCTTCACCGGAGGCGGCAGCACCGAGACGCCATAGCGGCTCTCCACCTCTTCGAGCACCCGTCGAGCGTGTTTGGTGCGGTCGTCGTACATGGTGGCGATGACCCCTCGCACCTTCAGATCCCCGTTGGCAAAGGTGCGTACATCCTCGATGGTCTCGAGGAGCTGGCCGACTCCCCGATTCGAGAGCGCCTCGCACTGCAAGGGGATGAGGACGGCGTCGGCGGCGGTGAGCCCGTTGATGGTGAGCACGCCGAGCGACGGGGGGCAGTCGATGAGGATGAGGTCGTAGTCGGTCAGGATCGGTTCGAGGGCCCGCTCGAGGACGTGCTCCCGACCGGTCCGGGTCAGCAGGTGCACCTCGGAGCCGGCCAGGTCGATGGTGGCGGGCAGCAGATCCAGGCCATCGACTCCCGGCACCGGGCGCCGGACGTCGGCCACCTTGGTCCGGCGGACGAACACGTCGTGCAGCGACTCCTCCAAGGCATCGGAGTCGAAGCCCAGCGAGAAGGTCAGGCAGGCCTGGGGATCGAGATCGACGACCAGGGTCCGCCGTCCGAGCTCCGCCGACGCCACCCCCAAGGAGTGGACGGTCGTGGTTTTGGCGACCCCGCCCTTCTGGTTGGCCACAGCCAGAACCTCGGTCACCGCCGAAGTCTACGTCGGTGGCGGTCGGACGGGATCGATCAGAACCCCACCATGCCCACCATCAGCCGGTTCAGCGGGATGCCGCCCATCGAACCGAAGAAAGGCGCGTTGAAGCTGAAGATGCCGCCGTCGGACGCCACGAACCGGTACCCGCTGCCGTTGGCGGTTTCCGCCAAGGCGACGATGGGTCGGTTGAGGGGAATGCCGCCCATCGAACCGAAGAAGGGTGCGCCCCCGAAGGCGAAGACCCCGCCGTCCGACGCCACCTCCCAATAGCCGCCGGAGTTGGGGTCGTTGGTGAGGCCCACGATGGGGGCGGCCAGCGGTTGGCCGCCCATCGACCCCAGGAACGGGGCGTACCCGAAGCAGAAGATGCCGCCGTCGGAGGCGACCAGCCGGTACCCGTCACCGTCGGTCGAGGCCGAGATCCCGACGATCGGCGCGTGGAGCGGTTGGCCGCCCATGGATCCGCCGAAGCCGGCGTCGCCGAAGGCGAAGATGCCGCCGTCGGCGGCGACCAACCAGTAACCCCTGCCGTCGGCGGTGGCCGCCATCCCCACGATCGGACTGTTCAACGGGCGGCCGCCCATGGATCCGTAGAACCCGGCCCCGCCGAAGGCGAAGATCCCGCCGTCGGCGGCGACCTCCCAGTACCCGCCGCTGCCCCGGGCCACGGCCGCCCCCACCACCGGGGCGTTGAGACGCAGGTTCCCGGTCGACCCGCAGAACGGCGCCCCGCCGAAGGAGAAGATGCCGCCGTCGGAGGCGAACAGGTCGTAGCCGCTGTTGGCGGCGGCCGGCACGTTGCAGGGAGCGACCGATCCCCGAGGCGTGGTCCCGCCGGCGTTCCCGGTCAGCTGGGGGTCATGGTGGAACATCGGCCACGATCCCTTCCCCACCGCCGCGGCCCCGTTGGACAGGGGGATCTCGAAGTGCTCGATCCTCCCGAGCAGATGGACCGGAGTGCCGGAGGCGATATAGCCGGCCAGGGTGATCCCCACCGTTCCGTTGGCGTCCTGGGTCACCAGCGGTGAGTTCTGCAGACCGAGGTTGGCGTCGAGGACGTCGAGTTGGGTGCCGGTGACCCCGTCGAAGATGAAGGCGCCATTGATGGTCGGAACGATCACGTCCTGGTCGCCGAGGCCGAAGAGATCGGCGGTCACCACTGAGCCGATCACCCGGGGGAGGCCGGCGTGATGCCAGAGGGGTGCGCCGTTGGCGGCGTTCAGCACCCAGATGGAACCGGAGGTCCCGTTGTCGGTTCCCTGGGCCACTTCCAGGGACCCGGTCCCGGAGATGTCGGCCAGCGCCGGCGAGGAGAAGGTGCTGCCGTCCACCGGGGTCGACCACTGCTGGTTGCAGTGGGTGTCGTAGGCCTTCACCGTATTGGTGTCGGGAGCCCCGGGGAAGAAGTTGCCGGTGCCGGTCACGATCCCGGTGGCCCCGCCGGGCAGGAACCCGCCTACCGCCGGTGAAGAGTCGACCACCTGATTGGTGTCCGCCCGGCAGATCACGTTGCCCTGGTCACTGAGCACCCGGAGGTGTCCGCCGTCGTTGTACTGCTGGCCCTGGCCGGCACCGGCCGACTGGTCGCCCCCGACGATGATCTGGTTCTGGCCGGTGCCGTACAGATCGGCGAGGGCGGCGGTGGCGTGAGTGCTGTCCGAATTGAAGAACGGCCAGCCGTTCAGCGCCGCGCCGCTGCCGGTGTTGAGCGCATAGGTCTGTTGGCCGAGCGATCCCGCCACCACCGCCGTCCCCCCCTGGAGAATGCCGACGCTCATCCCGGCCTGGACCCCGGATGCCGGCGCCAGGTCGGTCGGAGGATTGACGACCTGGGTGAACCACTTGAAGTTGCCGGAGGAATCGAAGGCCTGGTAGCCACCGGGACCCGGGTTGCCGTCGTAGCCCGAGCCGAAGAAGACGGTGGAACGTCCATTGGGTTGGGTGGCCACCGACGGAGACGAGTCGACCGGCGGACTCCCGTCGGTCACCGGCCAACCCGATGCCTCGGTGCCATCGGCGAGGTGGACCCCGTAGACCATGCCCCGGCGGTCGCCGACGACCACCGATGGCGATCCGTCCAGATTGGCCACGGTGGGCGACGACAGGGCGATGGGTTGGTCGGTGTCCTGCAGGGTGTCGACCCACGTCGGCGAGGTGTCCCAACTCGGAACCGGAGGCACGACCGTCGCCGGGTGGGCGGCGGGCGACGGGAGGGACACGGCCACGATCAGACCGGACGCCACCACCGCGGCGATCACCAGGATCCGCACCCGTACCGCATGGCCCGCCGGGGTCATCCGCGGGGAACTGATGACGCGGGGTTCCGACACGATCCGGTCAAGCTACTAGTGGCCCACCGGCGGTGCCGCCCAGTCTGGTTACAGTTTCATGTCGCTGCCGAGCTGCTCACGAAGTAGAGGGTGCCGCCCCCGGTGGAGCCGTAGGAGACCTTGGTCCCGTGGGAGGTCACCCAGGCGTCGATGGCGCTGACCGTCGACGAGCGGCCGCCGCCCGGTCCGGCCTGGGCTCCTCCCGTCCCACCGGGGAACCCTCCCGCGGCCCCGCCCGGGAATTCGCTGGCCCCGCCCCCGGGGCGGAAACCGTTGGCGCCGGTGCCGGTCCCCCCAGGTCGGGGGAACGATCCCCGGGCCGCGCCCGGGAACCCACCCGGGAATCCCCCGCCCGAGGCGGCACCGGGGAGGGCGGCACCGGGGCCGGTCCCGCCGCTGACCACCACGTAGTGGACCTTGCCGGTTGCCACCAACGTCTTGAACTGGGCCAGGGTGGGCGCCGGGTCACCCCCGCTGAAACCGCCCATGGCGATGACCGGCTTCCCGGTCGACAGGATGATCGGGGCGGCGGTCTGCGAACCGGTGACCGCCACCAGGTACTCGGCGCTCCCCTGGTGCGTTTCGAGGTAGGAGACGAGCGCCTGGTTGGCCGACGCATCGGTGCCCAGGCCCTTGGACCCCGGGGTGAGCGACGCCCCGGCGCCGCCTCGAAGTGCCGCCCCGGCGCCACCGGCGCCACCGGCGAGTCCGGGAAAGCGACCGCCGCCGCGGCCGCCACCGAGACCGCCGCCGGCGGTCGAGGGCCCGGCGCTGGCCAACGTGCCGCCGGCCGCGTTGTTGACGGTGGTGAACGAGTAGGCGACGGGCCCGGCCAGCACACTGGCGGCCCCGAGCCCGGCGGCGGCAGCCGCCACCATCCGGGCCCGGACCACCCCGATCACCGAGACCAAGAGGCAGAGCGCGGCGACAACGCCGGTGGTCACGACGGCCGGTTCCAGCCAACGGTCGTACCCGGGGGTGCGCCCGAGCAGGATCGCCGCCCACACCGCGGAGCCGATCACCGCGGCGGGCAACACCCCGCACCACCACCGGCTCGATCGTCCGAGCCGCCACAGCGCCAGCGCGCCGGCGCCCGACAGGGCGGCCACCCCGGGGGCCAGGACCACCGTGTAGTAGGGGTGGAAGATCCCCTGGGCGTCGGAGAACACCGCGGCGAACATCAGGGTCCAGCCGCCCCACAGCACGTAGCCGGCTCGCCGCAGGCTGTCCCGCGGCGTCTTCCGGGTGAACCACAGCCCGCCGACCAGGCCGACCAGGGCCAGCGGCAGCAGCCAGGAGATCTGCCCGCCGAGCAGGTCGTTGAACATCCGGAGGACACCCGGAGTCCCGGCGAACCCGGCACCGCCGCCCCCGGGGGCGCCGGTCCCGCCGGCGGTGCCGGTGATCCGGGAGAAGCCGTTGTAGCCGAAGATGAGGTTCCATTCCGAGTTGTCGGTGCTGCCCCCGATGTAGGGCCGGGAGGCGGCCGGCCACCACTCGACGATGGCGACCCACCACCCGCTGGAGATGACCAGGGCCAGCGCCGCCCAACCGAGTTGGGCCAGCCGCCGGGGAAGCCGGGGCTTGGCGCACACCAGGTACACCAACCCGAAGGCCGGCAGCACGATGAACGCCTCCAGCGTCTTGGTGAGGAAGGCGAAGCCGACCAGCGTGGCGCAGAGCACCAGCCGGTTGGTCTTGGCCGTCTCCAGGGCCGACCACAGCGCCCAAGCCGCGGCCACCAGGAACAAGGTCAACATGGCGTCGGGGTTGTTGTCCCGGAACATCTCGGTGGCGATGGGGGTCACCGCCAACGCCACCGCGGCGAGGACGGCGGCAAACTCTCCGGCCCAGCGCCGGACCAGGCGGTAGACGATCATCACGCAGGCCACCCCGGCCACGGCCTCGGGCAGCAGCATGCTCCACGACGAGAAGCCGAACACCCGGCCGGACAGCTCTTCGACCCACAAGGCGGCCGGCGGCTTGTCCACGGTGATGAAGTTTCCGGGGTCGAGGGAACCGAAGAAGAACGCCTTCCAGCTGACCGTCCCGCTCTTGACGGCGGCGGCGTAGAAGGTGTTGGACATGCCGACGGCCGACAGGTTCCAGGTGTACAGCACCAGGGTGGAGACGAAGATGGCGGCGCGGGCCGGCACCGACCACGCCGGCCGGCCTTCCCGTATCCACCAGGGCGAGCCTCCGGCCGTCGACGGGACCGACGGGACCGACAACTCCGGCGGGGTCGGCGGCTCCGACGGCTGCGACGGCTGCGACGGCTGCGGGGCGCGCTCGTCCAGCCCGCCGGGGACGAAGGTGGTCATCGCGGGTTCTCCTTGCGGTGATGGTCACGGGGGTGGCTGGGATTGTCCGGCGGGGGGTCGGAGGCCGGTGGTGCGGTGCGGGACCGGAACACCCAGGCACGGAGCAGGCAGAATCGGGCCAGGGCCGCCACCCCGGTGCCGACCAGGATGGCGGCCGTCTCGGCCAGGAGCGAGCCCGGCGCCAGGACTCCGGCGACCACCAGGGCAACGGTGGTGAGCCCCACACTCGTCACCAGCACGGTGGCGGCGCCGAGGAGCTGGGTGCGGTGGCGGAACGGTCCCCGGCCGGCGAAGGTGAACCGGGCGTGCACCGCGGTGTTGGCGGCGGTGGTGAACACCAGCACCGCGGCGTTGGCCACCAGGGCTCCGAGCAGATCCCGGAAGGCCAGGAACAGCGCCAGATAGACCAGAGTGCTGACCAACCCCACCCGGGCGAACCGGACCAACTCGTCGGGCCGCTCCATCCGGTCGGGAACCAGATCAGTGAGCGTGGTGCCCCGGCCCCGCATGAAGCTCCACAACAGACGGGCGATGCCGCTCAGGTCGTCCCGGGCGGTGCGGGCGATGTCGACCCGGGAGTCGGGGTCGTCGACCCAGTCGACCGGGACCTCGTGGATCCGCAGGCCGTTGCGTTCGGCCAGGACCAGCAGCTCGGTGTCGAAGAACCACGCGTTGTCCTCCACCAGCGGCAACAGCTCCTTCACCAACTCCGAACGGATGGCCTTGAAGCCGCACTGGGCATCGGAGAAATTGTTGTGGAGGACGGTGCGGACGATGAGGTTGTAGCCGCGGGAGATCAGCTCCCGCTTGGTGCCCCGCACCACCTTGGCGCCGGGGGCGAGCCGGCTTCCGATGGCCAGGTCGCTGTGGCCGGACAGCAGCGGCGCCACCAACGGGAGGAGGGCGTCGAGACCGGTGGAGAGGTCGACATCCATGTAGGCCACCACCTCGGCGCCGGAGGTGGACCACACCGCCCGGAGCGCCCGGCCCCGCCCCTTCTCCTCGAGGTGGACGGCGCGAACGCCTTCGAGCTCGGCGGCGAGGGCGATGGCCCGGTCCCAGGTGGCGTCGGTGCTGGCGTTGTCGGCGATGGTGACCACCGCCCGGAACGGGAACGAGGTGTCGAGGTAGGCGCGCAGCCGGCGGATGCCCGGCTCCAGGGACCGCTCCTCGTTATAGACGGGCACCACGATCTCGACCGCCACCGGGGCGCCGGGACGGGCGGGTTCGGCCGTGGGTTTCGGCGCCTCGGCGATGCTCATGGGGAGATCCTGGGTCCCCGACCTTGGAGCCCCCTGTGGGTCGGCTGAGGGGGTACCCAGAAATCCGGCGGACCGGTCGGAGATCACCGGGCGCGGCGGTGGCGGTCCCGGCGGCGGCCGGCCGCCACTGACCGTGGTCGCCGGGGGCGGCCGCCTCAAGCCGACGGGCGACCACGCCGAAATTAACCCGGTGAACCTTCTGGCTGAGCTGCCCGTGGCAAAGGTGCTCCGTTATTCCGGCGCGTCGGTCATCTCGGTGGCGGTCGGTCTGTTGGTCCTCGGGATCAACATCGACGTCTTCCACCTGTCCCCGACGGTGGCCAATGTGGTGGCCATCGCGGTGTGCACCGTCCCCTCCTTCGAGCTCAACCGCCGATGGGTGTGGCGCCTCCACGGCCGGTCGGATGCCGGTCAGTTCATCCCGTTCTGCCTGCTGTCGGTGGCCGGCCTGGTGCTCTCCACCCTGGCCGTCCGCTACGCCGGCGAACACAGTGCCGGGCTCGCCAATCCCTGGCACACCGGGGTGGTCGACGGAGCCAACCTGTTCGCCTACGCCCTGCTGTGGGTGATCCGCTACTTCATCCTCGACCGGGTGTTCGTCGATCGGGTGGCACCCGACCACCCGGATCAGCGTGAGGTGCCCACGCCGCGGCTCTCCCCTTCACCGGCCGCCGACTCGTTGGCCACCGGCTCGGTGGCCACCGGCCCTTCGATCGTCACTTCGGTCGACTCGTTGGCCGCGTCGCTGGCCCCGTCTCCGGCAGCCGTCCCCGTCGACGCCCGGGCCGAGACGTCGATGGCCGCCTCCTCGGCCGACACCGGCAGCGTCACGGTGAACACCGCTCCCCGCTCGGCTCCGGGGGACGCGGCGATGGTGCCGTAGTGGGCGGCCACGATCGACCAGACGATGGACAGCCCTAGGCCCGACCCCCCGCGGGTCCGGGTCCGCGACGGATCCGCCCGGTAGAAGCGCTCGAAGACCTGTCCGGCCTGGTCGGCGGTGAACCCGGGGCCGTCATCGGCCACCTCCACCACCGCATGGGCGCCGTCGGAGGTCACGGTGACGACGGTGTGGGTGCCGGCCGGGGCGTGGGCCCGCACATTGGCCAGCAGGTTGTCGACCACCTGACGCAACCGGAGGCGGTCCCCCACCACCTCGACCGGCCCGGTGGCCTGCAGGGCCACCGGCCACTCCGGCCCCATGGCCCGGCCCGCCTCGATGGCGTCGGCGACCACCGAGACCAACTCGACCGGTCGGTGTTCGATCGGCAGCCCCTCGTCCAGTCGGGCCAGCAGCAACAGGTCCTCGACCAGATGCTTCATCCGCTCGCTCTCCCCCTGGATGCCGGCGATGAACCGGTCGAGGTCCTCGGGGTGCTCGGCGGCGCCCCGGGTGTAGAGCTCGGCGTAGGCGGACACCGCGGCGACCGGCGTCCGCAGCTCGTGGGAGGCGTCGGCCACGAAGCGACGGAGGCGCTCCTCGGATTTCCGGAGCTGGGCCTCGGTGGCGTCCCGGTCGGCGAACGCCCGTTGGATCCGGGCGAGCATCACGTTGAGCACCCGGGACAACCGCCCGACCTCGGTGCGGCGGTCCTCCCCGGGGATCCGCCGGGACAGGTCCCCGTCGGCAATGGCGGCGGCGGTGAGCTCCACCTGCCGTAACGGCTGGAGCCCGACCCGGACCAGCCAGAGCCCGAGCAACAGGGCGGCGATGAGCGCGCCCCCGGTCACGGCCAACTCGATCCACAGCAGGTGCCGGAGGGTGTCGGCGGTGGTGTCGAGGGTCTGGCCGAGGACGGTCAGGTCCCCGTCGGAAGTCTTCGACACCAGCACCCGGAACTGCGGGCCCGATGACTGGGTGGAGCCGGTGGTCAGGAACTCGGACGACCCGGACGGCCGGTTGGTGAATGACGAGAACAGATCGGCCGGCAGCGAGGGGGTGTACTGGTGCCCGCCGGGTTCGGCCGCCTTCTGGAACTGGGTGGTGACGTCGGCGGCGGTGATCCGCTCGACGAACAATCCCGGAGCCAGGCGGGGGATGACGGTGCTGGTGGGGAATCCGCCGCCGCCGGTCGACGGGGGGAAGGTGCCTCCCGGCGGCGGACCGGATCCGGGAGGATGACCGTTCCCGGAGAACGCCTGGCTGGCGGTCTGGAGACTCTGGTCGACCCGGTTGTTGAGAAACGAACCCAGCGAGTTGTACATGGTGACCCCGGCGATGATGAGCGCCACCAGCGACACCACCCCCACCGCCGCCAACAATCGGGTCCGCAGCGACATTTAGGTGCTCGGTTCCGGAGCCCGCAACGTGTAGCCGACCAGACGGATGGTGTGGATGAGCGGGGGGCCGTGCCGCTCCAGCTTCTTGCGCAGGTAGCTCACATAGGTCTCGACGACGTTGGCCTCGCCGCCGAAGTCGTAGTGCCAGACGTGATCGAGGATCTGGGGCTTGGACAACACCTGGCGGGGGTTCAGCATGAAGAAGCGCAGCAGGTTGAACTCGGTGGCGGTGAGCTGGATCGGGACCCCGTCCCGGCGGACGTCGTGGGCGCTCTCGTCCATCTCCAGGTCGGCGAAACGCAGGATCCCGTCGTCGCTGGTGTCGCCCTGGGTCCGGCGGAGGATCACCCGCACCCGGGCGATGATCTCGGCCAGCGCGAACGGCTTGGTGACGTAGTCATCGCCGCCGATGGTCAGGCCGGCCAGCTTGTCGTCGAGCGAGTCCTTGGCCGTCAGGAACAGGATGGGCACGTGGAGCCCGTCGGCCCGGAGCCGGCGGGTCACTTCGAGGCCGTCCAGATCGGGCAACATCACGTCGAGGACCATGAGGTCGGGCGGGTGCTCCTGGGCGGAGCTCAGCGCCGTCCGACCGGTGTAGGCCACCTCGACGTCGAAGCCCTCGTAGCGCAGCGAGGTGGAGACGGCGTCGGTGATGGACGGCTCGTCGTCGACGACCAGGATCCGGGCTGACGGCGGCGCCTCCGGGGCTGTTTCGGCCATGCCCACCACCTCCTTCTCCTCCCTCGGTCCCGGACTCGGGCCGGGGCTCGGGCCATTGGCCGGCTCGACGGCCGATGGTCCTGGCTCCATGGTGGGCCACCGGTTTGGCCACTGGCTGTGGGCGAGCTTGGAGCCAGCTGTGAGGATCCAGTATCCCCCATGCACCGGCTCCCACCGGTCCCACCCGCCGTTCCTATCGGCCGGCCACCTCCCGGGCCACCTCGCTCCACCGTGCCAAGGTCTCCGGATGGCTGGCCCACTGCGGGGAGGCCGAATAGCAGATGACGTGGCCGGCGACCCCGTCGTAGCGATCGATCAGGGCCTGGCCCAGGCCGTCCCAGGGTGCGGTCACCGCGAACGCATCGACCATCTCGTCGGTGACGGTGGCGGCCATCCCGCCGAAGTCACCGGCTCGCTGCAGCTGGTTGAGGCGCGGGCCGACGCCCTCCCACCCGTGGGTGTCGAAGACCACCTGGTAGCCGGGGGTCGATCCGTAGAAGGCGATGCGCATCCGGACCTCGTCCCGCTGGGGCGCCAGCTCCTCCTCGCTCTCCCCCACGATGGTCATCACCGGGCACGCCAGCTGCACCTGCCCGGGGTTCCGGCCGGCCCGGGCCTCGCCCTCGGCCACCGCCGGGCACAGCACCTTCTCGAGGTAGGCCACCGAGTTCAGTGGATGGACGTGCATCCCGTCGGCCACCTCGCCGATCATCCGGCCCATCCAGGGGCTGACCCCGGCCAGGTAGATGGGCGGGTCCTCGTAGTCCATCGGGCCGGGTGACCACATGTCCGGCAGCAGGGAGAACGAGTAGTAGTCGCCCTCGAACCGCAACCGCTCCTGGCGTCGGAAGGCCCGGAAGATCGAGCGCACCGCGGCCACGTACTCCTGGAGCCTCGGGCCGGGGTGATCGAACGCCGCCGAGTAGCGGCGCTCGACGTGGGCCCGCACCTGGGTGCCGAGGCCGAGGGTGAATCTCCCGTTGGTGGCCTGGGCCAGCATCCAGGCGGCCTGGGCGGAGATCATCGGGCTGCGGGCGAAAGCCACCGCGATTCCGGTGCCGATGGCCAGGTCGTCGGCGGCCAGCGCCGCCGCGGTGCACAGGCTGTAGACCGGCTGGGTGGATTCGGTCAGCCAGAGGGTCGAGAACCCGGCCTGTTGGGCCTGACGGGCGACTCCCTGCATGTCGGCCGGTGAGGAACCGAAGCCGATGACATCGAGGCGGAAGGGTGGGCTCATGGTTCGAACGGTAGTGGTCCGGCTTCGTCACCGACCAGGAACTCTGGTCGCCGTTCAGTGTCCGGAGATCCGCGCCTGGGAGTTGGTCAATCGGGTCAACGGCAGCGGTCGGTTGCCGTCGGTCGGAAACCGGCCTCGGCGTTGCAGATCTCCAGGCCGGCCCCGGGCCCGGTAGGCCAGTGCCGCCACCGCGGTCGGGGTCATCCCTCCCTCCCTCGGCCACATCCGCGGGTGTGCGCCGCTCGACCACGGTTGGTCCCGGTCGCCGATGACGCGGGGTTCCGACCCGCATGGGGTCGGGTGGCGTCGTCGGCGGCCGGCCGGTCGTCCTGGTGGACTTCCCATTGCTCGCGGGCCGAAGGTCGTATCGGGCGCCGGGTCGCCGTCGCGTACTTTGGCGACCAACTCGATATCCGGATCGGGTGATTTGAGTTCTTGCCGAGTAAGAAACCGCCGGCCGTTGGCCATAGTGCTCTGATTTCTTGGTCGAATATCAGTTCAGCAACTTCCCTGCTACTGACCATTCCGCCCGGGCACCTGGGTATGGAAATGGCCCGTTTCACCTCGACAGGTATGCCCCCCCGGGAAGCCGGCGTCCATGGTCAAAAGGGAGGCGAATCGACTGGGTTCCTGTGGTGCCCAACCACGCTCTCCTTCAGGCAAGAACAACCACTCCTTCGTTCACGTCGACGGTGATCGTCGAGCCCTCGGAGTAGCGGCCCTCCAGCAGGGCCACGGCCATCTGGTCCTCGACCTCCCGCTGGATCACCCGCCGCAGCGGCCGGGCCCCGTAGTCGGGGACGAACCCGGCCCGGGCCAGATACGCCGCCGCCGATGGGGTGACGGCCAGCGACAACCGACGCTCCGACAACCGCCGGCGCAACCCCTCGAGCTGGATGGAGACGATGCGCTCGAGGTCGGCATCGCTGAGGGCGTGGAACCGGACGATCTCGTCGATGCGGTTCATGAACTCCGGCTGGAAGTACTCCGTCGGCTCCCCGACCAGGTTGGAGGTCATGATCACCACCCCGTTGGTGAAGTCGACCGTCCGGCCCTGGCCGTCGGTCAGCCGCCCGTCCTCCAGCACCTGGAGGAGGATGTCGAACACGTCGGGGTGGGCCTTCTCCAGCTCGTCGAGCACCACCACCGCAGAGGGCCGACGCCGCACCGCCTCGGTGAGTTTCCCGCCCTCCTCGTACCCCGCGAAGCCAGGAGGCACCCCCACCAGCCGGGCCACCGAGCGGCGTTCGGAGTAGTCGCCCAGGTCGATCCGAATCATGGCCCTGGCGTCGTCGAACAGGAAGTCGGCCAGGGACCGGGCCAGCTCGGTCTTCCCTACGCCAGTCGGCCCGAGGAACAGGAACGAGCCGATCGGCCGGTTGGGGTCGGCGAGCCCGGCCCGGGAACGGCGGATGGCATTGGCCACCGCGGAGACGGCCTCGTCCTGGCCGACCACCCGGGCATGCAGCGCGTCCTCCATCCGGATCAGCTTCTCGACCTCCCCCTCCAACATCGGGGACGCCGGTCCCCCGGTCCACCGGCTGGCCGCCTCGTCCCCGTCCTGGGCGCCGAGCAATTCCTTCAGCAGCTGCTGCTCGCCCTGGAGCCCGGTCAGCGCCTCGGTGGCGGCTTCGATCCGGGGCTCGAGCTCCGGGATCTCGCCGTAGCTGATGGCCGAGGCCGCGGCCAGGTCGTCGATCAGGTTGCCGGCCGCCCCGGCGTTGGAGGGCAAATGGAGGAGGGAGAGCGAGGGTTTGGCTCCCAAGGGGAAGACATCCAGGTCGTCGAGTCTGGCTTTCAATTCGGCTTCGTTGCCATAGGCGTCGCTGACCAAGACCCCCTGGCGGTGGGGATGGAAGACCGTCATCGTCCACCCCTGGGTGAAGTGTTGGGTGAGCATGGCCGCGCACGCCACCTGGGCCGCCATGAGATCGGCCCCGACCAGGACCGGTGGCAGGTCGACAATCAACAGCTTGTGCCCGAAATCGGCCAGGCCCAGCGACGCCACCGACCCGTAGAGCTGGCGAAGGTACTGCTTGAGGAACTCGGCGGTGGCCAGACCGGTCAGGGGATCCTGAACGTATTCCTGATGTTGACGGGCCACGTCCTCGGCGTACCAGTCCTCGAACAGCACGGCGGCGTCGAGACTGGCCAGGGCCCTGGTCCCGACGGTGCCATCGACAGCCCGGAGCGCGCCGAGGTCGCCGACCACCTCGCTGATCGTCAGTCCCGCTTTGGACCGTGCCCGCACCAGTCCTTGCAACGACAGCCACGGGTCCCGGCCCGCCGAAACGTCGTCGATGACCTGGTCGACGGCCGGGTCGTTCCACTCGGCCCAGCCCAAATTGGTCCGTTTGTAGCTCTGCGCCTGCCACCGCCGCCGCAACGATTCCGCATCGCTGTCGCCCTCGCGGTCGCCGTCGCCAACGCTGCGACCATCGCCGTCTTCATCGCCATCGCGTCCGTAACGTCCCATGATGCCAACCCCTTATTCGGACGTACTTCGCACTGGCTCGTTACCCCTGCCCGCCTTCGGCAGTCGTCCGTCGTCTCCAGGTGCTGTTCGGAATGCTATTCGATGACTCGTAAGCATTGACCTGTCCATCGGATACTACCCCAGGTAACTTTACCGCCTTCGGATGGCGGTCTCTGAGCGTTTTGATTGGAGATTCGGGACGGCGACATTTCGACATGAAACACGCCGTTTGTGCCCGTCGGCTGAGCCTCTTAGGGGGATATGACGGCCACGAGTAACTTACCCCGAGTAGAGCAATCACCTGATCCGGTAGTTGCGGAACGATGTGAACCCGAAGGTGGCGAGTTTGACTGAATACTCCCGGCCTAGTGTTGAAAGTTTTCCTAAGTTCTTGACCCTCGTGTGCCGAAGTAGGAGGAAACGCTAAGGAGGACATCATGTGGTCAAGCCCAAGGCAACGCTTGAACGAGCGGCGATCCGCGGAAGTCGATGAAAGCAGAGTCGATGCGCACTCGGCCCGCCGTCTCGGTTTGCTTCGCCGGGTTGGCATGTTCCGCATGGTGGGTGCTCTGTTGCTCGCCATCAGCGCCGCGCTCGGTTCCTTCGCGTTTCTCGGCGGGGCGGCGTCGGCGGCGACCGACTCCGGTACCGGCAGCGCCTTCGGC
>DASZNG010000035.1:0-1853 GCA_035551535.1 Acidimicrobiales bacterium | reverse complement strand
GTCGGTGGCGACGTGCTCTACGTCGAGGCATCGGTGAACGACGGGCCGGAAGGCCTGACGCTGACCGGTCAGCTGGGTGACGTGATGAAGGAGTCGGCGGAGATCGCCCTCTCCTACGTCCGCTCCCACGCCACCGAGTTGGGCATCGACAGCCACGTGTTCGAAGGCAAGCGGTTCCACGTCCACGTTCCCGCCGGGGCCACCCCCAAGGACGGGCCGTCCGCCGGGGTCACCATGACCACCGCGCTGGTCAGCCTGCTCCGGGGAGTGCCGGTGCGGTCGACGGTGGCCATGACCGGGGAGGTCACCCTTCAGGGTCGGGTCCTGCCCATCGGGGGTGTGCGCCAGAAGGTGCTCGCCGCCCACCGGGCCGGTCTCACCGAGGTGGTGCTTCCTGCCCGTAACGGGCCGGACCTGGAGGATGTGCCTGAAGTGGTCCGGGACCAGATGACCTTCCATCTCGCCGCCGAGATCGGTGACGTGCTCACCGCGGCGCTGGACGGGCCGGACACCGTCGCCGATGTACTCGGCGACGCGCCCGGCGAGTTGGTGGGCTCCGCCGCCTGAGGCTCAGCCGGCATCCAGGAAGCTGCCGAGTATCCGGGCCAGCTCCAGGGGTTGGTCTCCCTGGATGCTGTGCCCGGCGTTTTCCACCACCATGACCTCGGCGTCGGGCCGGCGGCGGCGGAACTCGGCCACGTCGGCGTCATCGACCACCGGCGAGCGCGCACCGCGCACCAACAGGGTCGGCGCGGTGATGCTCCCGAGGTCGTCCCACAGCGAACCGAACTCCACCGAATCGACGTGCAGACCCGAGGAGTCCGGCGGCCGGCCGAGTTGGTGACGCCAGGTCCAGGTGCCGTCGTCGCGTTGCACCGCGTTGTGGAGGACCCCGCGCCGGAGCGACGACTCCGACCGGGTCGGGTTGAACTGGATGGTCCGCTGCAGGATCTCGTCGAAGCTGGCGAACGACTCCGGTCCGGCCAGGAACGCCCGGATGTCCGAACTCTTCTCCTTGTCGACGCCCGGCGTCACGTCGACCAGCACCAGCCGGGGGACCAGCTCGGGATGGCGGGCCCCGAGGGCCATGGCGGTGATCCCGCCGAGGGACATGCCCACCACCATCCTGGCCTCCGGGGCCAACGCCCGGATGGCCACGGCGACGTCGTCGGCGATGAGGGCGGGCTCGAGGACCCGGGCATCACCGGGCCAGTCGGAGTGGCCGTGACCGGGGAGGTCGACGGCCACCAGCGGACGGTCGAGGGCCAGGGCCACGGTGTCCCAGGTGTGGGCGTTCTGCCCGCCGCCGTGGATGAGCACCAGCTCGGCCGGCCGGTTGCCCCACACCAGGGCGCTGAGCTGCCGGCCGGGGGCGAGCTCGACCGATTCCCGCCGCACCACCGGGTCCCCCTTCCAGGGCAGCCCGACCTCGGAGGCGTTGTCGGCGAACATCGAGAACTCGTCGTAGTCCTGCGCCGGTTCGGTCGTCATGTCGCCCGCCTCCTTGTCCTGCGTCGGGTTGAGGGTCTCGCCCCGACGTTACGGGACCGCCGGGCGGCCCGGCACGTCCGGTGGGTAGGGTCGGGATCGATGCCAGACGCGGAGGGTCCGGTCCGGGTGATCCTCAACCCGGACGAGAAGCGGTACGAGTTGTGGTCGGGCGACCGGCTGGACGGCTTCGCCTCCTTCCGGGAGCGACCGGGGGCGATCGACGTCTTCCACACCCTGATCGAGCCGGAGCTCGAGGGCCACGGCCTCGGCGGGCGGCTGGTGGCCGGAGTCCTCGACGACGCCCGGGCCCGGGGGCTGAGGGTCGTCCCCACCTGTTCGTTCGTCGGCTACTACGTGGGCCG
>DASZNG010000034.1:0-5678 GCA_035551535.1 Acidimicrobiales bacterium | reverse complement strand
TCGAGGGGGCCGAAGCAGTAGTCACAGACGTGGAGTGCTTCGGCTGGATAGGCGCGGCCACATTCTCGACAGCACAGCCCGGTTACAAAGTCCACAATGGGTCTCCTCATCGCTCGGGCATTGGCACCTGGAACTTCATTCCGGCCCATTTGGGCGGGTCGGAGTTGGTTCTGGTTGCCGCAGCGTCACCGGGCCCGGTCCCTCAGCTGCTCTGGATGATGGCCTCCATGTTGGACGATAACGGGGCCCGCGTCAATGGCGGGCCTGGGATCGGCACCTGGGGCCGCCGAATACAGTGGGGCCACCATGGGCCAGCAGCCGACCGGAGAGAACCTGGTGGTGGCCGAGCCCTGGCTGGAGCCGGGTATCCGCCGGTACCCCCACACCCACTTCGACCCGGCCCGGCTGGCCGAGGCCAAGGCGGATCGCCGGGTGTCGGTGTGCATCCCGGCCCGCAACGAGGCGGCCACGGTGGGCACCATCGTGGCCGCCATTGTCCATGCCCTCACCGCCTCGGCCGGCGGCGTGCCCCTGGTCGACGAGGTGCTGGTGGTCGACGACGGTTCGACCGACGGCACCGCCGAGCTGGCCCGACAGGCCGGCGCCACGGTGGTCCCGGCCGAGCCGGGGATCACCGGGGCGAGGCCGGGCAGCAAGGGACAGGCCATGCGGACCGCCATCGAGGTCGCCGACGGGGATCTCATCGCCTTCGTCGACGCCGACGTCACCAACTTCGGGGCCCACTTCGTGACCGGGTTGCTCGGACCCCTCCTGGTCGATGACTCGATCAACCTGGTCAAGGGGTACTACCGGCGACCGCTCCACGGAGCCCCGGACGGCGGCGGCCGGGTCACCGAGCTGGTGGCCAAGCCCATCATCGATCTGCTGTTTCCCGACCTGGGCGGCATCCTCCAGCCGTTGGCCGGCGAGACGGCCGCCCCCCGGTCGGTCCTCGAGAAATGCGGATTGGCCGACGGCTACCAGGTGGAGCTGGCCCTGCTGATCGACGTGGCCGCCGACTTCGGGGCCGAGACCATCGCCCAGGTCGACCTCGGGGTCCGGGCCCACCGGAACCGCCCGCTGTCCGAGCTCCGCCCGCAGGCCACCGACATCCTCCGGACCGCGCTGGCCCGGGTCGGCACGAAAGGTGATAGCTGAATCGAGGGACGGCGTCCCCCCCCGATAAGCGGAAGCGCTGGTCAAGCCAGGGTTTCGCTCGAGGCGGCCATCAGGTCCCGCCAGTGTCCGGGGGAATCGCGTGTTCAACCGGCAGTAGCGCGGCGATCATGGCCTCGACGATGAAGTCGGCGTAGCGGCGGAGCGTCCAGCCGCGGGTCACCACCAGGAGTTCGTAGAGTTCCGGGGAGCTGTAGGTCCACATGATCTCGCCGGCCAGCTCCACCGGGACGTCCTCACGAAGGTGTCCGGCTGTCGCCAGGCTTCCGGCGTTGTGGGCCATTCGCTCCAGGCGCTGAGCGTCCATCTCGGATCGGAGGCTGGCCATTTCCGGGTCGGCCGCGGCCGCCACCCGCACCAGCAACAGGATCGGCGCCACCCGGGGGGCGACCTCGGTGGTGAGCTCGCCCCAACCCCGGATGATCCGTCGTGGGTCCGGCTCGGTGGCCTGCAGCGCGTCGGAGCGGGTTTCGGCATGGACACGTCCCTCTCCGGCCAACGCCTCCTCGCAGATGGCCCGCACCAGCCCCGGCTTGCCACCGAAGGACTTGTAGATGGTGTCCACCGAGACCCCGATCGCCGCGGCGATGGCGGCCACCGTGGTCGGCGCGAACCCGTCGGCGAGGAACAACCGGCGAGCGGTGTCGATGATCGCCTTACGCGTCTGGCGGGCCTGCTCTTGTCGGCGCGCCGAGTTGTACGGACGGGATGGCTTGACAGCCGACCGTTTTCGTTCCATAGTGATATATCTATTCTAGCCTAATGGAATCAACAATCGCAAGAAAGGACCCGACATGTATGCCGTGCTCATGTCCGTGAATATCGAGCCCGCCCGGCTCGACCAGGCTCAGAAGTCCCTGAACGAGGAGATCGTCCCGATGGTCGCCGCCGCCCCCGGATTCATCTCCGGCTACTGGCTCGAACCCGCTGACGGGCAGGGAGTGTCCTTCGCGGTATTCGACACCGAGGAGCACGCGCGCCAAACCGCTCCGCTGGCCGGGGCGTCCCCGATGCCGGGGGTGACGATTGCCAGTGTCGAATTCCGACCCGTCGCCACCCGCGCCTCGGCGCCATGACACCAAACCCGGGCAACCGACGCACACCCGGCACCACCCATGGGCGGGAAGAACCCTTGGCGATGGTCGAGCGCCTCCTGCGGGCGACCAACGACCACGACCTCGATGCCCTGGTGGCCTGCTTCGCCCCCGACTACCGCAACGAGACCCCGTCGCATCCCGAACGGGGCTTCATCGGCCGGGAGCAGGTCGGAAGGAACTGGACCCAGATCTTCGCCGCCATCCCCGATGTCACCGCGGAGATCGTCCGCCTGGCGGTCGACGGCGACACCGTCTGGACCGAGTGGGAGCACCGCGGCACCCGGCCCGACGGCTCAGCCCATCTCATGCGCGGCGTGGTGATCTTCGGGGTGGTCGACGGCCTCGCCGCTTGGGCCCGCTTCTATCTCGAACCCGTGCACGAGGCGGCCGGGAGCGTCGACGACGCCGTGCGGGGACAGGTCGTCCCCGGCGGTCCGTCGTGATCCTGGTGGCCGGGGGAACCGGCCGGCTCGGGACCCTCGTCGTCAATCGCCTGGTCAGCCGCGGGATATCCGTCCGGGTCCTGACCCGCGACCCGGCTCGTGCCGCCCACCTGGTTGGTGACCACGTCGAGGTGGTGACCGGCGACGTCCGGGACCGCGCCGGCCTCGGACCCGCGACGGCGGGGGCTGACATCGTCGTCTCCGCCGTGCACGGTTTCACCGGAGTCCAGGGCAACTCACCGGCCACCGTCGATCGGGACGGGAACGCCAACCTCATCGACGCCACCCAGGCCGCCGGCGCGGAGTTGGTGTTGCTGTCGACCGTCGGAGCTGCGGCGGACAGCCCGATGGAGCTGTTCCGTATGAAACATGCCGCCGAAGATCACGCCCGTGCCCGCCGCGTCCCGACCACCGTCATCCGGGCCACCGCCTTCCTCGAGCTGTGGATAGATCTCCTGCAGCAGACCGCGGCCCGCTCCGGCCGGCCCCTCGTCTTCGGCCGGGGCGACAATCCCATCAATTTTGTCTCCGTCGACGATGTCGCTGCCCTGGTCGAGCGAGCGGTCATCGACCCGACCACCCGGGGCCAGACGCCGGAGATCGGCGGACCCGACAACCTCACCTTCAACGACCTCGCCGCCGCGGTGCAGGCGGCGGCCGGCCGCCCGGCGGCGCCCCGGCACGTTCCGCCGGCGATGCTCCGGCTGATGGCCAACACGGTCGGGCGGGTCAAGCCGCTCCTCGGTCGCCAGGCCCGGGCCGCCCTGGTCATGGACCGGGCGGATCTCACCTTCGACTCCGCGCCTCTCCACCGGAACTTCCCCGATCTCCCGAGCACGGGGCTTTTCCAGGTGCTCGCCGCATTCCCGAAGGGATGACCCCCGGCGAAAAGTGCCACGGCCGTGACGGCCGTGGCACCTCACGACGCTGAGCGCCCGGCGACCTACGAAGGCGACCCCACCAGATCGGATTCCCGGCACCCGGATGGGACCAACTCCGGCTCGAATGGCCAAACTCCGTCTCCGTTCCGAGCTCCCGGCTCGCTGGCATCCGGCGCCCCACCGTCCGCACCACCTGCACCGCCCAGGCCGTCCAACTCGGCAGCCGCCGCCCGGGCCCGGCGCCGACCCGGGACCAGCATGGCGGTCACCGCCCCGATGATGACCACGCCGGCGCCCACCGCGATGGCCGGCTTCAGCCCGCTCACATACGCCGCCCCCGAGGCGTAGCTGCCCGACGAGGAGAACACCGCACCGAGCACGGCGATCCCGAGGACCCCGCCGAGCTCCCGGAAGGCGCTGTTGGTCCCCGACGCCACCCCTTCCAGCCGGGCAGGCACCGAGCCGAGGACCAGGGAAGCCAGCGGGACGAAGAACAGGGTCATGCCCACCCCGGCGACCACGAAGGCGGGGACGAAGTCGACATACGGCGTGGTCGGGTTGGTGAGCGCCACCAGCCAGAACAGCCCGGCCGACTGCAGGATCAGGCCGCTGACCACCAGGATCTTGCCGCCCCAGCGCTCGGCCAGGAGGCCCACCACCGGGGCCAGCAACATGGCCATCCCCGTCCACGGCAACACCCGCAGCCCGGCGCTCAGCGGGGAGTACCCCTGCACCGTCTGGAGGAACTGGGACAGGAAGAAGATCGAGCCGAACATCCCGAAGCTGAACAGCATGGCGGTCACGTTGACCGCCGCGAACGCCCGGTTCTTGAACAGCCGCACGTCGAGCATCGGATGGTCCGAGCGCAGCTCCCACCCCAGGAAGGCGACCAGGGCGGCGATCCCGACGGCGAACGAGCCGAGGACGCCCTGGCTGCTCCAGCCGTGGGCGTTGCCCCGGACCAGCCCGAAGACCAGCCCGAACAGGCCCACGCTGACCAGCCCGACCCCGGCCAGGTCGAGCCGGGAGGCCGACCCCCGGGACTCCCGGAGCTTCCACCAGGCCAGCGGGACCAGCACCAGGCCGATGGGGACGTTCAGCCAGAAGATGTACTGCCAGGCCCAGCCGGTGGTGACCGCCCCGCCGACCAGCGGGCCGATGGCCACCGCCATGCCCCCGATCGCCCCCCAGATGCCGAGGGCGGCGTTCCGCCGCTCGGGGGTGACGGCCGCGCTCAGCAGGGTCAGCGACAGCGGCATGATCATGGCGCCGCCGGCCCCCTGCACCGCCCGGGCCGCGACCAGGACGGCGATGTCGGGGGACAGCGCCGCCGCCGCCGACGCCACCGTGAAGATGGCGATGCCGAGCACGAAGATCCGCCGCCTCCCGAACCGCTCGCCGATGGCGGCGGCGGTCAGCAGGAGGACGGCGAAGGTCAGGGTGTAGGCGTTGACCGTCCATTCGAGCCCCGACAGCCCGGCATGGAGACGGACCCGGATGACCGGGAGGGCGGTCGAGACCACCAGGTTGTCGAGCGAGGCCATGAACAGGGCCAGCCCGGTGATGACGATGGCCCACACCGCCTTCGACCGCGCCCCCCGGCCGGCCGGCCGATCGGAAGCCGGAGGTCCCGAGGTGGGCGGCCCCCCGTCGGCGGGAGGCCGGGAGGCAACGGTCGGGTCGGGGGCGAGGCCCGTGGCCGGGTGCTCCGGTCGGTGATCGGTGAGGGGAGAGCTGGCGATGCGGCCGTTCCGGCTGACGGGGATGGCCGGGCCGGCGGGGCCGGCGGGACCGGCCGGACCCGACGAACGGGCCAGGAGTCGGGATCGCAAGCTCCGGGTCAGCTTTGGTTGTGAGTGGTTACTACCTAACCGGGGCAAAAAAAGGGGGACTGAGAAGGGCTGATTCATGTTCATGCCGATGCCTCTATTTCCATGTCGGTTGCGGAGCGTCGCCGCTCCTCGAGGGCTCGACCGGCGGCAGCCACCGCTTCGAGCTTTTCCGGTTGGGGACAGAACGACTGGGCCCAGTGGTCGGGGATCGACAGCAGGTCGATGGCCGACATCACGCTGATCATCATC
>DASZNG010000033.1:0-3530 GCA_035551535.1 Acidimicrobiales bacterium | reverse complement strand
GGCCCTCGGCGACCGGATCGCCGCCGATGGCACCGACGATCTTCCTCCCTTCGCCGGCGTCCCGATTCCGATCAAGGACCTGACCGCCGTCGAGGGTCAGCCGCTGACCTACGGCTCGCTGGGGGCGCCTGACGGACTCAGCGATCACAGCGACCTGGTGGTCGATGCCTTCCGGGCCGCCGGGTTCATCCTCACCGGCCGGACCAACACGCCGGAGTTCGGATCCATCACCGTCACCGAGAACCTCCGCTACGGGCCCACCCGCAATCCCTGGAACCCCGACCACACCTCGGGGGGATCGAGCGGGGGTGCCGGGACGGCGGTGGCTTCCGGGATGTTCCCGGTCGCCCACGCCAGCGACGGTGGCGGTTCGATCCGCATCCCGTCGTCCTGCTGCGGTCTGGTCGGGCTGAAGCCGAGCCGGGGACGGGTGCCGTCGCTGATCCCGGCGTGGCAGGGGATGGTCACCGACGGCGCGGTGTGCCTGACGGTGGCCGATGCCGCCGCCCTGCTCGACGTGATGAGCGTGGACGACCCGGGCGCCTGGTGGAATGCCCCGTCCCCGGCCGCCCCGTTCGCCACCGACCCCGGGAGGAATCCGGGGCGGCTCCGGGTGGCGCTGAACACGGTGTCGGCCCTGGGGATCCCGGTGGCCGACGAAGCCGTCGCCGCCGTCGAGGCCACCGGCAAGCTGCTGGAGCAGGCCGGCCATCACGTCGAGCGTCTGGATGCGGATCTCTTCGATGCCGAGTCGTTGGCGCCGTTCTTCCATGTGGTCACCGCCGGCCTGGCCGAGAACCCGGGCATCGACTGGGCGAAGGTCGAGCCCAACAATCGTGCCTCCTACGCCGCCGCCGGGGAGGTGGACAGCCTGACCTTCACCGCTTCGGTGGCCGACCTCCACCGGCGCACCCGCGGGATCGTGGCCCGCTGGGGAACCGAGTTCGACCTGCTCGTCACCCCGACCATGGCCATCGAGCCACCGCCGGTCGGCGTCCTGGCCGCGGTGCACGAGTTTCCCGAGCTGCCCGCCCTCGAGGTGATGTCGATGGCCGCCTTCACCGCGGTGTTCAACATGACCGGTCAGCCGGCCATCAGCCTCCCGCTCCACACTGCGGTGTCGGGGCTGCCGGTCGGGGTCCAGCTGGTGGCCGGTCCCTGGGAGGACGGCCGGCTGTTGCGGGTGGCGGCCCAGCTCGAGGCGGCCGCTCCCTGGTCCGACCGGCACCCAGCTGTCCGGTAACCCCGGCCCACCGGGCCCGGCCCCGGGGACCGACCGCCAGGCCGAACCGGAACCCCGGGTCCGCCCCGCGCCATCGGCACTGTAGGGTGCAGCCATGGCCGACCAGGCGGATTTCTCCGACCTTGCCATGGAGTTCATGCCCCCGCTGTACTCGGCGGCGCTGCGGATGACGCGCAACCCCGCCGATGCTGAGGACCTGGTGCAAGAGACTTACCTCAAGGCCTACCGGGCCTTCGGCGGCTTCGAGGCCGGCACCAACCTGAAGGCCTGGCTCTACCGGATCCTCACCAACACCTATATCAATTCGTACCGGGCCAAGAAGCGCCGCCCGGAGATCTCCGATGTCGAGGATGTGGAGGACCTGTTCCTCTACCGCCATCTGTCCGCCGACCAGCCTTCCGGCCTCGGGCGCAGCGCCGAGGAAGAGGCGCTGGAGCGGATCACGGACACCGAGGTCAAGGACGCAATCGAGTCCCTGCCCGAAACCTTCCGGCTGGCCGTACTGCTGGCCGACGTCGAGGGTTTCTCCTATAAAGAGATCGCCGAGATCACCGATGTACCCATCGGCACGGTGATGAGCCGCATCCACCGTGGAAGAAAGGCCCTGCAGAAGGCGTTGTTCGAATTCGGAAGTGCTCGCGGCCTTGTCGGCGCTTCCGGCGACGGCAAGTAGGGAGACAGACTCGTGGGAGAGCAGAAATCCGAAGGCGCCAAGGGCGCCGGTGGCAATCCGGCGATGCCGGGGGGCGCGCACATGGCCGGATTCGTCAATTGTGACGAGACCATCGAACGGCTCTACTTCTACCTCGATGGCGAGCTCACCGAGGAGCGCCGGGTGGAGATCACCCGTCATCTCGACCTCTGCGGGCCGTGCGTGGATGCCTTCGGCTTCGAGGCCGAGTTGCGCAAGGTGATCTCCAACCGCTGCAAGGACCATGTTCCCGAGACCCTGCTCGACCGGGTCGCCCACGCCCTCCGCGACGAGCACGCCAAACACGGGCACTGAGCCCGTCCCCCGTCCCCGGTCGGCTCCCCGGCCACCACCGGCACCCGGCCCCGGTGACCCGCACCCCACCCTCCCCGTACCTACACTGGGCTTCGTGACCCAAACCACCGGCAGCACGCTGGAAGCCTCCCCGTCGTCCCCGGAGCCGGGACCGGGAGCCATCTCCTGGGAGGTGGCCGAGCGGGTGGCCGGATGGGTGAGCAACCGCAACCCGCTGCCGGCGCCGTACCGGCCCGACCTGTTGCAAGAAGACTTCGAAGAGCTCACCGCCCGGGCCGAGGAGCTGGTGGCCGTCGAGACCGGGCTCCGGTCGGCGTCGGGACCGGCCCGGGCCCGGGTCACCGATCGCCACGGGTGGGTGCACGCCAACGTCGCCTCCTTCCAACGGTTGGTCGGCCCCCATCTCGAGCGCTTCACCCCGCCCCGGCTGGCCACCACCAATCCGGTGACCGAGCGGCTGGCCGGCCCGCTGGCCGCCGCCGGCCGGGTGGCCACCGGCTCCCAGCTCGGGGTGGTGCTGGGCTGGTTGTCGACCCGGGTCCTCGGCCAGTACGACCTCCTCCTCACCGAGGAGGCCATCGAGGACCAGGACATCGTCTACTTCGTCGGCCCCAACATCGTCACCCTCGAACAGCGCTACGGTTTCGAGCCCAAGGAGTTCCGGCTGTGGCTGGCCCTCCACGAGGTCACCCACCGGTGCCAGTTCACCGCCATCCCCTGGATGCGCGACTATTTCCTCTCGCTGGTGGAGGAGGGCCTGGGCTCGCTCGACCCCGACCCGTCCCGGTTCGCCGAGGCGTTGAAGCGGCTGACCGAGGAGATCCGGGCCGGACGGAACCCGCTCCGGGACAACGGCGCCCTCGGGCTGGTGGCCACCCCCGAGCAACTCGAGGGGCTCCACCGCATCCAGGCGCTGATGAGCCTGCTCGAGGGCCACGGCGACGTGACCATGGACCGGGCCGGGGCGGCGGCCATCCCCAGCGCCGCCCGGTTCAGCGAGGTCCTCCGCCAGCGCCGCAACCAGACCAAGGGCCCGGCCAAGCTCCTGCTCCAGCTCATCGGCATGGAGGCCAAGTTCCGCCAGTACGAGGAGGGCGAGAAGTTCATCGCCGCGGTGGAGAAGTCCGGCGGGCCGAAGCTGCTCGACCGCGCCTGGACGGGCCCCGAATGGCTCCCCTCCCTCACCGAGATCCGGGACCCCTCGGTGTGGATCTCCCGCGTTGGTGCCGCCCCCGCCCTCTCGGGTTGATCCGCTGATCACCGATCTGGTCGGGCGGTGCA
>DASZNG010000032.1:0-40206 GCA_035551535.1 Acidimicrobiales bacterium | reverse complement strand
GTGCCACAGGAGGCCCGATCAGATGAGTCTGCAACCCCTCGACGACCGCATCGTCGTCCGTCCCAATGAGTCCGAAGAGACCACGGCGTCAGGCCTGGTCATCCCCGACACCGCCAAAGAGAAGCCCCAGCAGGGCGAAGTCCTGGCCGTGGGCCCCGGCCGCCGCGCCGAAGCCTCGGGTGACCTGGTCCCCCTGGATCTGGCCGTCGGGGACACCGTCGTCTACTCCAAGTACGGCGGCACCGAGATCAGCTCCGATGGTGAGGACCTGCTGATCCTCTCGAGCCGGGATGTGCTGGCCAAGGTGGTCAAGTAATGCCGAAGATCCTCAAGTTTGACGATGCCGCCCGGCGGAGCCTCGAAGCCGGGGTCAACAAGCTGGCCGACACGGTCAAGGTGACGCTCGGTCCGAAAGGCCGCAACGTGGTCATCGAGAAGAAGTTCGGTGCTCCCACCATCACCAACGACGGGGTGTCCATCGCCCGCGAGGTCGAGCTGGACGACGTGTTCGAGAACATGGGCGCCCAGCTGGTGAAGGAAGTCGCCACCAAGACCAACGACGTCGCCGGGGACGGAACCACCACCGCCACGGTGCTGGCCCAGGCCCTCATCCGTGAGGGACTCCGCAACGTCGCCGCCGGCGCCAACCCCCTGGGTCTGCGCAAGGGCATCGACAAGGCGGTCGAGGCCGCGGTCAAGTCGATCAAGGACCAGTCGAAGGAGATCGACTCCAAGACGGAGATCGCCCAAGTGGCCGCCATCTCCGCCGCCGACACCGCCATCGGCGAGGTCCTGGCCGACGCCATCGACCGGGTGGGCAAGGACGGCACCGTGACCGTCGAGGAGTCCAACACCTTCGGGATCGACCTCGAGTTCACCGAGGGGATGCAGTTCGACAAGGGCTACCTCTCCCCGTACTTCGTCACCGACGCCGAGCGCCAGGAAGCCGTCCTCGACGACCCGCTCATCCTCTTCGTCAACCAGAAGATCAGCTCGGTCCACGACCTGGTCCCGGTCCTGGAGAAGGTCATGCAGGCGGGCAAGCCGCTGTTGATCGTGGCCGAGGATGTCGAAGGCGAAGCCCTGGCCACGCTGGTGGTCAACAAGATCCGTGGCACCTTCACCTCGGTGGCCGTCAAGGCCCCCGGTTTCGGCGAGCGCCGCAAGTCGATGCTCCAGGACATGGCCGTCCTCTCCGGTGGCCAGGTGATCTCCGAGGAGATCGGCCTGAAGCTGGATACCACCACCGTCGACCTGTTGGGCAAGGCCCGGCGGGTGATCGTCACCAAGGACGACACCACCATCGTCGAGGGTGGGGGCAGTGAGGACGACGTCAAGGGTCGCATCGCCCAGATCAAGCGGGAGATCGACGACACCGACTCCGACTGGGATCGGGAGAAGCTCCAGGAGCGTCTGGCCAAGCTGGCCGGCGGGGTGGCCGTCGTCAAGGTCGGCGCCGCCACCGAGGTCGAGTTGAAGGAGAAGAAGCACCGCATCGAAGATGCGCTCTCCGCCACTCGGGCCGCGGTCGAAGAGGGCATCGTGGCCGGGGGCGGTACCGCCCTGGTCCGTTCCCGCTCGGCGGTCCAGGCCGTCATCGACTCGCTGGAAGGCGACGAGGCCACCGGAGCGTCGATCGTGGCCAAGGCCCTGGCGGCGCCGCTGGCGGCCATCGCCAACAACGCCGGCCTCGAAGGCTCGGTCTACGTCCGCCAGGTGGAAGCCGAGACCGGATCCATCGGCCTCAACGCCGCCACCGGCGAACTGGTCGACCTGGTGAAGGCGGGCGTCATCGACCCGGCCAAGGTCACCCGCTCAGCCCTGCAGAACGCCGCCTCCATCGCCGGCCTGCTGCTGACCACCGAGGCCCTGGTGGCCGACAAGCCCGAGAAGTCCGACCCGGCGGCAGCCGCCGCCGCGGCCGCCGCCATGGGCGGCGGCATGGGCGGAATGGGTGGCATGGGCGGCATGATGTAACCAGCGACCCAGGTGCCTTCGGGCACCAGGTGTCTGGTCGGTGGCCGGGTCCTTAGGGGGCCCGGCCACCGTCGTCTTCCGGGGGTGGCGGGTCGGCGGATCAGACCGACGGCCGGTCGGCCTCGGGCACGTAGCGGCGCTCCCCGTTCCCGTCCAGCCAGACCCGCATCACCCGGTTGGTGGAGGGGTCGTTGAAGACCTCGTCGGTCGGTCGCCAGTCGGGTTGGGGACGGTCGGACTCCCCGTGGCGGCGGAGGAAGATGCTGTAGACCAGCACCCCGACGATCACCAGCCCGATGATCACCGGGATGACGACGGCCACCGGGATCTCCCTAGTTGGCGCCGACGATGACCGCGGTGCAGTAGGCGACGATCTCGGTCAACGACTGGCCGACTTCGGAAGAGTCGAAGCGCATGGCGATGATGCCGTTGGCCCCGACCAGGCGGGCGTTCTCGATCATCCGATCCATGGCGTGACGGCGGCTGTCCTCCACCAGCCGGGTGTACTGCTTGACCTCCCCGCCGGCCATCGCCTTGAACCCGGCGGTGATGCCCTTGCCGATCCCCATCGACCGGACCACCACCCCGAAGACCATGCCCAGGCTCCTCTGTACCGGCCACTCCGGAAACTCGAGGGCGGTGGTGATCGGGAACTGGGCGACTCCCGGCTGCCCGTACTGGGGTGGTTCCTCGTCGGCCATGGTTGCCTCCCGGGTTGCCGGTGTCGACGCCCCGTTGGGTGTCGGTGGGTAACGCTACCGGCCGGCGGGCGGCCTCGCCGGGGACAGACCCTAACCTTGTCCGCACATGTCTTCGTCCCCTCCCTCCACCCCGCCCACCGGTCCCCAGGTCATCCCCCGACCCCTCGCCTCCCGCTCCGGAGGGCCCGCCCCCTGGGCCGGTCTCCCGGCTTCCGCCCGGCGCCGGCTCCGCCTCGAGCGGGTGCTCTCGGCCGTCGAGAAAGCCGGGGTCCATCTCGGCGACCCGGATGCCGAGGCGACCGCCGAGGCCATCCTCTCGGCCACCGGGGGGGTGGTCACCGGCCGACCGGCGGCGGTGCTGGTTCCCCTCTTCGAGGAGGACGGCGAGACCCGGGTGATCCTGACGGTGCGCTCCAGCCAGCTCCGCTCCCACACCGGCGAGGTGGCCTTCCCCGGGGGTCGGCTCGACCCCGGTGAGTCGGTCGACGACGGTGCCCGGCGGGAGGCCTACGAGGAGATCGGACTGGACCGGTCGTCGGTCGAGATCGTCGGACCGCTGAACACCATGCCCACCGTCTCCTCCAACACGTTGATGACCCCGGTGGTCGGCGTGCTCCCGGGTCGGCCGACCCTGGTCGCCGCCCCCGACGAGGTGGCCAGGATCTTCGATGTCGCCCTGGCCGACCTGCTGGCCGACGACGTGTTCGTCGAGGAGTGGTGGTCGGTCCCGGGCCGTCCGGGGATGGACGGGGAGGTGGGCGCCGGCTTCCCGGTCTGGTTCTTCCACGCCGGGGGGGAGACCATCTGGGGGGCCACGGCCAGGGTTCTGGTCGAGTTGCTCTGCCTGACGCTGGGCTTGCCGGTCCCCTACCGCCACTGACCGGAAATTGGCCGCTCACCCTCGCCGGGCCGGGGGGCGCCAAGCGGTATCGTGGGGGGAAGCTGATCGGCAAGGTGTCACGGAGGATTGCCGATCGGAACGTTCGCAATTCGCACCCATGGGCCGGAGGAGACAACGTGGCTGAGCTAGAGATCGGCATCTTCAAATCGGGACGGAGGGCGTACGGATTCGACGACATCGCCATCGTTCCGAGCCGGAGGACCCGGGATCCCGAGGACGTGGACATCAGTTGGGAGATCGACGCCTACCGGTTCGAGCTCCCGCTGCTGGCCTCGGCCATGGACGGGGTGACCAGCCCGGCCACCGCCATCGAGATCGGGCGCCTCGGCGGGCTCGGGGTCTTGAACCTCGAGGGCCTGTGGACCCGCTACGAGGATCCCACCCCGCTCTTCGACGAGATCCGCGAGCTGCCGACCGAGAAGGCCACCGCCCGCATGCAGCAGATGTACGCCGAGCCGGTGAAGATGGAACTGGTCACCGAGCGGATCAAGGAGATGGGGGCAGCGGGGGTCACCACCGCCGCCTCGGTCACCCCCCAGAAGACGACGTTGTTCGCGCCGGCGCTGCTGGCGGCCGAGTTGGACCTGCTGGTCATCCAGGGCACGGTGGTCTCCGCCGAGCACGTCTCGAAGACCGTCGAGCCCCTCAACCTGAAGCGCTTCATCCGGGAGTTCGAGATCCCGGTGATCGTCGGGGGGTGCGCCTCCTACCAGGCCGGCCTCCACCTGATGCGCACCGGCGCGGTGGGCGTCCTGGTCGGGGTCGGCCCCGGCAACGCCTGTACGACCCGGGGCGTCCTCGGCATCGGGGTGCCCCAGGCCACCGCCATCGCCGACGTGGCCGGGGCCCGGATGCGCCACCTCGATGAGACCGGGGTCTACTGCCACGTCATCGCCGACGGCGGCATGTCCAAGGGCGGCGACATCGCCAAGGCCATCGCCTGCGGGGCCGACGCGGTGATGCTCGGATCCCCCCTCTCCTCCGCGGTGGAGGCACCGGCCCGGGGCTACCACTGGGGCATGGCCACCTTCCATCCGACCCTCCCCCGCGGGGCTCGGGTGAAGACCACCACCCGGGGCACCCTCCGCGAGATCCTCCTCGGCCCCGCCCACGAGAACGACGGGCGGATGAACCTGTTCGGGGCGTTGAGCACCGCCATGGCCACCTGCGGCTACGAGACGGTCAAGGAGTTCCAGAAAGCCGAAGTGATGGTGGCGCCGGCCCTCCAGACGGAGGGCAAGGACCTGCAGCGTTCGCAGGGTGTCGGCATGGGCCATTGAGCCCTGCCTCGCCGGGCGCCGCTGACGGCCTGGTCGACGGCCCCGTCCTGGTCGTCGACTTCGGAGCCCAGTACGCGCAGCTCATCGCTCGGCGGGTGCGGGAAGCCCACGTCTATTCGGAGATCGTCCCCCACACCATGACGGCGGCGGCGATGGTGGCCCGGCGGCCCCAGGGCATCATCCTCTCCGGGGGCCCGAAGTCGGTCAACGAACATCCGGCTCCGCAGATCGACCCGGCCATCTACGAGACCGGCATCCCCATCCTCGGCATCTGTTACGGCGCCCAGCTGCTGGCCCTCCAGCTCGGCGGGGAAGTCGCCCGCACCGGGCGGGGCGAATACGGACGGACCTCGATGACCCTCACCGAGCGTTCCCCCATCTTCGTCGACTGGCCGGCAGAGGCGGAGGTGTGGATGAGCCACGCCGACGCCATCAGTGTGGTGCCCGACGGCTTCATCCCGACCGCCAAGAGCCCCGACGCCCTGGTGGCCGCCCTCCACGATCCCGACCGCCGGATCTACGGGGTGCAGTTCCACCCCGAGGTGGTCCACACCGAGCGGGGGCGCGACCTGCTCGAGCGGTTTCTCTACGACGTCTGCGGCTGCCCGCCGTCCTGGACCCACACCTCGATCATCGAGTCCCAGGTGGAGAAGATCCGGGCCCAGGTCGGCTCGGCCCGGGTGCTCTGTGCCCTGTCGGGCGGGGTGGACTCGGCGGTGGCGGCGGCGCTGGTCCACAAGGCGATCGGGGACCAGCTGACCTGTGTGTTCGTCGACACCGGGCTGATGCGCTCGGGGGAGGGGGAGCAAGTCGAGGACACCTTCCGCCGGCAGTTCCACGTGAACCTGGTCCACGCCAAAGCCGCTGACCGGTTCTTCGGATCGTTGGCCGGGGTCACCGACCCGGAGGCGAAGCGCAAGGTCATCGGCGAGTTGTTCATCCGGGTGTTCGAGGAAGTGGCCCGCGACCTGAAGGACGACAGCCGCGCCCCCGACGACCAGTCGGAGACCGAGCCGGTCGGCTTCCTGGTCCAGGGCACCCTCTATCCCGACGTCATCGAGTCGGGCTCGGACAGCGCCGCCAAGATCAAGTCCCACCACAACGTGGGGGGCCTTCCCGAGGACCTGGCCTTCGAGCTGGTGGAGCCGCTGCGCCTCCTGTTCAAGGACGAGGTCCGGGCCGTCGGCGAAGAGCTCGGGCTGCCCCACGACATCGTCTGGCGCCAGCCGTTCCCGGGCCCGGGCCTGGCCGTCCGGATCGTCGGGGAGGTCACCCCCGAGCGCGCCGAGATCCTCCGGGCCGCCGATGCCATCGTGGTGGAGGAGATCCGTCGGGCCGGTCTCTACCGGGAGCTGTGGCAGAGCTTCGCGGTGATGCCGGTGGTCCGCACCGTCGGGGTGATGGGGGACGGCCGCACCTATGCCTACCCCATCGTGATTCGCGCCGTCACCAGTGACGACGCCATGACAGCCGACTGGGCCCGTTTGCCCTACGACGTGTTGGAACGCCTCTCCTCCCGCATCATCAACGAGGTCGAGGGCGTCAACCGGGTGGCACTGGACATCACCTCCAAGCCTCCCGGCACCATCGAATGGGAGTGACGGTGGCCGACGGGAGCGCCGAGGTGCGCTTCGACGAGGACGACATCGCCTACCCCGGGCCTCCCCCCGGTCACCGGGCCGACGAGCAGATCGACCCGGAGGAACTGGTGGCGGGTCTGACGGTGCCCCAGCGGGCATCGGTCATCCACCGGGGCGGCCCGCTGCTGATCATCGCCGGCGCCGGATCCGGGAAGACCCGGGTGCTCACCCGCCGCATCGCCCACCTTATTGCCACCCGGGACGCCGCCCCCTGGCAGATCCTGGCCATCACCTTCACCAACAAGGCGGCCGACGAGATGCGCCGTCGGGTGGTCGAGCTGGTCGGCCCCCGCGGGAAGCGGATGTGGGTGTCGACCTTCCACTCCGCCGGGGTCCGCATCCTCCGGGCCCACGGCGACCGGCTCGGCTACAAGGGCTCGTTCACCATCTACGACGACGCCGACTCCCGGCGGCTGGTGGAGATCGTCTGCCGCGAGCTCAACATCGACACCAAGAAGCTGTCGGCCCGCTCGATCCTGGGCCAGATCAGCCAAGCCAAGTCGAAACAGATGGGGCCCTCCGAGTACCGGGGCACCACCAGCACCATCTTCGACCGGCGCATCGCCGACGTCTTCGAGATCTACCAGCAGCGGATGGTGGCGGCCAACGCCATGGACTTCGACGACCTGCTGTTGAACACCGTCCGCCTGTTCCGTCTCCACCCCGACGTGCTCGAGCACTACCGGACCCGGTTCCGCCACGTGCTCATCGACGAGTTCCAGGACACCAACTCGGTGCAGAACGCGCTGGCAGTGCTGTTGGCCGACAGCCACCGCAACATCGTGGTGGTGGGGGACAGCGACCAGTCGGTCTACCGGTTCCGGGGGGCCGACATCACCAACATCCTCGCCTTCGAGGAGGCGTTCCCGGATGCCACGGTGGTGACCCTCGATCAGAACTTCCGCTCCACCCAGACCATCCTCGACGCCGCCAACGCCGTCATCGCCAACAACGTCTCCCGCAAGCCCAAGACGCTGTGGACCGATCGCGGGGTCGGCGAGCCGATCACCCGGTACCGGGCTGAGGACGAGTATGACGAGGCGGCCTGGGTGGCCCACGAGCTCGGCCGCCTCCACCGGGCCCAGGAACTGTCGTGGGGGGACATGGCCGTCTTCTACCGGACCAACGCCCAGAGCCGGGCCCTGGAAGAGGCGATGGTCCGCTCCGAGGTGCCCTACCAGGTGGTGGGGGGGACCAAGTTCTACGACCGGCGGGAGGTGAAGGACGTCCTCGCCTTCCTGCGGGTGCTGGTCAACCCTGACGACGAAGTCAGTTGGCGTCGGATCGTCAACGTGCCCAAGCGGGGGGTGGGCGACAGCTCGATCGCCCGGCTGGCCATCTGGGCCAACGGGCACGAGGTGTCGTTCGGAGAGGCGGTGGCCCACGCCGCCGAGGCCGGGGTCGGGGGGAAGGCGGCCAAGGGCCTCACGAGCCTCTCCGACCTCCTCGAGCGGCTGCGGGCCGAGATGCGGGTCGGCGAGCTGGCCGACGACAACGGTGACGCCATCCCTCCCGGCGCGCTGGTGTTGGCCCCCCCCGACCCCGCCCCCGGGACCCCGGCCGCCGGGGGCGGGACGCTCGGCCCCGGCGAGCTGGTGGTGGCTATCCTCGAGCGGACCGGCTACCGCAACGAGTTGCTGGCCGACGGGAGCATCGAGGCCCTCGGACGGGTCGAGAACGTCGACGAGCTGGCCGGCAACGCCTCCCAGTACCCCACCCTCGCCGAGTTCCTGGAGGCGACCGCCTTGATCGCCGGCGCCGACGAGCTGCGGGACGACGGCGGGCTGGTCTCGTTGATGACCATGCACATCGCCAAGGGGCTCGAGTTCCCGGCGGTGTTCATGGCCGGGATGGAGGACGGGATCTTCCCCCACTTCCGGTCCCTCGGGGACCCGGTCGAGCTCGAGGAGGAACGGCGGCTCTGCTACGTGGGCATCACCCGGGCCGAACGGTTCCTGTTCGTCTCCCATGCCTGGAGCCGGATGCTGTTCGGCAGCAGCGGCAGCAACATCCCCAGCCGCTTTCTGAACGAGATTCCCGCCGAGCTGATCCGGGACGTCGGCGGCAGCCGGGAGGACTACCAGCTGAGCCTGGGCGGCCGGTATCGGGAGCGCGGCGACCGCGACGACGGCGGAACCCCGGGGCGCAGCGTGTTCGGACGCGGGGTGGCCCGCTCGGGTCCCGGGGCCCGGCGGACCGGCGAGTCGACCGGGGCCGAGCTGTTGGAACTGACCGTGGGGGACAAAGTGGTCCACGGGGTCTGGGGGGAAGGGAACGTTGTCGTCGTCGGCGGAACCGGCGAGGACGCCGAGGCCGAGGTGGTCTTCGACAGCGTCGGCCGCAAGAAGCTTCTCCTCCGCATGGCGCCGCTCAAGCGGGCCTAACGTGATCGGATGAGCGGGGCGGCGGCTAGTCATCGAATCCGGCCGGCCCGGCCGGCGTGGTCGGCCTCGTTCTGGCCCATCAGCATCGCCGTCACCGCGGTGGCCTTCGGGGTCGGTGTGGTCAAGCTGGTGGCCGACTTCGGCCGCCCCTACTTCCACTACGGCGACCAGGCCGTCCTTGCCTCCCGGGTGGGCGACGCGATGCAGTTCCACGCCGAGCTGGGTCCCTATTCGCGCTTCGGCTGGAGCCATCCCGGCCCGGCGCTCTTCTACCTCCAGGCCCCGGTGTACAGCCTCTCCAACACCAATCCCCGTTCGCTGTTCGTCGGCTCCCTGCTGATCAACGGGATCTGCATCGTCATTGCCCTGGCGGTGGTCCGCCGGTTCGCCGGCGAGTGGTCGGCCCTCTGGGCGGCGGCGGTGGTGGGGGTGACCCTGCTCGCCCTCGGGGCCAACGCCATCGAGACGTTCTGGAATCCCTATCTCGAAGCCGCCGCGGTGCTGCTGGTCATGGTGCTCACCGCCGGGGCGATCGCCGGCTCCGGTCTCTCGGTCATCGGGGTGGCGGTGGTCGGCTCCTACGTGGTGCAGACCGATGTCGGCACCGTGCCGATCGTCGGTGTGATGGCGGTGGCGTCGGTCATCGGCTACTTCACCCAGCTTTTGGTGCGGCGGCGTCACCGTCGTCGGCGGGGACGCCATCGGATCCCGCCGGCCCCGGTGGTGGCGGCGGCCGTCGGCGTGGTGGTGCTGGCCGTCGCCTGGATCCCCCCGCTGGTCCAGCAGATCCGGGGTCACCCGGGAAACCTGTCCGCCCTCTATGACTTCTTCACCCACCCGACGGCGACGGCGGCCAAGTACGGATCCACCCATACCCTGTCGGCCGCCTGGGCGGTGGTGGCCAACTCGACCACCGCGGTCCCCTGGGGCAATGTCTCGGCCACCGCCACCATGACCACCGCCTCCGCCGGGCGGCAGTGGACGGTGGTCGTCTGGGCGGGCCTGGCCGTGATCGGCCTGGTCTGGGCCGGTTGGCGGCGCCATTGGTTCGCCTTCGGACTCAGCTTCGCCACCCTGGCCGGACTGGTGGTGTCGGTCATCGCGGTGGAGCGCATCGTCGGCCCGATCGGGAACTACCTGGCGTTCTGGATGGAGCTGCTGGCGGTGCCGGCGGTGGTGGCGATCGGGGTGCTGGCGGTCGACTCGCTGCCGTCCCGGACCCCGTCGACCGCCCCGTCCACCGAGACGCCGGTCGCCTCTCCGGCGTGGTGGCGGGTGGGGCTCGGGTGGGTGTTGGCCGTGGCGCTGGTGGTGCCGATGGTCGGGGTGGCGTGGCAGGTGGGCCAGGGCTCGGCACTGGTCGATTCGGAGGGGAACCTGGAGATTCCCCAACTCGCCGGGTTCACCATCACCCATTTGCAACCCTCCTCGGAGCGGGACGTCCTGGTGGTCATGGGCAACGCCGACCGATGGCCGGAGGCGAGCGGCCTGGTCCTGCAACTCACCAAAGAGGGGTATCACCCGACGGTGACATCGACGTGGGGGTTCATGTTCACCCCCCGGTACGTGGCCGGTCGCGCCCCCCAGGCCCAGGTGGTGCTCACCGACGGGACCGGGACGTCGGCTCCCGCCACCGCCCTCTCCCAGACGTTCTCGCGCGGCGACGTGCCCACCATCATCACCTTCGTGCCCGCCTCCACCGGCTGAAACACGGAAGCTGCTCAAAGGAGGTGGGATGGACCCGGGCGAGCCCCTGGCGCTCAAAAAATCCGGGCAACGTGCCCACAAGTTTGCTGGGGTTTCGCAGTTCCCTGTGAGTACACTGGCGGCGATCGGGCACTGTTCGAAAGCCAGCAGAATCTCGATGGACCACGAGCAGAGGAGCCTCAGGAGCATGCAATTCCAGACCGAGGGACGAACGCGAGCTCGACAGGGCACCATCGTGGTCATGGTGCTGGCCACCATCGCCGCGCTGATGGTCGGCTTCACCACGCCGGCCGCCGCCGTCACACCTGATACCGGTTCGGGGAGCGCCTTCGCCATCCAGGCGCAGCTTCTCGGGGCCAACCTGATCGCCCCGACCCCGAGTGTGGCGCTCGGTCCCCAAGGTCAGACCGGGACCGCCACCGCCATTCCGGTCAACCTTCCCGGCGTGCTCTCCACCGGCGTGCTCAATGCCACCAGTGCGTCGACCAACTTCGGGACCGCCACTGAAAACATCACCAGCACCGCCGGTGCCGCCGGCATCAACCTGTTGGGGGCAGCCGGCCTCGACATCGGCGCGGTCAACTCCGCCTGCGTGTCCAACGCCGGCGGGTCGGCCGGGGCTACCCAGATCCTCAGCATCACCGCGGCCGGAAATCCGCTCCCGGTCCCGACCGGGATCAACCAGACGCTGTCGCTGCCCGCCCCCCTCAACGCGCTGTTGAACGTGGTGGTCAACGCCCAATCGGTGACCAATTCGGTCGGCTCCACCAGCATCTCGGTCGACGCCCTGGAAGTGCACGTCCTCACCACCGGTGTGGTGGTGATCGTCGGCCGGTCCCAGTGCGCCGCCAGTGGACCGGATATCAACGTGGGCCCGACGGTCACGTCCATCACTCCCACCTCCGGCCCCATCGCCGGGGGCACCACCGTCACCATCACCGGGACCGGTTTCACCGGAACCCCGACGGTTGATTTCGGTTCCACCCCGGGCACCGGGGTCACCATCACCACCCCTCCGCCCACCTTCCCGCCGACCACCGTGACCACCCTGACGGTGGTGTCCCCGGCCCACGCCGTCGGACCGGTGCCGGTGACGGTGACGGTGGCGGGGTTGACCAGTCCGGCGACGGTCGCCGGCACCTTCACCTATACATCCGGTAGCACCCCGACGGTCACCGGCCTGAGTCCCACCTCCGGCCCGATCGCCGGGGGCACCACAGTGACCATCACCGGAACCGGCTTCACCGCCGGGTCGACGGTGGCCTTCGGAGCGGTGGCGGCCACCGGTGTCACCTTCGTCAGCGCCACCAGCCTCACCGCCGTCTCTCCGGCCCAGGCGGCCGGACCGGTGTTCGTGACCGTCACCAACGCCGGGGGGACCAGCCCGACCTCAGCCGCCGGCACCTTCACCTACGTGGCCGGGACGGCGCCGACCGTCACCGGCCTGGCTCCGACCTCCGGCCCGATCGCCGGCGGCACCACTGTGACCATCACCGGGACCGGGTTCACCAATGCCTCTACCGTGAGCTTCGGGGGGACCGCCGCCACCGGTGTCACCTTCACCAGCAGCATCAGCCTGACCGCGGTGTCCCCCGCCCATGCGGTGGGCCCGGTGGATGTGACGGTCACCACCGGCGGCCTGACCAGTCCGGCCGCCCCGGCTGACATCTTCACCTACACCACCGCCACCACGCCGACCGTCACCGGGCTGGCGCCGGCCTCCGGCCCGACCACCGGCGGCACCTCGGTGGTGATCACCGGGACCGGCTTCACCAACGCCTCGACGGTGAGCTTCGGGTCGGTGGCCGCCACCGGTGTCACCTTCACCAGCGCCACCAGCCTCACCGCGGTGTCGCCGGCCCAGGCGGCCGGACCGGTGTTCGTCACCGTCACCAACACCGGGGGGACCAGCCCGACCTCGGCCGCCGGCACCTTCACCTACGTGGCGTCGACCGCACCGACGGTCACCGGTCTGACCCCCACCTCCGGCCCGACCACCGGGGGGACCCCGGTGGTCATCACCGGGACCAACTTCACCAATGGGTCCACGGTGAGCTTCGGCTCCACCGCCGCCACCAGCGTGACCTTCACCAGTGCCACCAGCCTCACTGCGGTGTCACCGGCCCACGCCGCCGGCGCGGTGTTCGTCACCGTCACCAACACCGGGGGGACCAGCGCCACCTCGCCGGCCGGCACCTTCACCTTTGTGCCGCCGACCGGGCCGCCGCCGGTCATCACCGGGATTACCCCGACCAGTGGGGCGCCCGGTGGGGGTAACACCATCGAGGTGGTGGGGACCAACCTGTGCGGTGCCACCGCGCTGTTCTTCGGCACCACCGCCAGCCCGGCCTTCACCGTCAACGCCTCCTGCACCATCCTGACGGTCACCGTTCCGCCGGGACATGGCACTGTGCCCGTCACCGTGTTCACCCCCAACGGGGTGTCCACCGGGCCGGTGGGCTACACCTACATCCAGCCCGGCTACTGGATGTCCGCCGGTGACGGTGGGGTGTTCGCTTTCGGTGGGGCCCAATTCTTCGGGTCCATGGGGGGTCGTCCCCTCAACCAGCCGATCGTGTCCATGACCGACACCCCCGACCATCAGGGTTACTGGCTGTTCGCCGCCGACGGCGGGGTGTTCGCCTTCGGTGACGCCCAGTTCTACGGCTCGGTGCCGGGGGCGCTCGGTCCCTTCGGGAAGACCCTGAACGCCCCCATCGTGGCGGCGGAGTCGTCGCCGACCGGCCACGGTTACCGGATGTTCGCGGCTGACGGCGGAGTCTTCGACTTCGGCGACGCCGCCTACGTGGGGTCGCTGCCCGGGCTCAACATCGTCCCGAACCACCCGATCGTGGCCGCCACCTCCGCCCCGCTCGGGCAGGGCTACTGGCTGGTGGCCGGCGACGGCGGGGTGTTCAACTTCGGCTCGGCCGGCTTCTTCGGCTCCGAGGGCGGACAGCCGCTGAATGCCGGCATCGTGTCGATGTCGGCTACCCCCTCCTCGAGCGGCTACTGGATCTTCGGGGCCGACGGCGGGGTATTCAACTTCGGTGACGCCAAGCTGTTCGGCTCCATGGGCGGGGCGCACCTGAACAAGCCGATCACCTTCGGGGTGTCGACCACCACCGGGAACGGCTACTGGTTGTTCGCCGCCGACGGCGGGGTCTTCAACTTCGGTGACGCGCCGTTCCTCGGGTCGCTCGGGTCACTGCCCCTCAACTCGCCGATCGACAGCGGCGTCGGCTTCTGACCGGCCGGCTCTGGCGACCGCCCCCGGCTCACCCCGGGAGGCGGCGCCAGATGCCGCTCGGCAGGGTGCGCATCACCGCGAACGCCCAGCGGAGCAGCGGCGGCACGTAGACCACCGACGCCCCTGACTCGATCCCCCGCACCACCGCCTCGGCCACCGCCTCCGGGGTGGTCGGCAACGGGGCCGGGGCCATCCCCGAGGTCATCCTCCCGACCACGAATCCCGGTCGCACGATCATGACGCTGACCCCGCTGCCGTGCAGCGAGTCGGCCAGGCCCTGGGAGAAGGCGTCGAGCCCGGCCTTGGAGGCCCCGTAGATGAAGTTGGCCTTCCGGGCCCGCAGCCCGGCCACCGACGACAGCACCACCAGGCGCCCGTAGCCCTGGTGCCGCAGCCGGTCGGCCACCGCCAGCATGGCGGAGGCGAGCCCGGCGAAGTTGGTGGTGAGGACCCCGGCGGCGGCGGCCGGATCGTGCTCGTCGACATCCTGGTCGCCGAGGACCCCGGCGGCCACCACCACTAGGTCGATATCGCCGAACTGCTCGAAGATGTTGCCGATCACCGCGGCGTGGTGCTCGACGTCGGTGGCCTCGAAGTCGACGGTCTCGATGGTGTCGGCCCCGGCGGCAGCCGCGCTCTCGGCTGCCGCCAGCAGCCTCGGGCTGTCCCGGCCGGCCAGGATCACCGTGCGGCAACGGGCGGGCACCAACTTGGCCACGATGGCCTGGGCGATCTCCGAGGACCCCCCGAGGACCAGCACGGACTGGGGGCGGCCGATGGCGTCGATCATGGGGTGATCCGTTCTGTCGAGGGTTTGGCTTTGGGCCGGGCGGCCCGCTTGGCCGGAGCCCGCTTCTTCTTGGGCGCCGGGGCCGGCTCCGGCCGGACATCCTGGCAGAGGCCGAGGCGCCGTCCGAGGTCGGATCGGAGCCGGCCGTCGGGGTCGACCCGCCGGCGGACGGCCAGCCACTCGCCGAGCCTCGGGTACATCGCCGCGAAGCCCTCCGGTGACACCCGGGAGTCCTTGGCCAGATAGACCCGGCCGCCGGCGGCCAGGACCAGCTGGTCCAGCTCGTCGAGCAAGCCGTCCAGCCGGTGGTATCCGACCGGCAGGTCGAGGGCCAGGGTCCAGCCGGCCATCGGGAACGAGAGGGGCCCGGGGTCGCCGGGCCCGAAGCGCTTGAGGACGGCCAGGAACGAGGCCAGCTTGAGGGCACTGAGCCGCTCGATAACCCGGCGGACGGTCTCGCCCTCCTCATCGGCCACCACGAACTGGTACTGGAGGAAGCCCCGTGGGCCGTAGAGGCGGTTCCAGGACCCCACCCCGTCGAGGGGATGGAAGAAGCCGGTCATGTGGTGGGGCTTGGCCATCTGGTGCTTGGGGGCCTTGCGGAACCAGAACTCGTTGAAGGCGCCGACGGTCAACGGGTTGAGCAGGCCGCCCGGGGGAGTCACCGGCACCGTCACCAGGGTCCGGGGGTGGAAGGCCCGGGCCCGGTCGGGATCCCGTCGGAGCCGGTCCGGCAGCTGGTCGAGGCGGGCGTGGTCCCCGCGGGTCAGCACCGACCGGCCGAGCCTGCTCCCCGAGGACTGGCAGTCGATCCAGGCCACCGAGTACCGGTAGCCGTCGTCGCCGCTGACCATCTTGGCCATCACGTCGTCGAGATCGGCGGCCCGTTCGGTGTCCACCAGCAGGTAGCTGGTCTCGACCGGGATCATCTGGAGGGTGGCGTCGGTGATCACCCCGGTGAGCCCCATGCCGCCGGCCGTCGCCCAGAACAGGTCGGGATCGGAGCCGGGGGACACCTCCCGGGTGCCGGTAGGGGTGACCAGGGTCATCCGGGTCACATGGGAGCAGAAGCTCCCGTCCCGGTGATGGTTCTTCCCGTGGATGTCGGCGGCGATGGCCCCGCCGACGGTCACCATCCGGGTACCGGGGGTCACCGGCACGAACCAGCCCAGGGGGACGAACCGCTCCATCAGGGTCTCGAGGCTGACCCCCGCCCCCACCGTGATGAGACCGTGGGTGAGGTCGATCTGGTGGACGGCGTCGAGCCAGGTGGCGTCCACCACCAGGCCCCCGGCGTTCTGGGCGGCGTCCCCGTAGCTGCGGCCGAGCCCCCGGGCGATCAGCCCCCGTTGGTTGGCCGGATCCGACGCTTCGGCGGCGAACGCCTGAGGAACGTCGTCGGGGTGGACGGCGTGAAGGACGTCGGCGGCGCTCGGGGCGGTCCGGCCCCAGCCGGTGAGCAGTTCCCGACGGGTCGGGGGGCCGGCCATCAGCCGTAGATCCCGATGGCGAACAGGGCGATCCACACCACACCGTAGATCTGGAGGCGGTGGTCGTGGATGGCGAGCTCTTCGGGGGCGGCACCCTCGCCGGCGTCGAGCAGGCGCACCACGTGGAGGAGGCCGATCACGAACGGCACGATGGTCAGCTGGAACCACACCGGGTCGTGCCCGGGATGGACCTGGGAGGCCCGTTCGAAGGCCCACAGGCAGTAGGCGGTGACCGACACCGCCGCGGCCAGGGTGCGCACGGTCAGCAGGAAGGAGACGCTGTAGAGCCCGAGGGTCTGGCGGACATCGTCATGATTGGCGAGGTGATCGTCGAGCAGTCGCTTCTCGCCGGACCGCTTGCCGGTGACGATGAGCAGCGATCCGAACGAGGCCACGATGAGGAACCAGTTGGACAACGGCACTCCGGCCGCCACCCCGCCGGCCACCGCCCGGAGCACGAAGCCCGAGCTCACCGCGGCGAGGTCGAGGATCGGCTCGTCCTTCAGGCCCAACGAGTACAGCGCGTTGATGCCGCCGTAGGCGCCCATGACCACGGCCATGTGCCATCCGGCCAGGACCCAGCCGAGGAGGATCGAGACGGCCAGCAGCCCGGTGCCGATCCCGAGGCCCATCCCCACCGGCACCAGGCCGGCGGCGATCGGCCGGTGGCGCTTGACCGGATGGGCCCGGTCGGCCTCGGCGTCGAGGGAGTCGTTGAGGAAATAGGCGCCGCTGGCGGCCAGGCAGAAGATTCCGAAGGCCGCCAGGCTCTGCAGGAAGGCGTGCCGGTGGAAGAACACCCCGGCCACCGCCGGGGCCACGAACACCAGCAGGTTCTTGAGCCACTGGCGGGGGCGGGCGATCCGGGCCAGGCCCCGGACCCGCGACGAAGACGCCGGCCAACGGGAGGACTGTGGGTCGGATGGATCCACGGCTTCGGCCGGCGGGGGCACGGCGTCCTCCGAATCGGGGGGTGTGGTCTCGAGTGCGACCAATCGAACGTACCACGACGATTTCGGCCCGAGCCGCCAATTCCGGCCGGCAGGGCGGTGGTCGGCGGCCGCCGGCACCCGGGGCCCCGGCCCGCCGTTTGGCGCCCGATGGGGGCGGGTCGTTTAGGATCGGCCCTCGTGAAACGACCCTATCGAGTGGTCGTGGCCAAACCCGGGCTGGACGGGCACGACCGCGGCGCCAAGGTGATCGCCCGGGCGCTTCGAGACGCCGGGTTCGAGGTCATCTACACCGGGCTCCACCAGACGCCCGAGCAGGTGGTCCAGGCGGTGATCCAGGAAGACGCCGATGCCGTCGGGCTGTCGCTGCTGTCCGGGGCCCACCTCACCCTCATCCCCCGGGTCATGGAATGCCTCAAGGCCCAGGGCCGCGACGACGTGCTGGTCCTGGTCGGTGGCATCATTCCCGAGGCCGACATCCCGGTGCTGAAAGCCCAGGGCGTCGCCGAGGTCTTCACCCCGGGAGCCCCGTTGCCGGCCATCGGGGCCTGGCTGGCCGATGCCCTCGACACCCGGGAAGGTGGCTGATTCCGCCACCGACGAACCACATCCAGGTCGGCGGGGCGCCCGGGTCGTGCCCGCCGCCCCGATCGTCTTGTTCAGAACCGTCAACACCAACAGAGAGGAACGGATCCGGTGGATCTCTTCGAATACCAGGGCAAGCAGTACTTCGCCCGGTTCGGCATCCCGATTTCCAAAGGCGGGGTCGCCGACACCGTCGAGGAAGCCGTGGCCCAGGCCGACCAGGCCGGCTACCCGGTGGTGGTCAAGGCCCAGGTGAAAGTCGGGGGCCGGGGCAAGGCGGGAGGGGTCAAGCTGGCCAACGACGCCGGCGAGGTGCGGACCCATGCCGGGAACATCCTGGGTCTGGACATCAAGGGCCACGTGGTCCAGCGGCTGTGGATCGAGCACGCCTCGGACATCGAGCGCGAGTACTACGCCAGCTTCACCCTTGACCGGGCGGCCAAGAAGCACCTGGGGATGCTCTCGGCCGAGGGCGGGGTCGAGATCGAAGAGGTGGCGGTGACCAATCCGGATGCCATCGCCCTGCTGCACGTCGACCCGGTGGACGGGCTCAGCCTTGAAGCCGCCCGGTCATGGGTGGACCGGGCCAACCTGGATCCGGAGGCCCGGGGCCAGGCCGCCGACCTGTTGGTGAAGCTGTACACCTGCTACACCGAGGGCGACTGTGACCTGGCCGAGATCAACCCGCTGATCCTGACCCCCGAGGGCAGGGTCCACGCCCTGGACGCCAAGGTCACCCTGGACGACAACGCCGGCTTCCGGCATCCGGAGTGGGAGGAGTTCGCCGGCAGCGACGTGGAGGACGAGCGCGAGGCCCGGGCCAAGGCCCGGGGCCTCAACTACATCGGGCTCGACGGCTCGGTGGGGATCATCGCCAACGGCGCCGGGCTGGCCATGAGCACCCTCGACGTGGTCAACCAGTGCGGCGGGTCGGCGGCCAACTTCCTGGACATCGGGGGCGGCGCCAACGCCGATGTGATGGCCGCCGCCCTGGAGGTCATCAACTCCGATCCGGCCGTGCGTTCCATCTTCGTCAATATCTTCGGGGGTATCACCCGGGTCGACGAGGTGGCCAACGGGGTGCTCGAGGCCCTCGACCGGGTGGAGATCAGCTCGCCCATCGTGCTGCGGTTGGACGGCACCAACGCCGTCGCCGGCCGGGAGATCCTGGCCGACCATCTGTCGGACCGCCTGGTGGCGGAGCCGACCATGATCGAGGCCGCACGCCGTGCGGTCGCACTGGCTGGAGGCCCGTCGTGAGCATCTTCGTTGACCAGAACACCAAGGTCGTGGTCCAGGGCATCAGCCCGACCAGCCAGGGCCTCTACCACGGGCTCCGCAACCGGGCCTACGGCACCCAGGTGGTGGCCGGCACCAATCCGAAGCGGGGCGGCGAGGAGATCGAGGGCATCCCGGTCTTCGCCACCGTGGCCGAGGCGGTGAAGGCCACCGGGGCCAACGCCTCGTTCATCTCCGTCCCCCCCAAGTTCGCCGCCGACGCCATCATCGAGGCGGCCGGGGCGGGGGTTCCCTTCGTGGTGTGCATCACCGAGGGCATCCCGGCCCAGGACGAGGCCCTGGCCTACAACCGGCTGGTCCGGGAGTTCCCCGCCACCCGGCTGCTGGGTCCCAACTGTCCGGGGATCATCTCGCCGGGAAAGTGCAACATCGGCATCACCTCGGGGGACATCGCCATGGCCGGCGGCCCGGTGGGGATCGTCTCCCGCTCCGGCACCCTCACCTACCAGGCGCTCCATGAGCTGTCCCAGCAGGGCGTGGGGCAGACCACCTGTGTGGGCATCGGCGGCGACCCGGTCCCTGGCACCAGCTTCATCGACTGCCTGCGGGCCTTCGAGGCCGACCCCGACACCCGGGCCATCATGATGATCGGGGAGATCGGCGGCTCGGCGGAGGAGGAGGCGGCCGAGTTCATCAGCGCCTCGGTGACCAAACCGGTCGTCTCCTACGTGGCCGGGGTGACCGCCCCCCCGGGCCGGAAGATGGGCCACGCCGGGGCCATCATCTCCGGTTCCAAGGGCACCGCCCAGGCCAAGATGGACGCCCTGGCCGCGGCCGGGGTCACCGTGGCCCTCAACCCGACCGAAGCCGGTGAGGCGATGGTCGACGTCGTAAAGAAGCTCGACTGAACGCCGAGGTCCCGTCGGCCGAGGCCCACGCCGGGCTGTCCATCGCCGCGGTGATCTTCGACCTCGACGGGCTGCTCATCGACTCCGAGCCCTACTGGCGCCAGGCCGAGATCGAGGTGTTCGGCTCGGTCGGCCTCCAACTGTCGGAGACCGACACCCGACAGACGATGGGCTTGCGGATCGACGACGCCGTCCGCCACTGGTGGGAGCGTCACCCCTGGACGGGGATGACCCCGGGAGAGGTCGAGCGGGCCACCACCGCCAGGGTGGCCGAGCTGATCACGGCCAAGGGCGAACCGATGCCCGGGGCGCTCGAGGCCATCCAGCGCTGTCGGCGCCTGTCCCTCCCGGTGGCGGTGTGCTCGGGATCGTACGCAGTGGTCATCGAGGCCGCCCTCCGGCGCCTGGGGATCGAATCGGAGATCGCGGTGTGGCATTCGGCTGAGTGGGAGCCGCGGGGTAAGCCCGACCCCGGCGCCTACCTCTCGACGGCGGCCAAGCTCGGTGTCGATCCTTCCGGGTGCCTGGCGGTGGAGGACTCCTTCAACGGGGCCATCGCCGCCAAAGCCGCCCGGATGCGGGTGGTGGTGGTCCCCGAGCCGTCGGCCACCGGCTCGGCCCGCTGGGGGTTCTGCGAAGCGGTGCTCGACTCGTTGGTCGGCTTCGACGAAGGGTTGCTGCGCTCGCTGGAGTCCTGACCGCCACGGGCGGCGCGATGTCCGGGATGTCCCGCCGCCTGCCCGCCACCGAGCGTGGCCACGTCCGAGATTTTTCTCGTCGTTCCTCATAGGTCGGCGCCTACCTGCCGATGTGAATAGTGACACGGGGAACCCGGACGGCGGATCGGGTTGGGGGAACGAGGCGCTTCTCGCCCGGGCGTGGATCAGTCGGCCAACGACGTCCGACCAGGTCCATGTCGGGCGGGAGGCGTCCCGTTCCGGTTTCCTCCCGGAGTTCCCGATCTCGCCAGGACCAGCACCGAAAGTTGCGACCGTCTACGGGGCGGCGGTGGTCGACGGGGCGGTGGTGGCCGAGGGCACGGTGGTGGTGGTGCTCGATGGCGACGTCGACCCCGTCCCCGAGCCGGCCCCGCTGTTGTTGAGCACGGTCACATTCGACACCTTCCAGCCCGACCCGGTCTGGGTGAGGTCGGTCTGGATCTGGAGCTCGTCGGCCGACGGCGACGTCATCTTGTTGTTGATGTAGGTCTGGTCGACCACCGAGTAGACACTCGCCTTGTTCCCGTTGATCGACTGCACGAACTGGCTGCGGATCTGGCCCCGCGACGAGGCCAGGGCCGCCTCCAACTGGCTGCGGATGGTGGAGCCGAAGAACTGGTTCGACTGGGTGGCAAACGACCCGGTGGCGTACTGCTGGATCTTGTTGAAGTCGGCGTCGACACTCTTGGCGTCGAAATTGGTGAGGGCCAGGAGGAAGTTGTTGGTGACGGTCCGCACCTGGGCCTGCTGGTTCTGCTGGTCGCTGAGCGACGCCCAGGCATTGCCGAAGACCGCGGTCCCCACCACCCCGAGGACGGCGACGACCAACAACCCGATCTGGCTCTTGCGGCCGAGGGACCGGGTGGACCAGCGGCCCTTGGCCGCCGGTGGCTTGCCCCCCTTGCCCCCCTTGCCCGGGGCCCGTTGGGCCGGCTTGGTCGACGTCCCTTGGGGATCGGGACTGTCGGGGCCCGATCCCTCCTCCGCGTCGTCCCCGGTCTCGTCGGCGTCGGCCGGCTCCGGCTCGGAGGGGGTGTCGGCACCGGCGGCACCCCGACTCGGCCGGGCGCCACCGGTTTCGCGGTCGACCACCGACACCTTGTAGGGCTTGCGGCCTGGCTCCTCGGTCATTCCTCAGTCTCCTGTCGATGGCGCCGATTCCGCAGTCGCCGCCTGACCGGGTGCTGTAACAGTACTGCGGCCCCCATCAGCGGGAGCACCGTGAAGGGCGTGGACGGCGAGGGGGATGGCGTCCGGACGGCAGCCGCCGAACTGGTGGTCAACGGGGCACCGGCGATCGGCGTGCCGCCCCCGTGCACCTGGGAGTCCGCCGCCGAGGCGGTGTCGATGGCCACCGGCGCCGCCGGCGTGAAACCCGGCTGGGAAGCCGCCCCCACCCCGTTGCCGAATTCGGTCGAGCATCCGGCTGCCGGGCTGATCGGGGGAACCGACTTGGGCGTCGGGTAGGTCTGGGCCGCCGGGCTGAGCACCGGGGGGAGGATGAGCCGGGTGCGCAGGTATTCCTGGTTGGTGCGGGCCGGCTCGCTGGCCGTCAGCTGTCGGGCCGGACCGGTGACCGACAACCCCTCGACGGCTCCGAAGAACTCCTGGTTGTTGGCCAGGTCGGTAGCCAGATTGTTGAGGTTGGCGGGTTGCGACAGGTTGGTGGTGGCGGCGCCGAGGTCATGGACCACGCAGGCCAGGTTCGGGCGCTCGGCCACCACCAGCTGGTTGAGCAGTTGGGTCGAACTCGCTCCGGTGTCGAGCAGGCTCAGGAAGTTGGACTGCTGGACGGTCAGGACGTTCAACAGGGCGGCGGTGTTGGCCAGGGCCGAGGTCAGCTGGGGCGACGAGGCGGTCACGGTGTCGAGCACCGGCGGGGCGCTGGCCAGCAGCGACTTGAACGCCTGCTGGAAGGCCAGGAATTCCTGGGCGAACTGGGTCCCCGACGTGATGATGGTGTGGACGTTGGCGGCGTTCCCGTTGAGGGCGGTCGCCGTCTCGTGGAGCAGGGTGTTGAGGTTGTCGACGGGGATGGCCGCCAGGAACTGGGTGGCGGTGGCGATGACCTGCCCGATGTCCGCCGGTGCGCCCCCCGGGGCGACCGGGATCTGGGCCCCTGCCTTCAGCGGCGGGGCGGTGCCCCCGCGCTGGGGCACCAGGTCGATCTGCTGCTCGCCGAGGGTGTTGGCGATCTCGATCTCGGCGGCCACGTCGCCGGGGACCTTGACCCCGGGGTTGATGGCCATGTCCACCTTCGCCCCCGTTGGCGTCAGCGACACCGAGCGCACCGTCCCGACCTGGACGCCGTTGAGGGTCACCGAGAAGTTCGAGTAGATCCCGTAGGCGTTGGGGAGGAGGGCCGAGACCGGTGTCGTCGTCTGGAACGGATTGCCGAGCAGGTTGATGAGACCGAACACGATCAGCACCGCGGCGATGACGAAGAAGGCGATGAGGTTGGTGATGATCCGCCGGGTGATCATTTCGAGGCCCCACAGGTGAAGGCCGGATTCGATGAGGACCCGCCCCCGGGAAGACCGCAGATGATCAGGTCGGTGAGGATCTGCACCTGGTTGTCCCGGGTGACCTCCTGGAGGGCGGTGTTGTGGCCGGGCAGGAACTGCAGGAAGTTGCCGAGGTCATTCTCGGTCGCCTGCAGCGAGTCGGCGGTGGCGGCCAACCCGGTCAGCTCCTCGTTGATCTGGGGCGTGTAGTTGGACAGGATGCTGCTGCTCTGGACGGACAGGTCGTTGAGGGACTGCAGCAGGGTCACCAGCCGGTCGGACTGGTTGGCCAGCACCCCGGTGGTCTGGGACAGGGTGGAGATGGCCTGGGCGTTCTGGGCCGCCTCGGGGGCGAGGGTCGCCGACAGCTGGTCGGCGTTGGTGATGAGGGACTGGATGGTCGAGGTCCGCCCGGCGTAGCCGTGGATGACCGTGGACAAGCTGTCGAGCAGGTTCCGCAGGTTGTCGCCCTGGCCGCCGAAACCCTGGGCGGAGTTGGCCACCAGGTCGGCCAGCTGGGTGCTGTTGATGCCCCCGATGACCGTGGCCCCGGCCGACAGGAGTTGGGCGATGCCGGGTTGCACCGACGTATCCCCGATGACCTCGCCGGTGTGCATCGGGCCCCCGGGATGGGACGGGTCCGGGATCAGATCGACGTACTGCTCGCCGAGCAACGAGGTCCGCCGGAGCTGGGCGGAGAGGTTCTGGGGAACGTCCGCCGACTGGTTCAGCACCATCTTCACCCGGGCCTCGGTGCCGACCAGGGAGATGGAGATGACATGACCGACCGGGATCGAGGCCATCTGCACCGATGCCCCGTTGGACAGGTCGCCGACGTCGGCGAACGTCGCCGAGGTGGTGAGGGTGGCCGGGGACTGGAAGGGGAGGTTGCAGCCGGTGACGGCCAGGCCGCCGGCGACCAGCAGGGCCAGCACCAGGCGGAGGCGACGGGAGGCGGTCATCTCAGAGATCCCCGAGCAGGCTCTTGAGCAGCCCGCCGAGTCCGCCGCCGGACGACGGGGGGGCGGACGGGACCGTCGGGAGGGGCGGCAGCTGGGAGGTGGCCGGGGAGGAGAGCGACGGGGCCGCCGGAGCCGACGAGACGGCGGTCGGGGCCGGGGTGGTGGCCGCCGGGGGCTGGATGTCGGCGGCCCCCGGGATCATGGTCATCCCCTTGGCGATGAGCGCCGCCAGGGCGGTGGCCGACGGGCCCCCTCCCGGGCCGCTGGTCAGCTGGTTCAGGATCGAGGGGATCACCCCCAACAGCGGGTTGAAGAACCCGGAGTTGGGGTCGCCGCAGACGCCCAGGGTCTGGAGGGTGGCGGCGGGCAGCCCGGCGGCATGGTTGGCCAGCAACCGGCGACAGATGCCGGCCAGCCGGTCGCGGATGTAACCGGACACCACCGAGGCGCTGGTGCCGGGGGGCAAGGCCAGGTTGAGGTTGAGCCAGTTCTGGGTCGGGTCGTAGGCCCGGCCGGCCGCCGCGAACAGCAGATTGGTGGAGTTGAGGAGGGTGTCGAGGTTGCCGAGGTTGGACGAGACGGTGCGGGTGACCTGGGTCACACCGGCCACGTCGCTCTCCAGCGGGACCAGGTTCGGCCCGAGGAATTGCGAGAGTTGATTGGTGGCGCCGGCCAGTTGGCTGATGGCCGTCCCCAGCTGGGCCTGATGCGACGCCACCACCGCGGAGACGGTGTTGTAGTCGGTGATGAGATTCGACAGGGTGGTGGTCCGGGTCTGGAGGGTGGCGGTGATCTGGGCCAGCGAGGTGGTGAGCTGGCCGAGGTTGTTCCCCTGTTGGGCCAGGAGCTGGATGGTCCCGGCGGCGTTACCCAACAGCTGGTTGAGCGAGGCACCCTGGCCGGAGAGGTCCTGGGACAGGTTGGTGATCAGGCTTCCGGTGGCCTGGGGATTGACCTGGGACAGGAAGCTCTGGACGTCCTTCAGCAGTTGATCGGTGGACACCGGGACCGAGGTCCGGGACAGCGGGATGGTGTGGCCCGGGGGCATCTGGTTCCCCCCGGTGTAACCGGGCGACAGTTCGATGGAAGGCTCGCCGAGCACCTGGGGGGAGACCAGTGCCGCCTGCACCCCGGCCGGCACCGGGTACTTGGTCTGGACCTCCATGGACACCAGGACGGTGTTGCCGGTGTTGACCACCTCGGTCACCGTCCCCACCGGAGCGCCGAGCATCTCGACCGAGTTGCCGGGGAACAGTCCGTTGGCGCTGGCGAACACCGCCTTCATCGGATAGGTGGGGGTCGACCTGAGCACGGTGACCGAGACCACCGCCACCACCACCGCCACCACTGCCACGATGGTGCCGAAGGCCAGGAGCCGGCGACTCACGATCCGCCCCCCGGATTCCCGAGTCCCAGGATGCCGGCGAGGCCGCTGCCCAGCGTCGGCGTGGTCGAGGTCGTCGGGGTGGGCGAGCCGGCCGGGGCCGTCGTGGTGGTGCTCGAGCTCGAGTTGGTCCCGGCGGTGGCCGGCGCCGCGGTGGCGGGGGCGGCCGGGGTGGTGCCGACCAGCGGCCCGTTCTGCTGGCTGCAGGCCAGGGGGTCGGGGCCCAGCGCCTGGGTCAGGACCATGTCCAGGGTCCCGCAGCTCCCGAGGACGCCTTCCAGCGGGGTGGAGCCGAGGACGTTGAAGAAGATGTTTCCCCAGCTCACCGGGGTGGCCGGCGACCCCGACGAGCCGATCGACGAGAACCCGGTGATGGCCGCCGCCGCGCTCGACACCCCCTGGGCCAGGTCCAGCTGGTGTTGGGAGAGGACCCCGAGCACCGACTGGAGCTGGGTCACCACCGTCTGGAGCTGGGGTCGGTTGTTGGTGACCAGGGTGTTGATCTGGCCGGCGGCCTGCTGGGTGTTGTCGATGAGGTTACCGAGGTCGGTGCCCTTCTGGGCCAGGCTGCTGATCACGGTGGTGAGGTTGTCGATGGCCGATCCGAGTTGGCTGTCGTGGGTGGCCACGGTCTGCGACAGGGTGTTGGCGGCGGCGATGAGCTGGCTCACCTGGGTCTGGCGTTGGTTGATGACCCCGGTGAACCCGTTGAGCCCGCTGATGATCTGGGCCACCTGCTGCTGCTTGCCCTGGGTGATGGCGGCCAGGGACGAGATGAGCTGGTTGATGGCGGTGGCATCGGTCTTGGTGAGCAGCCCGCCGGCCTCGTTCTGGATGTTCTGGAACTCGACCGGGATCGAGGTGTTGGTCAGCAGCGCCCCGTTCCCGAGCGGGCGGTTCCATCCGCTGACCGGCTTGAGGTCGACCACCAGCTGACCGAGCAGGGTCTCGACGCTGATCGAGGCGTCGGTCCGGTGGGGCAGGACCACTCCCTGGTTGATGGTCATGTCCACCGTCACGTGGTTCCCGCTGAGGTTGACCGACTTGACCTTGCCGACGGCCACGCCGGCCAGGAGCACATCGGCGTTCGGCCCCATGCCGGCGGCGTTGGCGAACCGTGCCTTCACCGTGTACCCGGAAGAGAAGGTGCTGCCGTTGAAGGCGAAGACGGCCAGCACCGCGGCCAGGGTCACCACCACCACCACGATCCCGATCCGGCGGGGGTTGCGGTCGGTGAACGCCTTCACGACTGGCCACCGCTTCCGGCCACCATCTGGAGCATCGACTCCGGTGAGGAACTGGCCGCCGCGCCCGACGTCCCGGTGGTGGCCCCGCTCAACGACGGGGGGGCACCGCCGAAGGGCCCCGATCCGGGCGGCGGGTTGCCCCCGTTGTTGTAGAAGCAGGTGGTCTCGCCGGCCAGGCAGGTGTAGACGGACTTGACCTGGAACCACTGGCCGTAGTTGGAGATGAGCGTGTAGGGATTGAACCCCGCCCCCAGGGAGGACAGCCCGGCGCTCAGGCTCTTCTCGTGGTCCTGCACCACCGAGGTCACCGACTGGAGGTCGCTGATGGTGGTGGCCAGATTGCCCTGGTTGGACTGGACCACCGCGGCGATCTGCCCGGTGAACTTGGAGAGGTTGGTCACCACCGTGTCCAGCAGGTCGTTGTGGGCGGCAAAGGTCTGGGACACCGACTGGAGGTTGTCGAGCAGGCTGCCCACGTCGGAGCTCTTCTGGGCCAGGGCGGTGAAGACCTGGTTGAGGGCGTCGATCACTTGGCCGACCTGGGTATCGAGCGAGCCGACCGTCTGGGCGACGGTGGCCGAGTCGTTGATCAGCTGGTCGACCTTGTCCTGGTTCCCCTGGAGGGCGGCGAGCACGCTCTGGACGAAGGTGTTGGCCTGGGCCGGGTTCACCGCCGAGAGGAACGGGCCGAGGGCGTTGAGGAAGGCGCCCACCCCGGGATCGGCGACCGACTGGGACAGCGGGAGGACGTAGCCGGACGGGATGTCCTTGCCGGTGGACCCCGGATACAGGTACAGGAACTGCTGGCCGAGCACATTGTTCTGCTGGAGGCCGGACTTGGTGCTCGAGCGGAGGTGCACGTCGTTGTCGATGGAGAAGGTCACCAGGGCGTGGCCGCGCTGGACGCTGATGCCGGTCACCTGACCGACGGTGACCCCGGCGATCTTCACCGCGTTGTTGGGCTGCAGGCCGGTGACGTCGGCCAGTTGGGCCTGGTAGGTGTTCCGGTGGGTGAACAAGGAGATGTTCCCGACCCGGACGGCGAGTGCCACCAGCAGCACCAGGGCGACCACGACGAACACCCCGAATTTCAGCAGGGTGGGGAGATGGCTCTTGCGGCCGGAGGAGGAGCGGCGCCAGGGCCAGCGGGCCATCACAGGCCCCCGAGGAGCATGTTCAGGTAGCCGCCGAGCGACTGGGGAACCGGGGGTTTGGGGGTGCCCAGCGCCTGGTACACCTGCTGGGCGACGTTGTTGCCCTGCAGGGCGGTGGACGGGGCGGCGGCCGGGGTGGTGGCCGCGGCGGTGGTCGCCGCCGGCGGGTTGAGTTGGTTGAAGGTCGCCGTCTGGGCCGAGCAGTCGAAGCCGCTGCCGGCGGCACCCAGCGCCGCCTGGAGGGGGGCGAGGGCGGCCAGCCCGGTGCTGGCCGGGGCGATCAGGCTGCAGACCAGGTTGTTGACGTCGGAGAAGTCGATGAACACCTGGAAGTAGGCGATCCTCGAGCCGTCGGGGAGGAGGTCGGCGGGCGAGAGGGAGAGGCGGTAGACGTACTGGTAGAGACCGGTGATCGTCTGTCGGATGTCGGTCTGGTGGCTCAGCAGCACCCGGGTCACGTTGTCGCCGGTGGTCAGCAGGGTGGCGATGTCCGGGTGGTAGAGGCTGAGGAACTGGGCCAGGTTCTCGGCCAGCGGGTTGATGGACTCGAGCAGGCGCTGGAAGTCGTCCTGGGCCCGGTTGATGGCCGGCAGCGCGGTGTTGGCGTCCTGGGAGACGGCGTTGAGCTGGGAGGCGGCCGGCAGCAGGGCGCCGTTGACGGCGGCCAGCGAGTCGAGGGCGGTGAGCTGGGCGCCGAGGGTGGAGCTCAGCAGCGTCCCGAGCTTGGAGGCTTCGGTGATGCCGGTGGCGATCTCCGCCCCGGCGCCGTTGGTGGCCTGGTCCAGCTCGGAGATGGACTGGGACAGGTCGGTGGTGTTGATCTGCTGGAGCAGGGGGTCGGCCACCGCCAGCAGATCGGTGAGCTCGCTGGCCACCGCGGTGTGGCGGATCGGCGCTCCCGGCAACAGGTACGGGCCGCGCTGGCCGGTGGGCGAGGTGATGGCGACGGCGTCGGCCCCGAACAGGTTCTGGGGTTGGATGGTGGCGGTCCCGTTGGCCGGGAAGTGGAAGCTCGGGTAGAGGCTGAGGGTCACGTTGGCCGCCCGGTTGACCAGCGCGATCGAGTGGACCCGGCCGACCTGGACGCCGGCGAAGTCGACTTCGGCACCCGGCTGGATCCCCTGGCCGGCAGAGGAGAAACGACCGACCACCAGCTGGTTGCCGCTGTAGTCCCCGCCCACCGCGTTCTCGATGACCACCACTCCGGCCACCACCACCGCGACGGCCAGCAGGACGACGGCGGTCCGTCCTAGCGCGTTGAGCCGCCTCATCCCACCAGCCTGGCCCCGGAGGAGGCCCCACTGAAGAGAACGGTGGACAGGAAGAAGTTGAGGACCACCACCACGATGAGGGACATCCGGATGGCCCGGCCGGCGGCCACCCCCACCCCGGCCGGCCCGCCCTCGGCCGAATAGCCGTAGTAGCAGTGGATGAAGGTCACCGCCACCACGAAGACCATCGCCTTCACGAACGAGTAGAGGACGTCGACCGGCGGGAGGAACAGCTGGAAGAAGTGGTGGTAGGTGCCGACCGACAGGTGGAAGAGGTCGGTCACCATCAGCTGGGAGGCGATGAAGCTGGCGAAGAGGGCGGCCAGATAGATGGGGATCATGGTGATCAGCGCCGCCCACACCCGGGTGCCGACCAGGTAGGTGACGCTGTCCACCCCGATCACCTCGAGGGCGTCGATCTCCTCGGAGACCCGCATGGCCCCGAGCTGGGCGGTGAAGCCGGCGCCGACCTGGGCGGCGAACGCCAACCCGGCCACCAGCGGGGTGATCTCCCGGACGTTGGCCAGCGCCGAGATGACCCCGGTGAAGGCCTGGGCCCCGATCTGGGAGAGACCGGTGAACCCTTCCAGGCCGACCTCGGTGCCGGTGAAGAAGGCGATGCCGATGACCACGAAGAACATGCCGCCGCCGATGACCACCGCCCCGGCGCCGACGGTGATGTCGGAGACCAGCAGGGTGATCTCCCGGCGGTACTGGAGGGCGGCGGGAAGCGAGCGGATGGTCCGCAGCCAGAAGCGGGTCTGCTTGTAGACGTAGCCGACCGGGCCGTTGCCGATGGAGGTGGTGGCGGCCATCTAGATGCCTCGCTGGGGGATGAAGTTGAAATAGATCACCGTCAGCACGAAGTTGATGAAGAACGACACCATGAAGGTGATCACCACCGCCTGGTTCACCGCGTCCCCCACGCCCTTCGGCCCGCCCTTGGCGGTCATGCCCTTGTAACAGGCGACCATGGCGGCGATGAAGCCGAAGACCACCGACTTGAACAGGGCCATGGCCAGGTCGGCCAGCTGGCTGAGCTCGCCGAAGGTGGAGAAGAAGCTGCTGGCGGTGATGTGGATGTCATGGGTGCCGAAGTAGAGGCCTCCGGCGATGCCGGCCACCGACACGATGGCGTCGAGGAGGAAGGCGACCAGCATGGCGGCCAGCAGCCGGGGGAGGACCAGGCGCTGCAGCGGATTGACGCCCATCACCTCCATGGCGGAGATCTCGTCGCGGATCTTGCGGGAGCCGATGTCGGCACACATGGCCGAGCCGCCGGCGCCGGCGATCAGCAGCGCGGTGGCCAGCGGTGCCTGTTCCCGGACCACGGCCAGGACCATGGCCGCCCCGAGCTGGGACTGGGCCCCGATCTGCTGGAGCAGGCCTCCGACCTCGAGGGCGATGACCGCCCCGAACGGCACCGAGATGAGGATCAGGGGAAGGGTGGTGACCTTGGCCAGAAACCAACACTGGTCGAGGAACTCGCCGACCGGGACCCCCTGCTTGAGGCCGAGCCGGAGCGCCTCGAACCCGGAGGCGAACATGGCCCCGACCTCCCCGAGGAACCAGTTGATCTTCGGGAACAGCGGCGGGCGGGAGACCCGGTGGCGGGGGAGGACCGAGGACGGCGGCGGCGGGACCCGGGGGATCTGCTCGGTAGCCGGACCGATGACGGCAACCCGGGCGGTATCGTCCCCCTCCCCGGTCACGCCCCCGTCGTGCCCTCTCTCTTCCGTCACCCAGTCTCCGATGCCCCAGCTGATCAAACGAAATTAAACGGCAACCCCCGCTCAGACAGTCGTCCGGCGTACGGCAACACTGCGATGGGGGAACTTACCGGATAGTCAGAACTTGCGGTAGTCAGGCGTCCCACGCCTGGGACCAGGCGGGAACCGCAAGTTCACCGGCACCGTTAGGTTATGTAGTGGTTGCTAAATATGTAGTCGGTTAGGAGCCAACTAGTTGTACCCGGGGGTGTGCGATCACAACCAGAAGATGCGAGGATGAAAGCCATGGCTGACACCAGTGGAGCCCCGTCGGCGGTCCCCGGCCTTCCCACCCCGGAGGGCTCGAACGGGGCGGCCGGGTCCTCCGGGCCGCTTCCCGATGCCGCCATCTCCATCCAGAACGTGACCAAGTCCTTCGGCTCCCACACCGTCCTCCAGGACATCACCTTCGACGTGCCCCGGGGGAAGATCACCGCGGTGCTGGGACCGTCGGGGACCGGGAAGTCGGTGTTGCTGAAGGTGGTGATCGGGCTGCTGAAGCCCAACAACGGCGGGGTCTACATCGACGGGGAGCTGATCAGCGACCTCAACCAGAAGAACCTGTTCCGGGTGAGGCGCAAGTTCGGAGTCCTGTTCCAGGACGGCGCGCTGTTCGGTTCGATGAACCTGTTCGAGAACATCGCCTTCCCGCTCCGGGAGCACACCAAGAAGAACGAATCGGAGATCCGCCGGATCGTCCACAAGAACGCCGAGCTGGTCGGGCTCATGGACCACCTCCGCAAGCTTCCCGGCGAGGTGTCCGGAGGCATGAAGAAGCGGGCCGGCCTGGCCCGGGCGCTGGTGCTCGACCCCGAGATCGTCCTGTTCGACGAGCCCGACTCCGGCCTCGACCCGGTGCGGGTCGCCTTCCTCGACGAGCTGGTGCTCGACGTCCAGCGGGAGACCGGCGCCACCATCTTCATCATCACCCACAACATCCCCTCGGTGATGCGGACGGCCGACTACCTCGGGATGCTCTACCAGTCGCGTCTGGTTCGCTTCGCCCCCAAGGACGAGATGTTCGACTCCCACGACCCGGTCATCCACCAGTTCCTCAACGCCGACCTCGAGGGGCCGATCGGGATGGACGAGATGGCCGAGGGCAACGTGCCCCGCGCCGCCTTCAGCGGCGAGCCGGTCGCCGTCGGGGCACCCTCCACCACCGAGTGATCCGGCCGCGGCGCCGACCCGACGCCGGAGGCTGGGAAGCCGGAGGGAGGGCCGGACCCCCGCTGGTAGCCTGCGGCCGTGTTGCGTCCTCCTCCGCATAGCCCGGCGCCGGCCGCCATCGGGGTACTGGTCTCGGGCCGCGGCACCATTCTCGAAGCCATCCTCGCCGCCGGGCTCCCGGTGTCGCTGGTGGTGGCCGACCGTCCCTGCCGGGGCCTCGGCATCGCCGAAGATGCCGGTCTGGCCGCGGCCCTGGTCGACCGGGCCGCCTACGGGGGGTTCGGATCCGGATTCGACCGCCTGGGCTATACCCGGGCGGTGGTCGAGGCGCTGGCCGACCATCACATCGACGTGGTGGTGATGGCCGGCTTCGGGACCGTGCTCGACCAGCCGATCCACACCGCCTTCCCCGGCCGGATCCTCAACACCCATCCGTCGCGGTTGCCCGCCTTCCCGGGCTGGCACGCGGTGGAGGACGCCCTGGCCGCCGGGGTCACCGAGACCGGCACCACCGTCCACGTGGCCACCCTGGCCATGGACGCCGGCCCCATCCTGGCCCAGCGGTCGGTCCCGGTCTTCCCCGACGACACGGTGGCGACGCTGCACGAACGGATCAAGGCGGTGGAGCGGGAGCTGTACCCGGCGACCATCCGCGCCTTCATCGACGAGCTGGCGGTCGGAGTCGGCGGTGAGCGAGGATCACCGCGGGAGGTCGAGAAATGAAGGCGTTGCTGTCGGTGTACGACAAGTCGGGGGTGGAGGAGCTGGCCGGCGGCCTCGCCGATCTCGGATGGGAGCTGATCTCCAGCGGCGGCACCTCGGCGGTGCTGGCCGACGCCGGCCTCCCCCACCTGGAGGTGGCCGATTTGACCGGGGCGCCGGAGATGCTCGGCGGGAGGGTCAAGACCCTGCATCCGGCCATCCACGGCGGGATCCTGGCCGACCGTTCCCAACCCGGGCACCTCGCCGATCTGGAGGACCAGGACATCGATCTCATCGACCTGGTGGTGTGCAATCTGTACCCGTTCCGGAGCGACCCCTCCATCGAGCTGATCGACGTCGGCGGCCCGACCATGGTGAGGGCGGCGGCCAAGAACCATGCCCACGTCGGGGTGGTGGTCGACCCCTCCGAGTACGGCGGGGTGCTGTCCGAGCTGCAAGAGCACGGGACGTTGTCGGACGCCACCCGGTTCCGGCTGGCCCGCGACGCCTTCGCCCACACCGCCGCCTACGACGCCGCCATCGTGGGCTGGTTCGACCAACGGGGGGCGCCGAGCCCGGAGGCAACCATCCTGCCCCCCTCCATCCACCTGACCCTCGAGCGGGCCGGCTCGCTCCGCTACGGGGAGAATCCCCACCAGCACGGCGCCCGCTACCGGATCGCCGGCGAGCATTCGTGGTGGGACGACGTCGTCCAGCACGGGGGCAAGGAGCTGTCCTACCTCAACCTGTTCGACGCCGACGCCGCCTGGCGCCTGGTCCACGAGCTGGCCACCACCGGCGGTCAGGAGGTGGCCGCGGCCATCATCAAGCACGCCAATCCCTGCGGCGCCTCGGTGGCCGACACCCTGGTCGCCGCCTACCAGCGCGCCCTCGACGGCGACCGGTTGTCGGCGTTCGGCGGGATCGTGGCCCTCGGGGGCCCGGTCACCCCGGCGGTGGCCGAGGCGATCGGTGCCGGTCCCCAAGCCGATGTGATCATCGCCCCGTCCTACGACCAGGAGGCGCTGGCCCGGTTGTCGTCCAAGCGGAAGGCCACCCGCCTGCTGTCGGCACCCTCGCCCGAGGCCATCGTCCGCCAGTACCGGGGCCTGGGATCGAGTGTCCTGGTCCAGGACGCCGACCGCTTCCTGTCCGACCCGTCGACCTGGGAGGTGGCCACCGTCACCCGGCCGACCGACGCCCAGTGGCGGGACCTGGCGTTGGCCTGGAAGGTCTGCGCCCGCACCACCTCCAATGCCATTGCCATCGTGGGCGACGGCCAAGCGGTCGGCGTCGGCGCCGGCCAGTCGTCGCGGGTGGTGGCGGCCGAGATCGCGGTGTCCAAGGCCGGTGACCGGGCCCGGGGGGCGTCGGCGGCCAGCGATGCCTTCTTCCCGTTTCCCGACGGCCTCGAGGTGCTGGCCGCCTCCGGGGTGGTGGCGGTGGTCCAACCCGGGGGCTCCATCCGCGACGGCGAGGTCACCGCCGCCGCCGATGCCGCCGGGGTGGCGCTGGTCATGACCGGTGGCGAGCGCCACTTCCGGCACTGAAGGAGCCCCATGACCGCCACCCTGCTCGACGGCGAGCTGCTGGCCGCCCGGATCCGGGCCGAGGTGACCGATCGGGTCGCCCGGCTGGCCGCCGCCGGGGTGACGGCGGGCCTCGGGACCATCCTGGTCGGGGACGACGGCCCGAGCTCGCGGTACGTGGCCATGAAGCATGCCGACTGTGCCGAGGTCGGGATCTTCTCCGCCCACGAGCACCTGCCCGCCGACGTGTCCCAGTCGGAGCTCGAAACCGCGGTGGCCGAGTTCAACGCCGATCCCCGGATCCACGCCTACCTGGTCCAGCTCCCACTGCCCGCCGGGCTCGACGAGGAACGGGTACTGCTGGCCGTCGACCCGGACAAGGATGTCGACGGGCTCCACCCGGTGAACCTCGGTCGCCTGGTCATGGGGGCGCCCGGGCCGCTGCCCTGCACCCCGGCCGGCATCGTCGAGCTCCTCCATGCCAACGACGTGCCGGTGGAGGGCAGGCACGTGGTGGTGATCGGGCGGGGCCTGACCATCGGGCGCCCGCTGGCCCTGTTGCTGGCCATGAAGCGACCCGGTTGCAACGCGGCGGTCACCGTCGTCCATACCGGCGTCGACGACCTGGCCGGGCTGGTGGGGCAAGGTGACGTGGTGGTGGCGGCCGCCGGCCGGGCCGGCCTGGTGACCCGGGAGATGATCAAACCGGGTGCCGCGGTGGTGGGGGCCGGCACCTCCTGGGAAGGGAAGAAGCTGTTGTCCGACGTCGACGAGTCGGTCGCCGAGGTGGCGGGGTGGATCACCCCCCGGATCGGCGGGGTGGGCCCGATGACCCGGGCCATGTTGTTGCGCAACACGGTGCGCGCCGCCGAGCGGGCGTCGTGAACCCGGCCACCCCGGCCGGGGTCCCGGAGACCGATCACCGGCCGTGGGGCAGCTATACGGTCCTCGACGACGACGGGACCCACAAGGTCAAGCGGATCATCGTGCTCCCGGGCAAGCGCCTGAGCTATCAACGCCACGCCCGACGTTCGGAACACTGGTTCATCGTCACCGGCACCGCGCTGGTCACCCTGGACGGGATCCAGTCCGAGTGTGCCGCCGGCCAGTCGGTCGACATCCCGGTGGGGACCAACCACCGGATCGAGAACCCGACCGATACCGAGGTGGTGTTCGTGGAGGTCCAACACGGCGAGTACTTCGGCGAGGACGACATCGTCCGGCTCGAGGACGACTACGGACGGGTCGACCCCTGACCCGCCGGCTGGGTTCGTCGGCGATCCTCCGTCCCCGGCGGTGTCGCTCCGGTTAGGGTGATCGCGCCGACGGAGATCAGGCAGGAGGGGGTGTGGCGTGGCTGCACACAGTTTCTCACCGTCAGAATTGCCCGACCCCGGACCGCGGCCCGCCCGGCGCTTCCGGGCGGGTTTGGCGCTGGCCGGCGCGTTGGTGGCCGGGGTCTTCATCCTGTCCTCGGCGACCCCGGTGTCGGCGGCGACCACCACCACCGTCCCGGTCACCACCACCACCACCCTCCCGGTGACCACCACGACCACCACCACGACCACCTCCTCCACCACCACGACCACGGTCCCGAGAACGACGACCACCGTGCCGAAGACCACCACCACCACGGTGCCGAAGACCACCACCACGACCACCACCCCGAAGAAGACGAGCAGCCGCGGGCTGAGCGGCACGGCGGTGGCGCTGATCATCGTCGCCGTCGTGGTGGTGCTGGCGGTGATCCTGCTCCTGGTCCTCCTCAGTCGCCGGAAGCGACGGCAGGCCCAGGCCGCCTGGCGGCGCTCGGTGCTCCCGGCGGTCAGCGACGCCCACCTGGCCCGCGACTCGCTGCTGTCCCCCAGCGCCATGTCCGACGACCCCGAGCTCCGGGGCTCGGTGGAGCTACAAGTGGACAGGGCCGCCCGCGCCCTCGAGCAGGCCGCGCTGACCGCGCCCGACGAGGTCGGCCAGAACGCCGCCAACTCGGTGGCCCGGTCCCTTCGCGGCCTCGCCTTCGCGGTGGAGGCGGACCGTCTCCTCCGCCACGGAGCCGGCGCTCCCACCGGCACCCAGCTGGCCGAGGCCGACGATGCCCGCCGCTCCCGCCTCGCCGAGGTCGACAGCTCACTGGCCCGCCTGTCTGCCCAACTCGGCGCCCCGTCGTCGAGGCGCGCCTCCGGCTGACCGGCGTTGGGCCGGCTCGGCGGCCCGGAGCCCCCCGGCAGTAGGATCCCTCTGTTATGACCCGGATCGCCGACCTCCTGGCCAAGGGGCCGACCTACTCTTTCGAGTTCTTCCCGCCGAAGAACGACGCCGAGCAGGCCACCCTGGTGAAGACCCTGCGCGATCTCGAGCCGCTGGCACCGTCCTTCGTGTCGGTCACCTACCGGGGCGGAGCCGAGTCGCGGCAGCGGACCTACGACCTGGTCACCGGCATGTTGCGCACCACCACCCTGGTGCCGATGGCCCACCTGATCTGTGTGGCCCACACCCGGTTGGAACTGGCTGAGATCCTGGTCGCCTACCGCAAGGCGGGGGTCGAGAACCTGATGGCGTTGGGTGGGGATCCCCCCGCCGACCCCACCGAGGGGGTGGGGGAGCTCCCGCACGCCTCCGAACTGGTCGAACTGGCGCACGCCATCGGTGGCTTCTCGATCGGGGTGGCGGCCCAACCGGCCGGCCATCCGCTGTCCCCGAGCCTGGAGTTCGACCGCGACCGGCTGGCGGAGAAGCTCCGCCTGGCCGACTTCGGGGTCACCCAGTTCTTCTTCGAGGTCGAGGAGTACACCGGGCTGGTGGCCGACCTCGCCGACCGGGGCGTGGACACCCCGGTGCTGCCCGGCATCATGCCGGTGACCAACCTCAGGTCGGTCCCCCGGATGGCCACCATGGGGGCGGCGGTGCCGTCGTGGATGGTGGACCGGCTGGAGCAGGCCGACCGGAGCGGGGGGACCGACGGCGTCCGGGACGAAGGGATCGCCATCGCCACCGAGCTGTGCCGGAAACTGCTCGACGCCGGGGTGCCGGGGCTGCACTTCTATACGCTCAACCGGTCGAGTGCCACCCGCGAGATCTACCGGGCGCTGGGTCTCGGTTCGTCGTAGCCGGCCGTCGATACGGCGGTTCGAGGACCGACCGAAGCCGACCCTCGACTGGCGAGCGCTGAGGGTGGCACCGATATGCTCGGTCCATGGCTGAACTCGTCTCCCTCGGCGCCGACGGCGCACTTCACGTGCCCGAAGAGCCCATCATCCCGTTCATCGAAGGTGACGGCACCGGCGTCGACATCTGGCCGGCAGCCAAGCTGGTGCTCGACGCCGCCGCCGCCAAGCATGGAAGGTCGGTGGCCTGGAAGGAAGTCCTGGCCGGGCAGAAGGCGTTCGACCAGACCGGGAACTGGCTACCCGACGAGACGGTCGAGACCTTCCGCACCCACCTGATCGGCATCAAGGGCCCGCTGACTACGCCGGTGGGCGGGGGCATCCGGTCCCTGAACGTCGCCCTGCGCCAGATCCTCGACCTCTACGTCTGCCTCCGGCCGGTGCGGTGGTTCCAGGGGGTCCCGTCGCCGGTACTCCATCCCGAGCAGGTGGACATGGTGATCTTCCGGGAGAACACCGAAGACATCTATGCCGGCCTCGAAGCCGAGGCCTACACCCCGGAGGCGGCCAAGCTGTCCGCCTTCCTGAAGGACGAGATGGGATGGACCATCCGGGACGGCTCGGGCATCGGTATCAAGCCGATCTCCGAGATGGGCTCCAAGCGGCTGATCCGGGCGGCCATCAAGTACGCCCTCGAGCACGGCCGGGAGAGCGTGACGATGGTCCACAAGGGGAACATCCAGAAGTTCACCGAGGGGGCGTTCCGCAACTGGGGCTACGAGCTGGTCAAAGAGGAGTTCGCCGACGTGGCCGTCGGCTGGGACGACTGCGGGGGCAAGCCGGACGGCAAGTTGCTGGTGAAGGACAACATCGCCGACATCACCCTCCAGCAGGTCTTGACCCGCCCGACCGATTTCGACGTCATCGCCACCACCAACCTCAACGGTGACTACCTGTCCGACGCGCTGGCCGCCCAGGTGGGCGGGATCGGCATCGCCCCGGGCGGTAACATCAACTACGTCACCGGCCACGGCATCTTCGAGGCCACCCACGGCACCGCCCCCAAGTACGCCGGCCAGGACAAGGTCAATCCCGGGTCGCTGCTGCTGTCCGGGGTGTTGATGTACGAGCACCTGGGCTGGACCGACGCCGCCGCCGACATCGTGCAGGCGCTGGAGGCCACCATCGCCGACAAGGTGGTCACCTATGACTTCGCCCGGCTGATGGAGGGGGCCACCGAGGTCAAGACGTCGGAGTTCGCGGCGGCGATCGTCGACCACCTGTAGCCGGGACCGGCGAGCCGACCGGCGTTGCCGGCGCCGGTAGGGCCTCGGTGGGGGGCGTCACCCGGGGTTGGCGAACTCGAGGCCGAGTTGCCGATAGACCGGCTCGGCCCTCCGGTCCAACGTCAAAAGCCTCCCTCCGGCAGAGCGGACGGTCCCGGCGATCACGGCGTCATAGGTCGCACCACCGGTGATGCCGGCGACCGACATTTCTGCCAACAAATCCCGGTACGCCTCCGCCGGCAACGTCAAGACCGGATCCCGGCAGATATCGGCGATCAAGGTGCCGGCATCCGAAGCGCTCAGTCGGTAGCTCGCCGGCATTCGGGTGAGGACGGCGTAGCTCTCGATGGCCACGTGGGCCGGGATCCGAGGGAACGTCGCCATCACCGCCCTGGCCACGTTGTGGTGCTCGTGTCCCTGGATGAGCGCCGGCACCACGATGCTCGTATCGACCGCGAAGATTGACACTGTCCAGATCGGTTACGGACGGAGCGTTTCGAGGGCCGTCCGAACGTCGTCATCGGTCAGCGGGGCCGCGTGATCGGCCCGGTCGACCGGAACTGCCACCAGCACGCCGTCGTGTCGTTCGAGGACCACTGCTTGTGGAGCCGCTTCGATCTCGATGCGACCATCCCGGAGGGCAATGCTGATCTCCGCTCCCTGGCCGAGCCCGGCCGCCTCCCGCATCGACTTCGGGATCACCACCCGTCCGGCCTTGTCGATGGTTGATTTCATGGTAAAAGATTACCATAAGAAATGGTATCGATCGACTGTGTCGAGCTGGTTCGCTCGTTCCCAGGCTCCCCAGGTAGCCTCACGACATGGCAGCCAAGACTCCCGTCCAGGTCACCGTCACCGGGGCCGCCGGCCAGATCGGCTACTCCCTCCTGTTCCGGATCGCCTCCGGCCAGATGCTGGGCCCCGACCAGCCGGTGGTGCTCCGCCTCCTCGAGATCGAGCCGGGGATGAAGGCCCTCGAAGGGGTGGTCATGGAGATCGACGACGGAGCGTTCCCCCTGGTCAGTGACGTGGTTGCCACCACCGACCTGAAGACCGCCTTCGACGGCACCTCCTGGGCCTTGCTGGTCGGATCGGTGCCCCGGAAGGCGGGGATGGAGCGGGGCGACCTGCTCACCGTCAACGGCGGGATCTTCGGTCCCCAGGGCCAGGCCATCGCGGCCAACGCCGCCTCCGACGTCCGGGTGCTGGTGGTCGGCAATCCGTGCAACACCAACTGCCTGATCGCCAGGTCCAACGCCCCCGAGGTCCCGGCCGACCGGTGGTTCGCCATGACCCGGCTCGACGAGAACCGGGCCAAGAGCCAACTGGCCAAGCGGGCCGGGGTGCCGGTGACCTCGGTGACCAGCCTGGCCATCTGGGGCAACCACTCGGCCACCCAGTTTCCCGACTTCCCCAACGCCCGCATCGACGGCAAGCCGGTGCCCGACGTCATCGACGACCTCGACTGGTTGCAGGGCGACTTCATTACCACCGTGCAGAAGCGCGGGGCGGCCATCATCGAGGCCCGGGGCCTGTCGTCGGCCGCGTCGGCGGCCAACGCCGCCATCGATTCGGTGGTGAGCATCCGGACGCCGACCCC
>DASZNG010000031.1:0-10228 GCA_035551535.1 Acidimicrobiales bacterium | reverse complement strand
GGCGGGGATGATCTCTTCGTCCACCAATCCGAAATCCAGATGGAAGGCTTCCGCGACCTCGCAGAAGGCCAGCGTGTGGAGTTCGAGACGAAGCAGGGCCAAAAGGGCCTGCAAGCAAGCCAGGTCCGCAAGATCTGAATTGACGATCACCGGGTGCCGACCCGACGGCCCCACCTCCGGGTGGGAGTCGCCGGGTCGCCACCCTGTGGCGTTTGAAAGCCGCTGGAACTCAGGTTCCTGGCGGCCTTTTCGTTTTGGGGCCCCCGGTTCGACCAGAAGCCGGGCCGCCCCGGGCTTCGTCGCTGCCAAAAAGCCGACCTCGACCGAGAGCCCCGATCCGCCGATCGTGCCGATCTCGATTGTCGCCCGGGCCGCCGACGGCCCGGCCGGCTGCGTGCCGACCGGGCCGTCTCCGACTGCTCTCCGGCTACCGGCGGCAGCCGTACCGGGTACGGGTCACCAGGACCCACACCCATTCTGATCGGGGACATACCCGGTGCCCTCGATCCGCTGGGCCACGGCGATCTGCGCGGCGGGGGACACATCGGAACCGCCGCCGTTGGCATACCAATTGGTGGCATTGATCCCGAGTGAGTCGGGATAGTCGGGACTTGCGTACCCGATCCATCCGCCCTCCTCACAGTCGGCCACCCGGCTCCATTCGGCGTAGGCGGTGTCCGCGCCGGCGGAACTGGTCGTATCCGACACCGGAGCCACCGGCGCGGGTGCCGGGGTGGCTACCGGTACCGGGGCCGGCGTCGGTGCCGGGGTGGCCACCGGCGCGGGGGCCGGCGTCGGTGCGGGGGTGATCACCGGTGCCAGGGTTGGCGCCGGTGCGACTGCCACCGGAGTGGCGGCCGTGCTGGCCGCCGCCACCACGCCAGTACCCAGGGAGAGCAAAGCTCCCAGGCTGGTGATGGCGGTGCCATGGTCTCCCGACGGGTTCGACGAGTCGAATGCGACCAGCGCACTCGGTATCGACGAAGTCGGCGTCGAGAGGTGATTGGGTGCCATCGAGGCGGCCTGTGAGCTGACAGGCCGGATCAGGACGGCGGAACTTACGGCAATGATTGATGCGACGGTGAAAACCGCCACGAGTGCAATGCGGGTCCGCATGGCACCTCCCTTCGTAGGGCGCGCGAAAGGCGCCTTCCTCTGCTCGGTGTTGGCGGGCTCCGGCCCATTGCATTCGGTCCCCGGACGACGGGCGGGAAGGCATCGTTCGTCCTGGCTTTACGCCGTAGGGTGTGCGGCCGGTTGGTCTACGCCCAAGCTTGCTTCGTGGGTCAGTCCTTGTTCATCGTCGTCGTCTTCTCACGTAGGCGCGCGGCGTTAGCCACACGTTCCCCCACGTGGTTGCGCTCGACCGTCATTGCTTGACGGTCTTGGCCTCGGCACCGGGTGTCGGTGAGATCCGACTCCGGCGGCGTTCTCCATGGAAACCGGACAACATGGCCAAACTTGCGCTAGCAGAAGTATACATTTTGTCGGCAACAAGTGGTGTCATGGCCTCTGAACAGGGAATATGTCCCTCGGATCCTCCAGATGGCCGAGCCATCCGGGCTTCACCATGAGCACTCAGCGTGCCCGAGAAGTCCCGGACAGCGAGAATTTGATCGGCTTCGGTCATCGACCCCGCCACGGAGGGGGCCAGGAGTGTGGCTGAGGGTGGGATCCGGGGTCAGGAACGGATGGCCGCGGGATCCGGGGTCAGGAACGGATGGCCGCGGGCTCCGGGTCGGGCCACCCCCACTGCAGCGAGGGGAGGAGGGGGCCGATGGCCCGCTCCCGGATGCAGCCCGCCCACACCCCGAGGCCGTAGGCGCCGTCATCGGCGATCGAGGCCACCGACCACCGGAGCGGGTCGAGCTCGGGGCGTCGCTGCCACCACTCGACCACCGGTGGGACCAGGGCCAGGGTGGCGGCCGCCCGCCGGAGCCGCCGGCCGCGTTTCCCCGGGCCCAGGGCCGCGGCCAGCAGCGCCGGTCCCGCCACCACCGTGGCCGCCCGCCCGAGCCCGAACAGCGTCCAGCCCGTCCCCTCCACGCTCCACCGCAGGGCCAGGACCGCGGGGATGCCGACGGGCCGGACCCGGCGGGCCAGGTGCAGGCCGTAGACGGCGGTGACCAGGAGGGATGTCCGGGGCCGGCCGGCCACCAGGGCGACGGCCGCCACCGTCGGCCCGGGCCGGAGTTGGACCGGGGCCAGCCGACCCGGGTGCCGGCGGGACAGCGGGGCGGCCGACGTCCCGTACCGGAACCGGCGCCCGAGAAGTCCGGCCCACGACGCCGGGTCGTGGTGTCCGACCTCGACCGACGGCAGGTACCGCACCGCCCACCCGGCCTCGACCAGGGACCAGACCAGGTGGACGTCCTCACCGAACCGGAGGCCGGGATCGAACCCGCCGGCCAGGGCCGCCCGCCGCACCACCAGCGCGGCGGTGGGCACATACCTGACCCGGCGATCCGGTCCCACCGGGCTGGGCAGGGTCCCCATGTCCAGGGGCGAGCGTCCCCGGTTGAAGCGCTCACGGGCCGACCGGGAGGACCCGGACGGCCGGATCCGGGGGGCGACGGCCCCGACCGCCGGGTCGTCGAACAAGGCCACCAGCGGATCCAGCCAGCCGGGGGGGACCACGCAATCGCTGTCCACGAAGGCCACCAACTCCGAGTCGACGTCGACCAGGCCCAGGTTGCGGGCGGCGGCCGGGCCCCCGTTGACGGTACGGACGAGCAATCGGGCCCCGTGCCTCCGGCTGACCTCGGCCACCGAGCCGGGGTCCCGCGACCCGTCGTCGACCACCACCACCGGGGTGTCGGGGCCGATCGACCCGAGGCACCGGTCGAGCAACGGGCTCCGGTCCCGGACCGGGATCACCACGGTGACCTCGGCGGCGCTCCCGATCGCGGCCGGCGGGGGGACCGGATGGGCCATGCCCGCCTCGACCAACCGGCGGCCGAGCTGCCGCTGGACGGTGGTCAGGGGACCGGTGCCGGTGAGCCCCTCGATCGCCGCCGGGCCGTTGTCGCTGAGCTTGAGGACGCGCCCGGGGTGGCCGCCGACCAGGAGGGTGCCCCCGGCCAGGGTTCTGACCGAGGTGTCGAGCACCAGATGGAACCCTACGGGCAGGTCGGATCCGGGCGCCGGCGGGATCAAAGGGCCAGTCCGCCGTCCACCGGGAGGACCGCCCCGGTGATCCCCCCGGTATCGGGGCCGGCCAGCCAGACGATGGTGCGGGCCACCTCCTGGGGGGAAAGCAGCCGCTCGACGGGTACCTGGGCGGCGAAGGACTCGGCGTCGGGCAGGCCGTAGAGCCGGGCGCTCTCGGCGAGCAGCGGGGTGGCGGTCGAGCCCGGGCTCACCCCGACGGCGGTCACCCCCGTCCCCCGCAGATCCACCGCCAGGCCCCGGACCAACCCGGCCACCCCGGCCTTGGCCGCCCCGTAGGCGGCCAGCCCGGGCAGCCCCCGGGTGGCGGCGGCCGACACCACCGCGATGAACCGTCCTTCCCGGGGGGTCGGCCGGCGGAGCAGGGCGGGGATCCCCGCCCGGGCGGCGGTCGCCGGGCCGTAGAGGTCGGTCTCCAGCACCGCCCGGAGCTCGGCTTCCGGCATCTCCCACAGCGGCACCCCGCCGGCGATGACCCCGGCGGCGGCGATGACCGCGTCGAGACCACCGAAATGCTCCTCGGCCCTCGCCACCGCCGCCCGCATCGCCTCGGGGTCGGTGGTATCGGCGAGGTGGGCGAGCACGTCTTCGCTGCCGGTGGAGACGACCACCGCCCGGAGCTGCTCCTCGTTGCCGAGGGGGTAGGGGAGCCGGGGGTCGTCGGCGGCCCGGTCGACGGCCACCACCGACCACCCCGATCCGGCCAGGGCCAGGACGGTGGCCGCCCCGATGCCGCGGGCGGCCCCGGTGACGAGGGCGACCCGGCTCATCGCGGTCCCTGCCCGGATCCGGCCACGAACCCGATGAGGTCGGCCACCGCCGCCGCCAGCAGCCGGTGGCCCTCGCCGGCGCTGGCCCCGGTGGGGTCGCCGAGCACGCCGTTCGGGCTGACCGTCCGGACCCCGGCGGCCCGGAGCTCGGGGAGCAGCTGGCCGAGCGGCCGGGTGTCCCCCGGCTCGGCCCGGGGGAGATCCACCCGTTCGGGATCGATGGCCAGCATCAGCGAGGTCTCGGTGCGGCCGGCATGGGCGTCACCTTGCCATCTCGGACTCCACGCCCGCACGTCCCGGCGCTCGGCCCGCAGTCGGGTCACCGCCGGTTCGATGGCCGACGAGTTGCCCCCGTGGGTGCAGACCACCACCACCGCCCCGAAGGCGGCGGTGGCCGAGCGCACCAGCTCGACCAGGACCAGCTCGGTGGCGTCCCGGCCGATGGACAGGGTGCCGGGGAACCCGTCGTGCTCGCCGGACGAGCCGTAGGGAAGCGGGGGCGCCACCACCGCCCGGGGGAGCTGCACCCGGATGGCGGGATCGGAGACGATGGCCACCGCGATGTCGGTGTCGGTGGTGACCGGCAGGTGGGGGCCATGCTGCTCGGTGGATCCGATCGGGAGGAGGAGGACCGCGCCGCGGGCGGCGAGGGTCCCGACCTCCGGCCAGGCCAGGTCGGCCAGCGCGGTCATCGCCCGGCCCCCGGCTCGGCCGGCCCGTCGAGATAGCCGTGACGGTGCAGGAAGTCGAGCAGGGCATCGGCCGCCCCGGAGGCGTCGACGGGCCCGACCACGGTGGGCGGGTCATGGGCGACCAGCGCCCCGGTCAGGGCCAGCAGCCGGACCCGGGGATCGTCACCCACCGGCGGCGGGACCACCCGGGTGCGCGGCCGGAACCGACGAACCCCACCGAGCCCCATGCGACCGGGACCCGGGCCTCCCGGGCCGGCGGCGATCTCCGGGACCCGGGCCCGCGGGGCGGCGAGGGCGGCGGTCAGGGTCGCCCGGCGCAACCGGACCCCGGCTCCCTCCACCGAGCACACCGCCGGGCAGGGTATCCGGAGCCGCTCCCGCCATCCCCCGTCCAGCCGCCGCTCGGCCACCAGCGTCAGCGGTTGCTCGCCGGGGGCGAGGGCGACCAGCCCCAGCGCCTGGGCGGCGCCGAGCTCGTGGGCCAGGAAGGCCGGGAACGCCCCGGTGCCCCGGTCGGCCGACCGGTCCCCGCACAGCACCACCGCCGGGCGGCCGTACCCGGCCAGGGCGGCGGCGATGGCGCCGGCTTCGCCCCGCTCGTCGGATCCGAGATCCTCGGCGTATCCCGGGTCGGACGCCGGCGGGGTGACCGCCACCCGAAGCACGGTGGCGCCGAGGGCGCCGATTTCCCGGAGCCGGGGATCGGCCGACGGCGGGCCGGCGGTCACCACCACCACGTGGCCGGACCAGGCCCCGGCCAGCCGGAAGGCGTACTCGAGGGCGGCGGCGTCGGCGGCGGAGATCCCGAGGCCCAACCGGTCGCGGACGACGGCCCCGGTCAACGGGTCGACCCGGGGGCGGAGATCGCCCACCCGGATGCAGGCCACCACCATCGGACCGGAGGCGGTGTCGGCCAACGCCCTCATCCGTGGTGGAAGACGACGCCCTGGCCGCCGTCGGGGTAGGTCCAGGCGATGGCGCCCTGGTGGTTGCAGACCATGTAGCAGGTCCCGCACTCGAAGCACTCCTCGTAGTTGAAGAGGATGCCCCCGTCCGAGGTCGGCGCGAACAGGTTGGCCGGACAGGCGGTGACACACGCCTGGGTGGTGCACGACCGGCAGACCGCGGAGTCGACCACGATGTGGGCCCGGGCCCCGACCCGGAATTCGACGGTGGCCATCCGGTCCTCGAAGGCGATGCCCCGCCACCGGCCGCCCGGCGGCCCGTCGTCCCCCCCCGGCCCCCCGGCGGGCCGGCTCAACCGAAGATCCTCGCGGCTCGGGCGGTGTCGCCGACCAGTTGCCGGAGCTTGACCCCGTGCCTGGCCGCCGCCGACCGGGTGATCCGGAAGGCGCCGCGCTTGGGTATCGGGTTGGTCACGGTGAACATCCCCTCCACCAGGTCGCAGACCAGTCCCGGATAGCGCTGCTGGACGCGCTCGGACAGCACCAGCCCCGGCGCCCGGCGCAGCCGCCGGTGGTCGGCCAGCACGAACTGGCCCTCCAGGTCGGCGCGGTAGGAGGCGAGTCCCCGGGCCGAGCAGTCACCGGTGGCGATGGCCCGGTCGATGGCCCGCCCGGCGGCCAGCCCGGAGCCGATGGCGAAGTTGACCCCTTCGAGCCAGATCCCCGCGGCCAGGGTCATGCCGGCGGCATCGCCGGCCACCAGCATCCCGTCGGTGACCATCACCGGCATGGCGTCGTACCCGCCCTCCGGGATCAGGTGGGCCGAGTACTCGCGGAGGGTGGCGTCCCGCAGATAGGGGGCGATGGACGGGTGGTTCCTGAGGTCGGCGATCAACTCCTCGGGCCGCACCTTGGCCTCGGCCAGATGGGTCAGCGAGAGGACCACCCCGAGGCTCACGCTGTCGGCATTGGTGTAGAGGAACCCGCCCCCGGGGATCCCCCGGGTGCAGCCCAGCATCTCGATGTCCACCCCCTCGTCGCCGCGGAGCCCGAACCGCTCGTCGATGACCTGGCGGGGGAGCTCGAGGACCTCTTTGACCCCGAGGGTGTGGTGGGAGGCGTCGGCCACCGGCAGCAGCCCGGCTTCCTTGGCCAGGAACGAGTTGACCCCGTCGCAGGCCACCACCACCTTCGCCCACAGCTCCCCCTGCTCCCGGTCGGTGCGGACCCCGACGACCCGGCCGCCGGCGTCCCGCAGCAGGTGGGTGGCCACGGTGGAGGTGACCAGCAGGGCGCCGGCCTCGACGGCCTTGGCCGCCAGCCAGCTGTCGAAGCGGGACCGGAGGGTGGTCATCCCGTTGTAGGGGGCTTCCCCCCACCCCGCCGACCGGTAGTCCACCGACACCGACTGGGTGCCGGTCATCATCATCGTCGACCGCCGGACCACCCAGCGCTCGACCGGGACCTGGCTCCACCACCCGGGCACCACCTCGTCGAGGACCCGGCCGTAGACGACCCCGCCGTAGACGTTCTTGGCGCCGGGAAACGGCCCGCGCTCGACCAGGACGACCGACCGGCCGGCCCGGGCCAGGGCCAGGGCGGCGGCCGAGCCGGCCGGCCCGGCCCCGACCACCACCGCGTCGAAGACCGGGGAGCCCGGGGCGCCGCCGGGTGCCGTCATGTCCGGACCTCCTCCGGGTCCGGGATGGCGCCGGCCGGGACGGCGATGCCGAACCGCCGGGCCAACTCGGCCAGCAGCGCCGGCCCGTCGGTGACCAGGCCGAGATCGGCCATGGCCGTCATCGGCGACGACGGATCGGTGTTGACACTGACCACGTGGCGCGGGGTGCCGAGCCCGCCCACGTGCTGGGTGGCGCCCGACACCCCGAAGGCGATGTACAGATCGGGATCGACGGCCACCCCGGTGGTCCCGATCTGGCGCTCGTAGCCGATCCATCCGGCATCCGTGGCCACCCGGGTGGCCCCGACCGAGGCGCCCATGGCGGCGGCCACCCGGGCCAGCAGTGCGAAGGTGGCCCGCGCCCGGGCGTCGGACGCCGGCGAGGCCAGGCCCGCCCCCCCGGCCACCACCCGGGTGGCGTCGGCCAGGTCCATGGTGGCCGGGTCGGGTTGGAGGACGTCGATGATCTCGGGGTCGGCGGCACCGGCCGGGGCCGCCGCCGCCTCGGCCGTCGACGGCGCCATCACCCCGGGTTCCCAGGAGGCCGGCCGGCGGGCCGGGACCACCGTGCGGCTCCCGGGGACCAGGGTGGCCACCGCCGGGCCGTCGACGGTCACCCGGATCAGGATCCGGTCGTCGAGCCGGGACACCTCGGCCCGGACCCCGATCCCCGCCGGGCCGGGCCCCGCCGACACGGAGACGGCGTGGGCGATGAGCGGCACCCCGAGCCCGGCCGCCAGCCGCGGGCCGAGGTCGCGGCCGTCGGGTGACGACGGCATCACCACCAACCCCACCCCGGCCAGCCGGGGGACCAGGACGGAGCACAGCCACGCCGGCTGGAGTCCGGGTCCCGACTCCCAGCACCAGGCCCGTTCCGCCGCCGACAACGACCGGGCGGCGTCCACGGTGCCGGAGCCGACCACCACCACCTGGCCCCCGGCTTCGGCCACCGTCTCGTCGGCCCCGACCGGCAGCCGCCCGTCGCGGGCCACCACCACCGCCACCGGTCGCCCGGTATCCAGCCCGTTCACAGCGCCACCGCCACCCGGTGGCCCTCGATGACCGCGGCGTGGGCCCGCCGGGGGGCCAGGCAGTCGCCCACCCGGTAGACGGGGAAGGCCGAGCCGCGCAGCGCCGACCACAGGCCGTCCTCGGGTTGCTGCTGGACGGCGCAGACCACCCAGTCGCACCGCCGTTGCCGGTCGGTGCCGGTCGGGTGGTGTTGCAGCCAGAGCTCGACGCCGCCGGCGTGGGGTCCTCTGTCGAGGGGCGCCGCCCCCATCGGGACCTGGTCCACGCTCTGGGCGATTCCCTTGGCGTGGGCCTTCACGTTCCAGGTCTCCAGGTCCAGGGTGATGCCCAGGTCTTGCCCGACGACCATGCCGTTGGTGACGATCTCCACCCGGCAGCCCCGGTCGGCCAGCAGCTCGGCGGTGGAGGTGGCCGGGTGGAACCCGAGCTCGTCGACCACCACCACCTCCCCCTCGGGGGAGACCCGCTCCTCGAGCACGTCGCGGACGTCGACCACCCGGGGATGGTCCCCGGCCCACCAGGGCCGGGACGGACGGGCGCCGGTGGCCACCACCACCGCGTCGGGCCGTTCGGCCCGGATCGACTCCGGGTCGGCCTCGGTGCCGGTCCGCAGCTCGACCCCGGCCCGGCGGGCGTTGACGATGAGGTTGCGGGCGATGTCGAGGAACTCGGCCCGGCTGGGCACGGTGGCCGCCACCTGCACCTGCCCGCCGAGCCGGTCGTGCCGCTCGAACAGCACGACGGTGTGCCCGCGCTCGGCGGCGGTCACCGCCGCCTGCAGCCCACCGGGCCCGCCGCCCACCACCACCACCCGCCGGGGCCGGGACCGGAGGGGGAGCCGGGTCGCCTCCCGGCCGGTGCGGGGGCTCTCGATGCACCCGAGCCAGCGGTTGAGCCCCATCCGGCCCACGCACTCCTGGTTGCACGACAGGCAGGTGCGGATGTCGGTGGCGTGTCCGGACCGGGCCTTGGCCGCGAAGTCGGGGTCGGCGATCTGGCCGCGGACCACCCCGACCAGATCGCACTGGCCCTCGTCGAGGGCCCGGTCTGCCTGCAACGGGTCCTTGAAGCGACCGACCCCGACCACCGGCAGGCCGACCGCCTGCCGGATGGCACTGGGGATGAACATCGCGTACCCGGGCGGGACCTGCATGCTCGCCTCGATCATGAACAGGGTGGCGGTGGCCACCCCGATCGAGGTGTTGATGTAGTCGACCCGGCCGCCGGCGTCGACCATCTTGGCCACCGCCACCGCGTCGTCGATGCCGGTGCCCCCCTCGATGAGCTCGTCCCCGCACAGTCGGACCCCGAGGGCCTTGTCGGTGCCGATCGCCTCGCGCACGGCGTCGACGATCTCCAGCAGGAGGCGGGCCCGGTTCTCCAGCGGGCCCCCGTAGCCGTCGCTTCGGTGGTTGGTGGCCGGGGACAGGAATCCCCGCACGATCGACGAGTGGGAGCACTGGAGTTCGATGCCGTCGAAGCCGCCGGCGATGCAGCGTTCGGCCACCTCGGCGTAGCCGGCCACGATCTCGGCGATCTCGGCGGGCTCGACGGCCTTGGGCACCTCCCGGAACAGGGGGTCGGGCACCGGGCTGGGGGCCCATACCGGGAGCCGGCTGTACATGCTCGACGCCTGCCCGCCGTTGTGGTTGATCTGGGCGAAGATCGGCACGTCGTGGGCGTGCACCGCGTCGGTGATGCGCCGGTAGCCGGGAAGCACCGCCGGAGTGAAGCCGTGGATCAGCTTCTCGTACGGCCAGTCGGTCACGTGGGTGGAGTGCTCTTCGGTGATGATCAGGCCGCTCCCGCCGGCGGCCCGGGCCGCGTAGTAGGCGGCGTGCTGTTCGGTGGGGAGCCCGCCGGCCGCGTAATTGGTGAGGTGGGCGGAGAACACGATCCGGTTGCGCACCGTCACCGGTCCGAGCCGCAGCGGGGTGAACAGATGGCGGTAGTGGCTGCCGGCGCTCATGCCATCGCCTC
>DASZNG010000030.1:0-2185 GCA_035551535.1 Acidimicrobiales bacterium | reverse complement strand
CCTGCCCGGAGTTCGGCGATGCGCCGACCGGCGTCGACCGGCGTGATGCGCCCGTGCCCGGACCGGGCCACCCGGGCCACCGCCGCCAACCAGGGCGACGGTTCACGGTCGACCCGCCGGCCGCCGTTGGTCCGACGGCTGCGGGCCCACGAACAGTGCAGCTGTTCGGACGCCCGGGTCAGGGCCACGTAAAGGAGCCGTCGCTCCTCGTCCCGGGCGGCGGTGGTAGCGGCATGGACGATGGGCACGAAACCGTCCTCGATGCCGATCACGCAGACCGACTCCCACTCGAGGCCCTTGGCCCGATGGAAGGTGGCCAACTCGACGGCGTCCTGCTCGTCGGCATCGGCCCGACCGGCCCGGCTCGGGGGCTGGGCCTCCGGGGCGGGGGCGATCCGGAACGGGATGCCCGCCCGCTTCAGCGCCCTGCTGACCACCGACAGCTGGTCGTTGGTGCGGGCCAGCACCGCCTGGTCCGACCAGGCGCGGCCGCCCTCCACCTCCTCCAGCAGCCGCGACGCCACCCCTTCGGCCTCGGCCGTCTCGTCGTCGTAGGCGGTGACCACCGGCATCGGGCCCGGCGCTCCTGACGACCGGGGGACACCGTGGACGGCGTTGCCCAGCGCCGCGGCCGCCGCCGCCACCACCTGGGGGGTCGACCGGTGGTTCTCGTCGAGGCGGATCACCTCCATGCCGTCCACCAGGGTGGGCAGGCGGGTGATGAGCCCGGCGTCGGCCCCGTTCCAGCCATAGATGGCCTGGTTCGGGTCGCCCACCGCCAGCAGATCGCCGCGATCGCCCATCAGGGCCTCGATGAGCCGGTGCTGGGCCGGGTTGATGTCCTGGAACTCGTCCACCGACAGGTGCCGGTACCGCCAGTGCACGCCCTCGGCGAAGGCGGCGTCGTCGAAAATCAGGTCGGCGGCCCCCACCACCAGGTCGTCAAGGTCGATGGCGTGCCGCCGGGCCAGCGCCTCTTGATAGGCGCGGAAGTGATCAGTGACCCGGTCGACGGGGAGCGACGGGGACCGACCGACATCGGTGGCGGCCGGTCCGTAGGTGTCCGGGGTGAGGCACCGCGACTTGGCCCAGCCGATTTCGGCGGCCACCACCGGCACCACCATCGGGTCTCCGACGATGTCGGAAACCAGCCGGAACCGGTGGTCGGCGACGTTGGGCGGCGGCTTCCCGGCGTCGAGGGCGTGACGCCGTAGCAGGGTGAGGGCCAGCTGGTGAAGGGTCCCGGCCCGCACCCCGGGTCCGGGGGCGGCACCGGTGGTGGAGGGGATGGAAACCCGGACTCCGAAGCCGCCGAGGCGGTGGCGGAGCTGTTGGGCCGCCTTGCGGGTGAAGGTGACCACCAGGCTGTGATCGGCCTCGGCCGACCCGTCCCGAATCCGACGGGCCACCCGGAGGGTGAGGACGCGGGTCTTGCCCGACCCGGCCCCGGCCAGCACGCAGACGGCGACGGCGGGGGAATCGACCACGTGCCGCTGAGGGTCGGTGAGGCCGCGCCGCGCCGCGGCGAAGCCCCCCGGTCCGACGTCGTCGGTGCTGGTCAACGGGGTGCGCGCCGGTCGGATGGTTCCACAGCTGCTGAGGCTATCGGTAGGGTATGCCGGTGCTGAAGTCGTTCGCCGGCGGTCGTGTCTTCGGTGCCACCTGGGGTTCGGGCCCGGCTACCGTTCTCGCCCTCCATGGCTGGCAGCGTACCCACGACGACTTCGCCGGGGTGTTCGGAGATGCGGAGTTCTCCGACTCCCACGCCGCCATCGGCCTCGACCTGTTCGGCTTCGGCGCCACCCCGCCACCCCCCGAGCCGTGGGGGGCCGACGACTACGCCCACCACCTGCTCTCCCTCTTCGATGGTGCCGACGGCCTGGCCGAGCGGATCACCGTCGTCGGCCACTCCTTCGGAGGCCGGGTGGCCGTGCGGCTGGCGGCCCTCGCCCCCGAGCGCATCGACCGCCTGGTGCTCACCGGGGCCCCGCTGTTGATCCGGGAAGGTCGGAAGGCGACTCCAGCGTTGTCGTTCCGGGTGGGTCGGTTCCTCCATCGACGGGGTCTGATCGGCGACGACCGGATGGAGGCCCTGCGCCGACGTCACGGCTCGCCCGACTACCGGGCGGCCGAGGGCGTGATGCGGGGCGTGTTCGTGAAGGAGCTCGGCGAACGGGCCGCCCGC
>DASZNG010000029.1:0-6464 GCA_035551535.1 Acidimicrobiales bacterium | reverse complement strand
GCCCTGCAGAAGAACGCCGGGCTCCGGTTCCTGTGTGCCACCACCCAGGTGCGGGTGGAGACCGACCGGTCGGCACTGACCTCGGGTGTCGCCCCCGGCACGGTGCTGTCGATCCCCATCAATCACTTCGAAGGCAACTTCACCTGCGACGCGGCAACCCTGGCCCTCCTCCAAGAAGAGGACCGGGTGGTCCTCCGCTATGTCGACAACCCCAACGGCTCGATCGACGACATCGCCGGGGTGTGCAATCAGGCGCGCAACGTGGTCGGCTTGATGCCCCATCCGGAACGGGCCTCGGATCCGCTGACCGGCTCGGTGGACGGGGCCGAACTCCTCGGCTCGCTGCTGGCCTCGGCGCTGACCGCCGCCCGCGCCGACGTCGCCTGACCGGGGGGCTACCGCCGGGTGCGGGGGATCTTCGCCTGTTGCAGGACGGCGGCGCTGACGCCGACGGTCCGCCAGGCGGAGTAGGAGATGCCCTTGCGGTCGCCGTAGACCCGGGCCACCTTGATGAAGTTCTTCTCCAGAGTCGGGAGGTCGACGGTGGTACCGGTGGTGTTCAACTCGTCTTCGAGCCGCTGCCTCTCCTCGATGAGATGGAGCCGGGCCAACGGGTCGGCACCGCCGACGGTGGCGTCGATGGTGGCCAACCGGCGGCGGATGGACTCGGGGGTGCGCTTGCGGCCCCGGCGGGGCTTGGCCGCCTCCAGCCCCTCGAGGTAGCGGCGGACGACCCTTCCCTCCTCACGACCCTTGGCCAATGCCGCCTTGTGGGCGGCAGACATCGCCTCTTTTTTACGTCTTTTGGTGGGAGCAGCAGTAGCCATAGACACAGCATTCCAGAGTCGGCCATAGGGATCAAACGCCGCGCTCCGCGGGCGTCCGACTGAGCCGATAGCCGCCCCCGGATGCACGGGATCCGAGTCGAGTCCGGATCGCCGATTGGCGATTGCCCACGGGATCGGGCCCTCCGTCGGGGGTGGCGTTGCGTGGGTGCCGAGCAGGTCGGATTTACCCCAATTGATCGGGTAACACCGGCTCGATCCGCGGCCCTGGGACGAACAGGCCGGGGATAAGTGGCTCACGGAAGGGCACCCTTGGTGGGCCAAACCCGGTACCTGACCTGAAGATGAAGCATGTACGGAAGCAAGTCAGAGCAATCAATCGAGCAAGGTCCGGAGCAAGATAACCATCTCGACCGGCATTGCCCAACCGCCGCCGAAGGACTGTTTACCGGAAGGGGCAATCGGGTAGTACCAAGGTGGCGGGAGAGGTCCAAGCCAATATCGAGGCCACGATGCCCCAGCTGGACTGGCGAAACCGGCCGATGCCAAATGTCGCAACACTGGGCACATAGCCTTCCAGACCAGACATGGTGAATTCGGCCGAGAATCCTGACCATCGCCGGCGAAATAGTAGAAGGATGGTGACCATCGCTTTGATGGCGGCGCTGGTCGCGGCCATCGGGGTGGGGGTGGTGCAACTGAACCAGGGAGAGGCCTCCATCCGGGTGACGCCGCAGTTCACCGGCCGGGACATCTACTCGCCCGACGTGCACCCGAACCCGAGCGGCAGCGGTTACCTCATGTGGTACGCCGGTTGGCAGACCCAGCAGACCCTCGATTCCGGCCAGCTCGACACCATCTACCTGCGGACGTCTCCGAACCCCGATGGTCCGTGGTCGGCCCCGACCACCGCGGTCATCGCCGCCCAGGTCGCCCCCCAGGTCACGGAAGTCAACGATCCGTCGGTGACCATCGTCACCGCCAACGGGGCTCGGCAATTCACCATGTTCTTTACGACCCTGGTCTGTCACCCGGGAGCCGCCGGGTGCGCCACCACCGTGGAGCAGGCTGCCAATTCGGAGGTGTGGTCCGCCACCTCGGCAGACGGCGAGCGGTGGGGATCGTTCAAGCGGCTGGGGGTGGCGGACGCGGCGCGAAAGGGGGTCTCGGGACCGTCGGCGGTGCTGCAGCCGTCCGGGAACCAACAATGGGTGGTGTTCTACGGCACCGGATGCCTCATCGGGATGGCCAGCGTGAACGCCAATCGGGAGGTGCTCACCTCATCGATTGCCTACCGGGGCAACGGGATCCGCTGCATGTCGAACCCGGTGGTGTGGAGTTCCGGTTCGAAATGGCACCTGTTGTTCAATGTGCTGGAGCCGAGCGGTGCCGACGCCGTCCGTTTCGACATATGGAGCACGAGCTCCGGCTCATTGACCAACTGGCTGCTGGCCGCCGCGTCCCCGATCGTGGTGGTCACGGGCGGGCGCTTCTGCGGGGCACTGACCCCGGATGTCCTGCCCGCCGGTTCGGCCGACGACAACCTCTATTTCGGTTTGGTGACCCCCGGAGCCTCGGGTGCCTGCGACGACCTGACCCAGTCGACCTCGATCGCCCGCACCCAGGTGCCGGCGTCCATGTTTTGAGGCCGCGTGGTCCCCGGGGAAAATTCGGGGTCCGGTGGTAGCGTTTCCGAAGTGTTGAGGAAGGCGATGGTCGCCGTGCCGATCATGGTCATCCTTATGACCCTGGCCCTCCCGGAGAGCAGCCTGTCGGCCGACACGGCTCCGTCGGTGAGCGGTACCCAGCAATTCACCGGGCGGGATGTCTACTCGCCCGACGTGTTGGCCGATCCTGGTGGCAATGGCTACATCATGTGGTACGGCGGCTGGCAGACCCAGCAGCAGGTCGATGCCGGACAATTCGACACCATCTACCGGCGCACCGCCCCCACCCCCGACGGGCCGTGGTCGGATCCGACCGCCGAGATCGTGGCCTCGCAGGTCGCCCCTCAGGTGACCGAGGTGAACGATCCTTCGGTGAGTATCACCTCGGTGGGCGGATCGGTGCAGTACTCGATGTTCTTCACTTCGTTGATCTGCAAACCGGGTTCGCCGGGTTGTTCCACCGTCCTTCAGCTGGCGGCCAATGGTCAGCTCTGGTCGGCTACCTCCGCCGATGGGATCACCTGGGGCACGTTCCAACCGGTGGACGTCCCCGACCCCCAGCACCTGGGCATCGCCTCCCCGTCGGTGGTGCTCCAACCGTCCGGGGACCAGAAGTGGTTGGTCTATTACGGCAGCGGCTGTCTCATCGGGATGGCCAGTGTGGACGCCAACCGGAATGTGCTGACCTCGTCGATCGTCTACGCCGGTCCCGGCACCCAGTGCATGGCCAACCCCTTCGTGTTTCAGAGTGGCACCACCTGGCACATGTTCTTCGACGTGCTCGAGCCCACCAGCATCGACGCGTTCCGGTTCGATGTTTGGAAGACGAGCTCCCCCTCGCCGACCAACTGGTCGGGGGCAACCTCCTCCCCGGTGATCGTGGTCAACGGCGTCCAACAGTGCGCGGCGATCACCTCGGCGGTCGTGCCGATCAACGACAATCAGTTCGACCTCTATTACGGGCTGGTCGTCCCGAGCATTTCCGGAGTCTGCAACGACCTGACCCAGTCGCAATCGATCGTCATGGATGCGCTCACGGCCGATGAGCTCAGCGGGACCGGCCCGGCCCCGGCCGTCCCGACCACCAGCCCCCCGGCCACCGTCCCGGCTTCGACCGCTCCAGCCCCGATCACGAACGCAGTGCTGGGGCACGGACCCATGGCTCTCAACCAACCCCTGGTCGGTATGGCCACCACCCCGGATGGTGGCGGGTACTGGTTGGTGTCGGGCGACGGTGGCATCTTCACGTTCGGCGACGCCGGCTTCCACGGATCGGTGGGTGGATCGGCGTTGAATACGCCGATCGTCGGCATGGCTCCGACCCACGACGGCCAGGGCTACTGGTTGGTGGCCAGCGACGGCGGCATCTTCGCCTTCGGCGACGCCGCCTTCGACGGATCCATGGGTGGATCGGCGTTGAACCGGCCCATCGTCGGGATGGCCCCCACCCACGACGGCCAGGGCTACTGGTTGGTGGCCAGTGACGGCGGCATCTTCAGCTTCGGCGACGCCGGATTCGACGGATCGATGGGTGGGACACCCATCAACCGGCCCATCGTCGGCCTGGCGGCGACGTCCGACGGCCAGGGCTATTGGTTGGTGGCCAGCGACGGCGGCATTTTCAGCTTCGGCGATGCCGGCTTCCGGGGGAGCGCCGGAGGCCTCCCCCACGCGCCCGTGATCGGGGTGGCGGCCCGGGGCGCCGCCGGCGGCTACCTCCTGGCCAGCCAGGACGGCGCGGTGTTCTCCTTCTAATTGGCCCGTCCCTCTAATTGGCCCGTCCCTCGTCCACCGGAAGGATGACCCTGGCCCGGTACGCTCTAGGCAATGGCAGCTGGTGCGCAAGACAGTGGTTCCGACCCACCGCCACCATTGCACCGGGCCCTCGGACTCACCGACGGTGAGCGTGACGAAATCGAGACGCTCCTCGGCCGTTCCCCCAACCACCTGGAGCTGGCCCTCTTCGCGGTGATGTGGAGCGAGCACTGCTCCTACAAGTCATCCCGGGTCCATCTCCGGCGGCTCCCGACCCAGGCGCCCCATGTCCTGGTGGGTCCGGGCGAGAACGCCGGGGTCATCGACGCCGGCGACGGCATCGCGGTGGCCATCCGCATCGAGAGCCACAATCACCCGTCGGCCATCGAGCCCTACCAGGGAGCCGCCACCGGTGTCGGCGGCATCCTCCGGGACATCTTCACCATGGGAGCCCGGCCGATCGCGGTGATGGACCCCCTGTTCTTCGGGGACCCGGCCGAAGCCCGTCAGCGGTGGTTGATCGAGGGGGTGGTGGCGGGCATCTCCGGCTACGGGAACTCGGTCGGGGTGCCCACCGTCGGAGGCGAGCTCACCTTCGACCCCGGTTACGCCGAGAATCCCCTGGTCAACGTGCTGTGCATGGGGGTCCTGCCGGTCGAACGGCTGGTTCTGGGCCAAGCCTCGGGGATCGGGAATCTGGCCGTGCTGCTGGGCTCGTCCACGGGGCGGGATGGGATCGGCGGGGTCAGCGTGCTGGCCTCGGCCGGCTTCGGGGGCGAGGACGACGGCGGCTCCGAATCCAAGCGGCCGAGCGTGCAAGTGGGTGACCCCTACGAAGAGAAGCGGCTCATCGAGGCCTGCCTGGAACTCCTCGACGCCAAGCTGGTGGTCGGCATCCAAGATCTGGGGGGCGCCGGACTGGTCTGCGCCACCAGCGAAACGGCGGCGCGAGGCGGGGTCGGGATGGATGTCGACGTCTCCGCGGTGCCCCGGCGTGAGGACGGCATGGTCGCCTACGAGGTGATGACCTCCGAGAGCCAGGAGCGGATGCTGGCCATCGTCACCCCCGAGGACCTGCCCCGGGTGCAGGCCGTCTGTCAACGCTGGGAAGTGCGGGCATCGGTGGTGGGTCGGGTCACCGAGGCTCCGGACGGAGCCCCCGGCCGCTTGCGCATCCTCGACGGTTTCGGCGGCGAGGTGCTCGGTGACGTTCCGGCGGTGGCCCTGAGCGAGGACGCGCCGCTCTACCACCGGCCGTTGGCCCGACCGGGTGACCAGGACGCCCGACTGGCCGACGACCCCGGGGCCCTGCCGGCCCCCGCCGACTGCGGGACGGACGTGTTGGCGCTGCTGACCGATCCCTCCTGGGTCTATCGCCAATACGACCACCAGTTGTTCCTCAACACGGTGGAGGCGCCGGGCGGCGACGCCGCGGTGCTGAAGCTGGCGGCTCCCGGGCTTCCGCCTTCGGAGCGGGGCTTGGCCCTGTCCACCGATTCCAACCCCCGCTGGTGCTCGCTCGATCCCCGGCAGGGGACCGCGGCCACCGTGGCCGAAGCCGCCCTCAACGTCGCGTGCTCGGGTGCCCGCCCGATGGCGGTGGTCAACTGCCTCAACTTCGGGAACCCCGAACACCCCGAGGTCATGTGGCAGCTCTCCGAAACCATCGACGGGATGTCGGAGGCCTGCCTGGCCCTGGGTCTCCCGGTCATCGGCGGCAACGTCAGCCTCTACAACGAGAGCGCCGGCGTCGACATCGACCCGACCCCGGTCATCGGAGTACTCGGGCTCATCAACCGGCTGGCGGTCCGTCCCCCCGGGGTCACCCTGGTCCCGGGGGCGTCACTGGTCCTGCTCGACGGCGGGCCGGGCTTGTCCTCGCATCAGCCAACCCCTCCCTCGCTCGGTGGTTCCCGATGGGCCAAGGAGCTCCGGGGCCACCGGGACGGCACCCTCCCGCCGCTCGATCTGGCCGGGCACGCCCAACTCTTGTCACTGGTCACCGCGCTGGTCGGGGAAGGAGTGGCGGGCGGTGCGCCGCTGGTGGCCGGCATCCACGATGTGTCGGGGGGAGGGCTCGGGGTGGCACTGGCCGAGATGTCGGTCCGGTCGGGGGTCGGCCTGCGGGTGGCCGGCGTTCCCGACCATCACGAACTGTTCACCGAGTCGCCGTCCCGGGTGCTGGTGTGCACCACCCAGGTCACCGAATTGGCCTCCCGGGCCGCCGATGCCGGAGTGCGGTTCACGGTGCTGGGCT
>DASZNG010000028.1:0-10986 GCA_035551535.1 Acidimicrobiales bacterium | reverse complement strand
GTTGCCGCCGAGCTCGAGGGTGACCCGCTTGAGGTCCGGAGCCGCCGACTGGGCGACCTTCTTGCCGGTTTCGATGGACCCGGTGAAGCTGATCTTGCGGGGCACCGGATGCCCGGTCATCCAGGCCCCGAGGTCGTCGCCGCCGCTGACCACGTTGACCACGCCGGGGGGGAGTACCGACCGCAGCAATTCCACCGTCTTCAGGGTGGCCAGGGGAGTGAAGGGCGACGGCTTGAGCACCATGGTGTTGCCGGCCAGCAGGGCCGGGGCGATCTTCCAGAAAGCCAGGGTCAGGGGGAAGTTCCACGGGGTGATGGCGGCCACCACGCCGAGCGGGCGCCGGACCACGTCGACCAGGGCGTCGGCATCGTCCTGGATGGTCTGCGACGGGGTCTCGAGGTTGGCGAAGTACTGGCACCAGATGGCGGCGGCGAACACCTCGATGTTGGCCTCTCCCAGCGGCTTCCCCTGTTCGGCGGTGAGCACCGGGGCGATCTCCCCGGCCGAGGCGAGCAGGACGTCGGCCATCTGCAACAGCGTCGCCCGCCGGGCCGCCTCATCGGACTTCCAGTCCCGGTAGGCCTTCGCCGCCGAATCGAAGGCGGCGTCGAGCTGGGTGCGGCTGCATTCGGGCGCGTGGGCGAAGACCTCGCCGGTGGCGGGATTGTGGACGCCGAAGGACTCTCCGGCCGGGACGGAGTCGCCCCCGATGGTCATGACGAAGTCGGACATGGTTCCCCCCAATTGTTCGCAGGTTCTGGTTGGTTGGCAAAATCAGCTAAGACCCCCTCGAGGCGGGATGTCAAGGCGGCGGGGGGGATCCGGAGCCGGCGCCCGAAGGGACCCGCCATCGCCGGAGCCGGGGTGGACCTCCTGGTCAGGTGCTGATCAGTTGCGCATCGTCCACTTTCCGGTCACGCTCCGGTGAAGGAAACCCCGGGCCCGGGGCCCGGTGACGGAGGGGGAACCATGGGGGACAGCGCAACCGGCCGCGCCGGCGCGGCATCATTCGATCGGCGGATGTTCCTGGGGGGTGCGCTGGCCGCCGGCGCCGGGGTGTTGGCGGCGGCCTGCGGGGGGTCATCGACGGTGTCGAAGGCCGCCACCACGGTTCCGGCCGGTTCCGACCTCGGCGCCATCGAACACGTGGTGTTCCTCATGCAGGAGAACCGGTCGTTCGACCACTACTTCGGCGCCTACCGGGGTGTCCGCGGATTCGGCGACCACCCGGCCGGGGACCTCGGAGCCTTCTCCCAGCCGTACCCGGGCAACACCTCCCGATCCCCCGTCGGCCGGCAACTCCCGTTCCACCTCGATGTGGCCTCCGGCATGGGGGAATGCACCCACGACCTGACCCACAACTGGTTGCCCCAACACCTGTGCCGCAACAACGGGACCATGAACGCCTTCGTGACCACCCACACGTCGACCCAGTACGAAGGCCCGGCCAACGGGCTCGTGACCATGGGGTACCACACCCGGGCCGACATCCCCTACCACTACGCCTTGGCCGACGCCTTCACCATCTGCGACGGCTACCACTGCTCGATCATGGGGCCGACCCACCCCAACCGGCTGATGTCGGTCTCGGGCACCATCGACCCCGACGGCAAGCATGGAGGGCCGGTGTTGATCACCGACCCGTCACCCGATGCCCGATTCAGCGTCAACTGGCCGACCATGCCCGAGGTGCTGGAGGACGCCGGGGTGTCGTGGAAGGTCTACTCCCCGCCGGGCGCCGAGTACCGGGCGGACTCCCCGCTGGTGATGTTGGTGTCCGACGCCATCCTCCCGTATTTCTCCCAATACTCGAATCCGACTTCCGCCCTCTACCAGAAGGCGTTCGTCCCGATCTTCCCGAACGATTTCGCCCAGGACGTCAAAAGCGGAACCCTGCCGAAGGTGTCGTGGATCATCCCGCCCCTCGGCTACGACGAGCACCCGCCGGCTCCACCCGCCCTCGGGGCGTGGTTCATCGACCAGGCGCTCCAGACCCTGATCTCCAATCCCGACGTGTGGTCGAAGACAGTCCTCTTCGTGATGTACGACGAGAACGACGGGTTCTTCGACCATGTGCCCCCGCCCACGCCGCCGGCCGGTACCCCCGGCGAATTCGTGACCGTCCGGCCGCTGCCGGCCAATGCCCAGGGGGTGACCGGCCCGATGGGGTTGGGATTCCGGGTCCCGATGCTGGTGGTGTCCCCGTTCAGCCGGGGCGGCTATGTCGTCTCCGAGGTGTTCGATCACACCTCGCAATTGCGGTTTCTGGAGGAACGCTTCGGGGTCAAGGCGCCGAACATCTCGGCCTGGCGACGCCGCACGGTCGGGGATCTGACCTCCACCTTGTCGATGGGCACGTCGGACACCACCCGACCCAACCTTCCGTCCACCGCCGGCGACACCGTGGCCGGGGTCACGGCCGAGGGCTGTCAGTCCTCCGACATGCTCGAGATCGACAGCGGTCAGCCCCCGTACCCGATGGCCGCCGTCCAGCAGATGCCCGCCCAGGAGCCGGGTGCGCCCCGGCGAATTCCCGGCCACTGAGCGGCGGGCCGGGGAGGCCGGATTTCGGCGGGCGGCGGCCATCGGGTGCCGAGCGCCGGTGGCCGGAAGTCCAGCCCAGGGTTACCATCCCTCAATGGACGCTACCAACGACGGCCCCGCGAGCTATGCGACGGACATCAAGCCCCTCTTCCGGGAGCGGGATCGTGAGTCGATGAGTCGGCATTTCGATCTGTGGTCCTACGACGACGTACGCAGCCATTCCGCCGCCATCCTCGAAAAGGTGCAGGACGGTTCGATGCCCTGCGATGGCGCCTGGCCAACCGAGCGGGTGCAGGTCTTCCGGGGCTGGGTCGGTTCCGGGATGGCGCCGTAGGCCGTCGGTCAGACGGGCAGGGGGTCGGGCTCCGGCTGGACCGGCTCGACGGCCGGCTCGACGGACTCCGACTCCCCGCCGGCCGAGAGATGGGGCAGGTGCCGGTCGAGCCAGTCGGGGAACCACCAGTTGGACTTGCCGAACAGGAACATCAACGCCGGCACGATGGTCATCCGGATCACCAGCGCGTCGATGAGGATCCCGGCCGCCAACCCGAGACCGAATTCCTTGATGACCCGCTGGCCCCCGAACATGAACGAGCCGAAGACCAGGATCATGATGAGGGCGGCGGCGGTGATGGTCTTGCCGGTAGCGGCCAGGCCCTTCCGCACCGCCTCCCGGCTGTCGCCGCACTTGACCCACTCCTCGTGGATGCGGCTGACCAGGAACACCTCGTAGTCCATCGAGAGCCCGAACAGGATGGCGAACAGCATGACCGGGAGGAACGATTCGACCGGCCCGGCCCGGTTCACCCCGAAGATGGCGCTCAACCAACCCCACTGGAAGACGGCCACCAGCACCCCGAAGGCGGCGCCGATGGACAGCAGGTTCATCACCGCCGCGGTGAGGGGGATGACCACGCTCCGGAACACCACCGACAGCAGAAGGAAGGAGAGGATGACCACCAGCCCGATGAACAGCGGGAGCTTGGAGGTCAGGACCTTGGAGAAGTCGGCGAAGATGGCGGTGTTGCCCCCGACGTAGACGGCGACATTCGAGCCGGTCACCACGTGCGGGATGGTCTGGGTCCGGAGCTGGGTGATGAGGTTGGCGGTGGCGACGTCCTGGGGCGACGAGGACGGATAGACCTGCATCAGGGTCACCTGGGTGCCGTCCTTGGCCGGGAACGGCGGCACCTCGATCACCTGGGCCACGTCGGGCTGGGTCTTGACCACGCGGGCCAGCTGGTCGATCACCTGGCGGTTGGCCGTGCCCGGGTTGACGGTCACCAGCTCCAGCGGCCCGTTGAAGCCCGGCCCGAAGCCCTGGGCCAGCAGGTCATAGGCCTGGCGGGTGGTGGTCGACGTCGGATCGTTCCCCTGGTCGGAATTGCCCAGGCGCAACGAGAAGAACGGCAGGGCCACCAGCACGATGACGATGAGGGCGAGCACGGCCGGGACCGCCGAATGTCGCTGGATGATCCCGGCGTAGCGGGGCCAGAAGCCGGTAGTACCCGACCCCACCACCCGCGGCCCGGTGGTGGCCAGCTCCCGCTTCTGCTTGCGGCTGAGCACCTTGGGCCCGATGAACCCGAGGAAGGCGGGGAGCAGGGTGAGGGCGGCCAGCATGGTGAAGGCCACCCCGATGGCGGCGGCGACGGCCAGCCCGTAGAGGAAGCTGACGCCGAGGGCGAACATCCCGAGCAGGGCGATGCACACGATGATCCCGGCGAACAGGACGGCCCGCCCCGAGGTGTTGACCGCGTTGACGATCGAATCCTCGGTGTCGTTCCCGGCGATGAGGCCCTGTCGGTGTCGGGTCACGATGAATAACGCGTAGTCGACCCCGACCCCCAGCCCGATGAGGGCGACCAGCTCCACCGAGAACTGGGGCATCTTCAAGAGATGGCTCAACAGCCCGATGACCCCGATGGCGGTGCCCAGCGAGGCCAGCGCCGATATCAGCGGCAGCGCCATGGCGAACCCGGAGCGGAAGATGAAGGCCAGGACCATGGCGGCCAGGAAGACCCCCAGCAGCGTGCTGATGCCGCCGAAGGATTGCGGATTGGAGGCTTCGGCCAGCTGCCCGGCCACCGCCACCTTCAGGTTCGGCCCCTGGGCCGTCTTGGCCGCGGTCACGAACTGCTTGGCCAACGAGGTGTTGTCGCCGAGGTTTTCCTGATTGAAGGTCACGGTCACGAATCCGATGGTGCCGTCCGGGCTGATGTGGGTCGACGCCCCCGGCAGCCCCCAGGTCGACGGGGCGAAGTTGGAGACGTGGGGCACGGTGCCGACCTTGGTGATCATCTGGTCCACCGCCGCCTCGATACCGGGGTCGGTGACCTTGGTGCCGTCGGAGGCTTGGAAGACGATCTGTTCGGTGTCGCCCGATTGTTTGGGCGCCGCCGACTGCAGGAGGGACAGCGCCTGGGTCGATTCGGTGTGGGGGAGGGTGAAGCTGTTGGAGTAGGCGGTCCCGATGGCGTTGGCGAGGAACGAAGCCCCGATCAGGGCGACGAGCCAGAACAGCAGTACCCACCGGCGATGGCGGACACACCAGGAAGCGAGCGATTTCATGGGGGAGGATTCCTTGCGGTTGTGGTTCGGGTGACGGTTCGGCGCTGGCCTCGGGTGAACGCCGATGGGATTGGTGGGAAACGGTGTCCGGGCGAAAAGCTCTTCCTCGCCGGTCACGTCCGGTTCCCAGATCCTGGGGTTGCCCTCTCAGCCGAAAGCTCGCCCCGTGCGGCCTGAAGCTGGGCAGCATGTTACTAGAGGACGGCCAGGTGGCGACATTCGAGCCCACCGCCGACCGGGGCTGGTCCATGATGGCCGGGTGGATGCTCTCGAACGGCTGGTGCCCCTGAGCGGGGCCTTCAATTTCCGCGATCTCGGCGGCTACCCGGCCGGGACCGGCGAGGTCACCCGGCGGGGCCGGCTGTTCCGGAGCGACGGCCTCCACCGGCTCACCCACGACGACATGGACATCCTCCGCACCCTCGGGCTCTCCACCATCATCGACCTCCGGACGCCGGGCGAGGTGGAGCACACCGGACGTGGCCTGCTCGGGGACCAGCCCATCGGGTACCACCACCTGGCCGTGGTGCAACGGGGCGGCGGGGAAGCCGTCGGTGCCCCCGCCCCCGCCGGTGACGACCTGGCCGAGCGGTATCTCTGGTATCTGGACACCGGCCGCCAGGCGCTGGTCGACGCCCTGGCCCTGGTGGCGGATCCCGCCAACCATCCGCTGGTCTTCCACTGCACCGCCGGCAAGGACCGGACCGGGGTGTTGGCCGCCCTGGTGCTGGACATCCTCGGTGTCGAGCGGGAGGTCATCGTGGCCGACTACGTGATCACCGCCGACCGGCTGGAGCTGATCGTGGACCGGATCCGGACCGATCCGACCTACTCGGCCGGGATGTCGAAGGTACCCGCCTCCCGCTTCACGGTGGAGGCCGGCACCATGGAGCGGTTCCTCGACGAGCTCCATGCCCGCTACGGGGGCGCCCGATCCTGGGCGGAAGGCGCCGGGGTGTCGCCGGCCGACCTCGACCGGATGGCGCGGGTGCTCCTCGAACCGGCCGGGTAGTCCGACCGACCGGCGACGCTTGCCCTCGCCTGCCGGGTCTCGCGGTGGCGAAGACGGCGAGGTGGGGGAGAATGGTGCCGAGCCCCGGTGCCCACCCGGCGGTTCGAAGGAGGCAGTCGTGAGCCAAGTTGCCGATGTTGCCATCATCACGGTGGCGGCCGTCGTGGTGGCGATGGTCGCGCTCGGTGGGATACTGGCCTGGAGGATGATCCGGAAGGTGCGGAGGTGGCGGGCCCGGCTCGCCCTGGTCCTGCCGGCGATGTCCAGGCCGGGTCCCGACCTGCTGGCGTCGGCCTGGTCCCACACCTACCGGACGTCACTGGCCGCCGGTGCGTTGCTGAGGACCGGGAGTCGTCGGGAGGCGATGTGGATGCGCCGGGACCTGTGGTCGCACCTGGGCGCCGCCGAGGTCGCGGTCAAGACCGCCGACGCCAACGGCACCCCGCTCGGCGAGCTCCCCCTGCTGATCGGCCACCTCCGGGACCAGGCCCGGCGCCAGGACCAGGCGCTGATCCTGGCCAGCAAAGGGGTCCGGGTGGCGGGACCCGACGATGCCCGGGCGCACACCGATCGCATCATCGACCAGGCCGATGCGGTGTCCGCCGCCGTCGTCGATGCGGTGCGGGCCGACGCCGTCATCGATGATCGGCAGTTGGCAACCGCCCTCGACCGTGAAACCCGGTCCGTCTCCCACGGCGCCGCCCGGGTCCACTCGCTCACGGATGCCGCGCCCGGGTGGCACCGGCTGCCACCACCGCCAGACAGGCGCCGGCCAACCCGGTGAGGCTCAGCAGCAGCACGGTGAAACTGGTGAAGCGGGCGAGCTCGGCCAGCACCACCGGCAGGGCAAAGCCGACGTAGGTCAGCGCGTAGAACACCGCGTTCAACCCGGCCAGCTCGCCGGGGGCGGCGATGCGCTGCACCTCGAGGAGCCCGCCGACCAGGCAGACTCCGTAGCCGGCGCCCAGCACGGCCCCGGCGGCCACCACCACCAGCGGGCTGGTGAACGCCGCGGCCAGGGCGGCCACGGCCATGCCCGAGGTGACCAGGGCGAGCCCGGCGATGGCGCCCCGGGGGCTGCCCACCCGATCGAACCGGCGAGCGAACGGCTGCACCGCCACCCCGACCCCGAGGGTGAGGGCGGCGATGAGACCGGCGAAGGCGATCCCGAAGCCCTGGGTCCGCCCGCTGACCACCGACGGCAACACGGCAAAGGAGACGGACGCCGAGCCGAACACCCAGGGGGCCACCGGGACCACCATGGACAGGAACCGGGAATCGGCGGCGGCGGGCACCCGCAACCGGGACGCCAGACTCGGCCCCCCGCCGGCCAGGCGGGGGACGGTCTCCGGGACCCGCCACAGGCCGGGGAGCACCAGGGCCATGACCGCCAGGTGGGGGAGGTAGGCGACGACCAGTGGCGCCGGGGCCCACTGGGCGATGAGACCGGCGGCCAAGGGTCCGAGCCCGAACCCGGCCGACAGCCCGATGGCCGCCCTCCTGGCCCCCGCCTGTTCGCCGGCCGTCGGGTCGAACGGGGGGACAGACAATTCCTTGACCCAGGCGGTTCCGGCCGCGAACACCGCTCCGCTCACCGTGCCGGCCAGGAAGCGGCCGATGAACAGCAACGGCGTCGAGTGGGCCCCGACCATCAGCACCACCGTGGCCACCACCGACATCACCGCCGCGGGTCCCACCACCGTTCGCCGGCCCCAGCGGTCCGACGCCGGTCCGCCGACCAGGAGGGCGGGGATCAGCCCGAGGGCGTAGATCCCGAACAGGGACTCGTTGAAGCCGAGGGTCAGACCCAGGTGCCGGTGGTAGGCGATCAGCAGCGAGGTGAACTGGTTGGCGCCCCAGCCGACCCCGAACATCACCGCCGCCACCGCCAGCCAGCGGTGCCGGTTCTCCCTCACGTCGACGTCACCGTTGCGCTCCGACGGGCTCAGTCGCAAACGGTCCCGGGACCGGGAAGGGCACCGTTCAGCAGGTAGGCGCGGATGTGCAGCGGCTTGGTGGCGATCCGCCCGGTCGTCATCGGACGACCCTAACCCGCGGTTCGCATGCCTCAGCTCCCTGAGCTGGGCAGAACTCCGCTGGTAGGGTCGAGCGACGCCTGCGCCGCGGCCACGCGTCGACACCGAGACGCTCGGCCGCGGCACTGGAGCACGATGGCAGCCCCCCGGAAGTCCCTCGATTTCGATCCGATCGAAGAGGCCCGACGCCAATGGCGCGCCCACGGGTGGGAGGGCGCGGCGCCGGGCATGGCCGCGGTGACGTCGATCATGCGGGCCCACCAGATCTACCTGGCCCGGGTCGACGCCGCCCTCCGCCCGTTCGAACTGACCTTCGCCCGGTACGAATTGTTGATGCTGTTGAGCTTGAGCCGGACCGGGGCGTTGCCGCTTTCCCGGGTGGGTGCTCGTCTGCAGGTGCATCCGGCCAGCGTCACCAACGCCGTGGACCGGCTGGAGGCGCAATCGCTGATCGCCCGGCTCCCGCACCCGACCGACCGGCGCACCACCTTGGCCGAGATCCTCCCGGAGGGAAGACGGGTGGTCGGGTTGGCCACCGAGGCCCTCAACCATCAGGTGTTCACCGACCCCGGGCTCACCGGCGATCAGGCGGACACCCTGTTCTCGTTGATCCGATCCCTCCGGATCGGCCAGGGTGACTTCACCGGCTGACCGGCGCCTACCGTGCCGCCAGCACCGCCGACAGCCGGTCGACGGCGCCGGGGGTACGGGCTCCCCACCAGAACAGGTCCTTCCCGTCGACGAAGGTGGTGGGGGCGACCGACGAGAGCTCCGGGAGTTGCCGCCGGGTGAACGGGTACGGCTCGCTCGGAGCCAGGACCACGTCGGGACGGCGGGCGACCGCCTCGTCGAGCTCGACGGTGGGGTACGGGCCGTCGTCGGCGAACACCGAAGTGACGCCCAGGTGGGCCAGCAGGGAGGCGCCGTAGGTCGGCATTCCCAGCGCCATCCACGGTCGCCGCCAGATCGGCACGAAGGCAGTGCGTCGGGCGGCGATGGGCTCCGGCAGCCGAAATGGTTGACATGACACCCCTAACCGGTGGGACAATTCCTGCATGGCGGGGTTGACGTCCTCAAGAGACCGGATGCGCAACACGTGGACGGGCACGCCTCGAGCCACCAACGCGTCGTGGTCCTCGCGCCGGTTCTCTTCCTCGTCCACCACCACCAGATCGGGGTCGAGTTCGACGATCGTGTCGATGTTCGGGTCCTTGGTCCCCCCGACATGGGGGAGGTTGGGCTGCTCGCAGAAGCGGGTGCAGGCCACCGGCGGGTGGCCCCAACTGATGAGGGTCTCGGTGGCCGACGGGACCAGACTGACGATGTTCATCGGGTGGGATCCTCTCCCTCGGCACCGTACCAGCGGAGGTCGGGCCGAGGAAACGGCGGGGGATCGAGGCAACCGCCCGGGAATGGTGGTTGGTCACCGGACGTTGCAAACCCCGTGAGTGCGCTGGGTTTTTCGTCTGGCCGAAACCAGATCGGGACTTCGGGGATGACGACCGCCCGGGTCGACGTGGCCCGGGCCCTGGGGATCGGCGGGGTGGCCGCCTACAACTGGTGGGTGGTGGTTCCCTTCGTGCCCGGACTCATGACCTCCCACAACGAGTTCTTCTCCGACCTCGAGGTCCCGGGTCTGCGGGATGCCGACCTCATGCAGCGGGCGGACCTGGTGGCCGGGATCGTCCTGGTCGTCGCCCTGCTGATGCGGAGCGCGTCGGGGCGCAATGGCGCCCGCCGGGAATGGAAGTGGTTGCTGGCCTTCGCGGCGGCCGGTGCCATCGGGGGAAGGTTCCCCTACGTGTGTTCCGAGGGCCTCAGTGCCACCTGCCGGAACCTCGAGTGGCACATGGAGCTGCCTCTGCACCACTACATCCACGTGGTGTCGGGTATCGCCGAGTTCCTGTTTCTGACGGTGGCGGTGGTCGTGGCCGTACGCCGGACCCAGGGGGAGACCACCTGGGAGGCTCGAGCCTTCCGGGCGATCCTCAAAGTCCTGATCGTCGGCTACCCGCTGTTGGGCTTCGTCTACCTGAGCGACCGGTTGGGCGCGTTCGTCGAGCCGATCTTCTTCGTTTCCTTTTCCGCCATGATCATCGTCTCGCTCTTCGAGCCGGTCGGCCGGGTGACGGCCCCGGCGGAGCTCGACGGCGACGCGGCGATCGAGGAGGTAGCCGAATGGGACGGCGTGCGCACCACCGGGAACGCTTGATCCCCGGAGCCGAGGAACCAAAGGCGCGAGCCGGGCGATCCATCCCCCGCGGAAATCCGAAACGCTGGGAAAATGGAGTACGGGGTTGGGTCGGCTCCTCACCGTCGGTCACATAACCGCGCCATCTGAATTGCGGCAGACCCTGAGGTCCGAATCGGATGAGCAAAGGGGAGGGGTGGCGACCCGATTCGAGGCAATCGGGCGCGGCATCTCCCGCGTCGCGCTTGCGGTGGGATCGGGGGGTCATCACCCCGACGAGTTGCGGTCCAAGATGGAAGCGGTGCGGGCCCGCCGGCTACGGGCCTGACCGGGAGACCGGGGTCGGGGTCCGGCGCCGGCGTTTCCGTTCCTCACACCGCCCGAGGACCGCTCCCTCGCCAGGCACAACCCAGGCTCGAATTTGGGAAATATCGACACTCCGGCTCAGGATGCGCCTAGGGTGGTGCCACCGTTGCCCCATTCACGCGGGCTGACGGAGGTTGGGCTTCAAAATGGATCCCCGCGATGAAGTGCGTGAAGTCAGCTCAAGGAGTGACAGTTATGCCAGTAGGTGCAGTCAAGTGGTTCAACGCCGAGAAGGGCTTTGGTTTCATTACGCCCGACGGCGGCGG
>DASZNG010000027.1:0-6776 GCA_035551535.1 Acidimicrobiales bacterium | reverse complement strand
CCGTTGACCTTCGACGAGGGGGTGCGGGCCGGATCCAGCTACGAGAAGCTGGCTTCGCTGCCGCCGGCGTTCGTCGAGGACGGGCTGGTCACCGCGGCGTCGTCATCGCAGATCTCCGACGGTTCCGCCGCGGTGCTGATCATGACCGAGGAGCGGGCCGGGCAGTTGGGGTTGCGGCCCCGGGCGAGGTTCCACACCTTCGCGGTGGCGGCCAACGATCCGGTCATCATGCTGACCGCCCCGATCCCGGCCACCACGCTGGTGCTCAAAAAGGCGAAGATGTCCCTCGACGACATCGACCTCATCGAGATCAACGAGGCGTTCGCCTCGGTGGTGCTGGCCTGGGAGCAGGAGCATCACCCGGACATGGCCAAGGTGAACGTGAACGGTGGCGCCATCGCCATCGGCCACCCGACCGGTGCCTCCGGTGCCCGGCTCTTGTGCACCTTGCTCAACGAGATGGAACGGACCGGCGCCCGTTACGGCCTCCAGACGATGTGCGAGGGCGGCGGCCAGGCCAACGCCACCATCATCGAACGCCTGGGCTAACCCGAAACCTCCGACCAGCCTCCTGCCGCCGGCGAGCGATGGTGGCTGATCAGCCGGCTTCGTTCAGCGACCAAGACCCAAGTCTCGGCTGTCTCCTTGGTGCGCCTGGCCCATCTCCCGGTTGCACTGAGAGCCAAAGACCGAGCTTGCCAATCGCCAATTTGTTCTCGAAGGTTGGCGTATCAAAGTCCTCGGCCTCCGGTAGTCGCGCTACCTATTTGGCGATCCGCTCCTGTAAGGGGCTCAGCACGGGAGTTCGATGCCCCGCTGTTTGAGGAACCAGCTGGCCCACACCCCCCGGACCCAGGGAGGCAACACCATGAGGTCCCACGCCGCGAGGAAATCATCGACGTCTACGAAGAATCGAACATCGTCTTCGGTTCCCTCCTGGAGGACCTGCTCGTAGACCCGCACCCTGTCCGCTGCGTCGTCTAGGTCGTACTCGAGGTCAGGACCACTCCAACGAACATGATGGGGAAGTATCACGCGGCCCGCGGCCTTGACAATTTCGGGGTCGTCTATGTCATCGGGAACCGCAATTGGACGGGCGGCTGGGCCAAGTCGTTCAGTGCGCGTACGTGCCACGAGTAGATCCTACGGAATCCGTCCAGCGGTTGTGTCGCTCACCCGTGCCCCTGACCACGCTCGAGTCCGACGTGAACGAACGATCTAACAGCAGAAGCCAGAGACGTCTTCGTGCCGTCAGCGGGCGCTTCGTTCGCTCGGCACCGGCGAACGGTGCCGAGCGAGGCTGCCGCCGCACGGTTGCGCGCCCCCGGTGAACTCAACCGGTGCGTCTCACCGCGGAGCCTAGGCGGTCCAGCACCTCGGTTGCCTCGGTCACCACCCGGTTTATCAACTCGGCCACCGTCGGCAGTTCGCTGATCTCGCCCACCACCTGGCCGGTCGGCAGCACCCCGACGTCGGTGCGCCCGTCGACCAGCGCCGCCTTGGTCATGACCGGAGCGTTGGCCGCCATCACCACCTGAGGCCACGACAGCTCGTTGCCCTGCTTCATGGCCCGACCCTCTTTCAACAGCGCGCCGAGCGAGGTGTGGGTCTCGCGCTGGAAGGCATGGGCGCTGAGCATGGCCCGGGGCAGGTTTCGGAGCCAGCTCGCCTTCTCCAGATGATCGACGAAGGCGGTGCGGATGACCCGTTGCGGGGCACCATCCACTGCGGTCGACACCACCGTGCCGGTGACCGGGGTTCCCAGATAGACCTGCTTCACCGCATCGGGGACCCGGCTCTCCTGGGTCAGGAGGAAGCGGGTGCCCATGGCGATCCCCGAGGCTCCGTAGGCCAGAGCCGCCACCAGCCCGCGGCCGTCGAAGAACCCCCCGGCGGCGATGACCGCCACTTTGTCCCCGACCGCGTCCACCACCGCCGGCGTCAGTAACGAGGTCGGGACGGTACCGGTGTGACCGCCGCCTTCGCCGCCCTGGGCGATCACCGCGTCGACTCCCCATCCCGCCACCTTTTCGGCGTGGCGTCGGGCCCCGATGGTGGGCATGACCACCAACCCGGCGTCCTTACACCGGGACACCAGATCGGGATTGGGCGCCTGGGCGAAGCTGGCCACCTTCACCCCGTGCTCGATCATCAGAGCCACCCGGTCGGCGACGTCGGCCACGTCGGTGCGTAGGTTGACCCCGAACGGACGGTCGGTGCGAGTGCGTACCTCGGCGATGGCGTTGACCAACTCGTCGAAGGTCATGGTGGCGGAGGCGAGGATGCCCAAGCCGCCGGCTTCGGCGGTGGCCGCCACCAGCCGGGGACCGGCCACCCAGCCCATGCCCGTCTGGACGATCGGGTACTCCACCCCGACCAGCTCGCAGAACCGGGTGTGGAGGGCGGGGTGCACCCGACTCCCGCCCGGGGTCAAGGCTTCACCTCCCGGTCCCGGAGGCCTTGGGGATCGAGCACGTCGCGCAGCAACCCCAACTCCTCCGGGGTCGGGAGCCGGGTCTCCGGGACCTCGTCGGGGATGGTCAGCCTGAACCCGGTCGCGGCCACGATTTCGTCCACGCTGCCCCCGGGATGGACCGATCGCAGCCGCATGGTGTGCTCGGGTGTCTCGAAGTCGAAGACCCCGAGGTTGGACACCACGCACCGGATCTCGTGGAACCGGGTGGCCGGTGCGCCGGCCGACGCCGCTCGCTCGTACCCGACCCCGGACACCACGTCGACCTGTTCGACGAACGACCGGGTGGAGTGGTTCGGTACCCAGTAGCTGGTCGGATGGTTGGTGGTGTTGCCGGGAGCCCCCCGCACCCCGATGAGCTGGGCCTTGGGCTTGACCCAGTCGCCGATGGCGCTGATGTTCTGGTTGCCGGTGCGGTCGATCTGGGAGGCCATCATGATCAGGTTGCGCCGGCCCGACCACACCACGTCGAACACCTTCCGGTAGGGCATGTGCGACTCGAGGATCAGCTCGGACGGCGGGGTGCCGAGGGCCGGCGCCCCGACCATCAACGCCGCGTCGCCGTCGGTGAGCACCAGGTCTGGGGCGAACGTCAGTTTGGCCAGCCGGACCCCGAGGGCCGGCGCCGTGCCGAAGGCGCTGGCCATCACCTCGCCGTCACCCCGGAACACCTCGGCACAGGCGACGGCGCAGAACTCGGCCCGGCTCACGTCGGTCGACTCGCTCATCGGGACCCCCCGGTGTGGGCGTCGGCCGGCTGGTTGCGTGCCTCCTGGTACCCGGCCTCGTCGACCTCGAGGTAGCGCTGGCGAAACGCCGCCCAGGCGTCGGCGTCGCCGGCCGCCGATGCGTACGCCCTCTGGAACCCCTCGTCCCGCGGGTAGTCGGGGACGCAGGCGGTGAAGTGGGCCCCGCCCGGGGTTTCGATCACCCCATCGGTCAACAGCCGGCTGATGCACAGGGTCTGCAGGGGTCCTTCGGAGGCGAACTGCTCGGTGGCGACCAGCCGTTCGGTGGTGACATACCGGCGTTGCGCCGCCCCCAAGAACAGCTCGTCGAAGAACGGGTCGGGGCCCAGGATCTGCCCGGACCCCCCGGCGTCGGCCCGGTTCACGTGGACCACCGCGGCGTCGAGGGTCAGCGCCGGCATGGCCACCAGCTCCTCGGCATCGGGGTAGGGAGAAGTGACGGTACGGAGCGACGGGTTGTGGGCCAGGACATCGGAACCCAGGCCGGCCCGGGTGGGGAGGAAGGGGACCCGCTGGGAGGCGGCCAGAAGGCCGAGGTAGAACATGCCCTCGTCGACCTCCAAGGTCTCGACCGCCCCGGCCTGGCGGGCGGCCCGGAAGTGGGGATCGGTGGGGATCGAGTCGAGGGTCACGAAGGGGAACACCACCTTCTTCACCTTGCCCGCTGCGCAGAGGAGGCCGACGTCGGGGCCGCCGTAGGACACCACCGTCAGGTCGTCCAGGTCGGAGCGGAGCAGGGCCCGCACCGCGGCCATCGGCTTCCGCCGGGAGCCCCACCCTCCGATCCCGATGGTCATGCCGCTGTCGAGCTCGCCGACCAGCTCGACCAGCGAGAGGCGTTTGTCAGCCACGGTTCGAGTCCGTCCGTTCGTTATTTGGAGGTGTCGGCGTCACGCTTCTCCACGAACGCCGCCCGCTGCTCGTCGGCCACCCCGGCGACGTGGAGCTCGTAGGTGAACCCCTGCTCGAGGCGGTAGCTGAGCTTGACGTCCACCGGGTCGATGCCGTTGAGCGACTCCTTGGCCCGCCGGAGGATGGTGGGGCTCTTGGCTGCGATGTCGGCGGCGACTTCGTAGGCGGCGTCGAGAAGCTCGGTACGAGGCACCACCCGGAGTACGGAGCCGTAGTGATGGAGCTCTTCGGCCGTGGCCACCTGGGCGGTGTAGACCATCGACCGCATCCGGTGCTGGGGGACCAGCCGGGACAGGTGGGTGGCGGCGCCGAGGGCGCCGCGGTCGACTTCGGGGAGCCCGAAGGTGGCATCGTCGGAAGCCACGATGATGTCCGAGTTGCCGGCGATGCCGACCCCGCCCCCGAGACAGAACCCGTGGACGGCGGCGATGACCGGGATCTCGCACTCGTACATGGCCGCGAACGCCGCGTAACAACCTCGGTTGGCCCCGATCAGCGCCTGGTCGCCCTTCGCCTGGATCTCCTTGATGTCGACCCCGGCGCAGAAACCCCGGCCCTCGGCCCTCACGATGACCACCCGGTTGTCGGCCACCCTCCCGGCGGCCACCACCGAGTCGGCCAGCGCGAACCATCCGGCCACGTCGAGGGCGTTGACCGGCGGATGGTCGATGACCACCTCGGCGACGCCGGGCAGTTTCTGAAAGGTCTCGATAGGCATGGAGAACTCCGGGTCGGTCGGTTTCCGGGTCAGAAGCGGGCCCCTGGCGCCGGCCCGGGGAGGATGCGGCACCGGCGCTCACGTAGCGTGATCTGATACACCGTCAGAATAGGACAGTAGCAGTCGCAAACCAGGAGGCAGCAGTGGTGACACCCGGGAACCCCCGCCCGTCGGTGCAGTTCGATTTCGGCGGTCAGGCGGCGGTGGTCACCGGAGGATCCCGGGGGATCGGCCGCGGCATCGCCGAAGGATTTCTGGCCGCCGGTGCCGACGTGGTGGTGTGCGGACGGTCGGAGGTGGCCACCACCGAACTTCCGTCGGCGGTGGGCGGCGACGGCGAGGTCCGACGCGCCGTCTACGTGATCGCCGATGTCCGGGATCCCGAACAGGCGGCGTCGGTGATCCGCGCCGCCCGCCAGCGGTTCGGGCGGCTGGACGTCCTGGTCAACAACGCCGGAGGATCGCCGGAGGCGGAGGCCGCCACGGTGTCGCCCCGCTTTGTCACCTCGATCGTCACCCTCAACCTGCTGGCCCCCTTCTACTGCAGCCAGGCGGCCAATGCGGTCATGCAGAGTCAGGCCGAAGGCGGGTCGATCGTGAACATCGGTTCGGTGAGCGGGATCCGGCCTTCTCCGGGTGCCGCCGCCTACGGGGCGGCCAAGGCCGGGCTGATCAACCTGACCCAGACCCTGGCTGTCGAGTGGGCCCCGAAAGTCCGGGTCAACTGCGTGACCGTGGGTCTGGTGGCCACCGATGCCGGCCTGGCCCACTACGGCGGCGAGGCGGGGATGGCCAGGGTGGCCGCCACCGTCCCGCTGGGCCGCTTCGCCACCCCGAAAGATCTTGCCGGCCTGTGCCTCTTCCTGTCATCCCCATCGGTGGCCGGTTATGTGTCGGGGGCCAACCTGGTGGCGCACGGTGGAGGGGAGATGCCGGCCTATCTGGCGGCCGCCGGCAGCCCCGAGGGCTGATCACCATCGCCGGAGTGGTCGGGAAGGGCAATTTGCCTGTAGACAACGGGCCGTGAAACTCGCCGTGATTCAAGAATCCGTCCCGGGCGAGGCACGGGTGGCGGTCGTTCCCGAGGTGGCGGCGAAGCTGGCCGGCACCGGGATCGACGTCGTCCTGCAGTCCGGAGCCGGCAGTGCCGCCCGCTTCACCGACGCCGCCTACCAACAGGCCGGGGCCTCGGTGGTGGCCGACGCCGCCGCCGCCCTGACCGGCGCGGCCATGGTGGCCAAGGTGCAGCCCCCGACGGTCGAAGAGGTGGCCCAGCTCCCCGACGGGGTGTCGGTGGTCGGCATGCTCCAGCCGGTGGCCTCCGCCGACGTCGTGAAGGCGCTGGCCGCCAAAGGGGCCACCGTCTACAGCCTCGACCTCCTCCCCCGGATCAGCCGGGCCCAGTCGATGGACGCCCTGTCCTCCCAGGCCACCGTCAGCGGCTACCGCGCCGGGCTCAGCGCCGCCGAGCATCTGGCCAAGTTCTTCCCGATGTTCATGACGGCGGCGGGCACCGTGCCGCCGGCCAAGGTCCTGGTCATGGGGGCCGGCGTCGCCGGGCTTCAGGCCATCGCCACCGCCCGGCGGCTGGGGGCGGTGGTTCGGGCCTATGACGTCCGGGCGGCGGCCAAGGACGAGGTCAAGAGTTTGGGCGCCCAGTTCGTCGAGCTGGATCTCGAGACCCAGGAAGGAGCCGGCGGTTACGCCAAGGAGCAGTCGGCCGAATACCTGGCCAAGCAGCAGGAATTGCTGGCCGCGGAGGTGGCCGCCGCCGACGTGGTGATCACCACCGCGCAGATCCCGGGTCGCAAGGCCCCGGTGCTGGTGACGGAGTCCATGGTCGAAGGGATGTCCGAGGGTGCCGTCATCATCGACATGGCCGCCGACTCCGGCGGCAACTGCGAGCTCTCGGTGGCCGGCGAGG
>DASZNG010000026.1:0-4229 GCA_035551535.1 Acidimicrobiales bacterium | reverse complement strand
CCTCGTCGATGACCGGTCCGTTGGAGTAGGCGGCCAGATTCTCGTCGATCACCAGGGTGACCTCGAAGACGGCCTTGCGGTCGGGCTCGTCCCAGCACGGGAAGGCCCGGCGGGCGTCGGTGGCCTCCATCTGGGTGGTGGCGATCAGGTGCTCGACGCCGGCGTCGTCGGTGAAGGTGGAACGGTAGAAGCCGTGGAGCTTGTCGTTGAGGATCCCGGTGAAGGTGAGATGGAGGGTGGCGGGGCCCTTCTCGACGGCCTCGGGGAAGGTGAGGGTGGCCCGTTCCTCCTCCTCGTCGAGGTCCACCCCGGTGGTGGCCAGGGTGCGGCCGCTGGGGCCGGTCAGCTCGGCGGAGGTGATGTCGAGCTCGGCGGCGTTGAGGGTGATGGTGTCGACGGCGTCATTGACCGTCACCTCGATCTCGGCGTCGCCGGCGAAGGTGGCCGCCCCGAGGTCGGGGGTCAGTTCCAGCCGATACCGGTGGGGCACGACGGTGGTGGGCAGACGGTAGGTGGACGGGTCAGCGGTCGTAGTGCTCATCGGATGCACGCTACCGTCGCACCGTGGACAACGAACACGACAACAACCCGACCCTCGACGTGGTGGCCATCGGCAATGCACTGGTCGACGTGCTGGCCCCGGTCAAGGACGCCGATCTGGAAAAGCTCGGACTGGTGAAGGGCACCATGGCGCTGGTCGACCTGCCCCGGTCGGAGGCCATCTACGGCACCCTGGGCCCGACCACCGAGGCGTCGGGCGGGTCGGCGGCCAACACCGTGGCCGGGGTGGCGGCCCTGGGCGGGCGGGCGGCGTTCATCGGCCGGGTGGCCGACGACCCGCTCGGCCAGTCCTTCACCCACGACATCCGCTCCATCGGGGTGGCCTTCCACCCGACCCCGACCCCGGCGGTGCCGGGGACGTCGGTGACCGGCCACTGCCTGGTGCTGGTGACCGACGACGCCGAGCGCACCATGGCCACCCATCTGGGGGTGGCCTCCGACTTCGGGCCCGAGGACCTGGCCAGTGCCCGGGCCCAGCTGTCGTCCGCCGGCGTGCTCTACCTGGAGGGCTACCTGTGGGACCAGCCGGCGGCCAAGGCGGGGATGCGGGAGGCGATGGACATCGCCCACGACCACGACGCGGCGGTGGCCCTCACCCTTTCCGACCCGTTCTGCGTACAGAGCCACCAGGCCGAGTTCCTCGAGCTGCTGACCGGCGACCTGGACATGCTGTTCGCCAACGAGGACGAGATCCTGCTGCTGTTCGGGGCGGCCGACTTCGACACCGCCGTCGAGGCGGTGGCCGAGACCGGCGTCCTGGGCGTGCTCACCCGCGGCGCCCGGGGATCGGTGGTGGTCACCCCGTCGGGGACCATCGCGGTGCCCGCCGAGCCGGTCCCGGCGGTGGTCGACACCACCGGAGCCGGCGACCTGTTCGCCGCCGGGTTCCTCTACGGCATCACCAACGGGTTGTCGCCGGAGGACTCCGCCCGGCTGGGCGGGGTGTGCGCGGCGGAGATCATCTCCCACGTCGGGGCCCGGCCGTGGGCCGACCTCCGGGAGCTGGCGGTCTCCGCCGGCCTGTTCAGCTGAGCGACCGTACATCCGCCGCCGGGTGTGTTTTCATGTCCGTGACGAGGGTTTACCCAAGGAGTGTCCATGTTCCGTTACGGCCATCATGCCCATCATCCGGTCTTCGGGATCGTCTTCCTGGTGCTGATCGCCGCCCTGGTGGTGCTCGGCATCATCGCCCTGGTGCGGTGGCGTCGGCACCCGTATGGCGGCTTCGCCTCCGCGGCGGGGATGCCACCGAGGCCGCCGGCCGCGCCGGGCGGGACGCCCGGGACGCCGGGGACGCCCGGGACGCCGCCGTGGACGGGGGCCGATTCGGCGATCAACGAGTTGCGGATCCGGTTTGCCCGGGGCGAGATCAGCCACGAGGAGTATTGGCAGCGATCCAGCGTGCTCGGATATCCGCCGCCGCCAGCTCCGGGCCCGGCCGGTCCACCACCGGAGGGTTACCCGCCGTCCCCGGCTCCCTGATCGCCGGAATGCCGGGTCGGCCGGAATGCCGGGTTGGCCGGAGTGCCGGGTTGGCCGGGGCGCCGGGTTGGCCTGGGCGCCAGTTCCGGCGGTCTGCCGGATTGGCCGGGGCGCCAGTTGCGGCGGTCAGCCGGGTTGGCCGGGCCGCCAGTTGCGGCGGTCAGTCGCTCGGGGTCTCCACCGGAGCGAAGGTGAACGGGAGGTCGCCGATGCGGACCAGCACCGACGCCACCGCCCGGCCCAGAGGAGCCAGGGCCTCGTCGAGTTTGGTCGGATCCTCCAGGATCGTCTCCTCCAGCGGGCACGAGCCCTCATAGGAGACCTCGATGGCGAATTCGGGGCTGCCGGGTCCGTTGGGCAAGACGTGTTCGACGGTGGTGGCGCTCCGGTGGAGCGGCTCGTCGCCGATCACCGGAAGCTGGTCGGGCAGGACACCGAGGAGCAGCTCCGGCTCGGGGGCCACCTCCAGCCCCTGTACCCGGAAGGCGATCTCCACCAGCAGCTCGGGAAGCTCGTCCGAATCGTCGTCGATCGACCAGCTGCGGTAGGCGGTCTGGCTCCAGGTGGGCCAGTCGAAGCTGGTGTCGACCCGGATGCGGGCCGGCCGCGGCTCCCCGGGAAGGCTGTGGGACGTCTCGAAGCTGACGTCCCCGAGGAACACGTCGACCTGAAACCGCTCCTCGACGGCCTGGCGCTGGAGCAGCGCCGCCTCGAACGACCGGCGGTGAGAAGTGACAACTTGGGCGAAAACATGGTCGAGCATGGCGGGGCAGAGGCTACCGTTCTTCCGTGGACGCCTCTCCTCGCCCCGGCCTCCGATCCGACTGGCTGGACCGACGGGTCATCGCCTACGCCCACCAGGGTGGCGCCTGGGAGGCTCCGTCGTCCACGTTGCATGCCATCCGGGCGGCGCTGGACGCGGGGGCGACCGGCATCGAACTCGACGTCCACGCCACCTCCGACGGCTACCTGGTGGTCAGCCACGATCCCACCGTCGATCGCACCACCAACGGCTCGGGGAACTTCGCCGACCTGACGCTCGCCGAGGTGCAGGGGTTGGACAATGCCTACTGGTGGGCGCCGGGCGCCGATGTGTCCCCCGGGCTGGAGCCGGACCGCTATCCGTTCCGGGGCCGGGCTCCCGGCGACCACGACTTCCGGGTCGCGACCCTGGAGGAGGTGCTCGAGGCGTTCCCCGGGGTGGTGCTCAACCTCGACATCAAACAGACGGCTCCGGAGGTGGCGCCGTACGAGGAGGCACTGGCCGACATCCTGCTGCGGCACGGGAGGCAGGACGACGTGATGGTGGCGTCGTTCCTGGACCGGGCGACCGACGCCTTCTCGTCATTCGCTCCCGGCATTCCGACCTCGGCCGGCACGGGGGCGGTGGCCGCCTTCTATCAGGCGGTTCGGGCGGGAGAGGACCCGCCGCCGATGCACCACGCCGCCCTGCAGGTTCCTGCCACCCACGCGGGGGTGACCCTGGTCGATGAACAGTTCGTCGACGCTGCCCACCGGGCGGGCATGGCCGTCCATGTCTGGACCATCGATGTGGAGACGGAGATGCAGCGGCTCTGCGACCTGGGGGTCGACGGCATCATCACCGATCTGCCCACCATCCTGGTCGGAGTGCTCGACGCCCGTTCAGCCTCCTGGCGACCAGGGGCGAACGACTCGTGATCGACCGCGGGCAGCAGGCGAGGCGTGAGGAAAAGGCGAGACGTGAGGAGAAGGCGAACGGCGCGGAGACGGCGAGCCGGGAGGGCTCAGCCCCGACCGCAGTTCGGCTTCTTGCCGTGGTTGGCCTTCTTCTTGGCGCGCAGCTTGCGCTTGTTGGTTCGTTTCGACACAGTTTGACGATGCTAGTCGGGAATGCCGTTCCCGAGCCAACGGGGGACCGACGGTGACCTGGCTGCTGCGGGATGGAGACGTGCTGGCGACTGCGGAAGTCGCATCCGGCTTCGGCCAGCGGTCCAAAGGTCTGCTCGGGCGGTCCAGCTACGAGGGGGCGATGATCTTGCCCCATACCCGCGCCGTGCACACCTTGGGCATGCGATTCGGCATCGACGTCGCCTTCTGCGACAAGGAGATGACGGTCCTCGATGTCGTCACCCTGGTCCCGTGGAGAATGTCGGTGCCCCGCCGCCGGGGTCGATCGGTCATCGAGGCCCAGGCCGGGGCCTTCG
>DASZNG010000025.1:0-2985 GCA_035551535.1 Acidimicrobiales bacterium | reverse complement strand
GGCGAACGCACCGGTCGGCACCTGGGACTTGCAATTCGGCCCCAATAGCGCCATAATGGCGCCATGCCCAGCGTGCAGATCAAAGACGTTCCTGAAGAGACCCACGCCGTCCTTCGTCGCCGGGCGGCGGAAGCCCATCAGTCGCTCCAGGAGTACCTGCGGAGCCAGCTGATCGAACAGACAAGTTCGCCGACCGTGGATGAAGTGCTGGCCCGAGCCGGGGAAAGGGCGAAAATCTCCGCACGAGCCGAGGCGCGGGCCATGGGCGGTGTCACGCTCATCGAGGCAGCGAAGGCCATCCGCCACGATCGTGATAGTCGTTGATGCCAGCGTTTTGTCGGTGGCGCTCATCCACACGGGTGCCGATGGCGAAACGGCACGGGAGCGGTTGACCGGGGAGACGCTGGCCGCACCCGAGATCATCGATCTCGAAGTGATGCAGGTCATACGTGGTGAACTGTTGACCGGTGGCATCAACGTCTGGGAAGCCGAACTGGCGCTTGTCGATCTGATCGACCTGCCGTTGCGACGGGTTCCGCACCGGCCCCTCTTGCCTCGCGGTTGGGAACTCCGAGAAACTGTCACGGCCTACGACGCCGCCTATGTCGCCCTCGCCGAGTTCCTCGATGTTGAGCTGGTTACCGCGGATGCGCGACTGACCCGGGCACCGGGGACTCGATGCCGGTTCGACCTGGTCAGGGGAGAAGGCCGAGCTGGCGGGCCTTGATCAGCGCCTGGTCCCGTGAGGAGGTGCCGAGCTTCCGGTAGACGCTGTTGAGGTGGGTCTTGACGGTATTGACCGACACGTACAGCTGATCGGCGATGTCCTGGCGGGAGGCGTGGAGCTGCAAGCTGGCCAGGACGGCTTGCTCCTGGCGGCTCAGACGAACTTCGAGGATCTCGTTGGGATACACCGGTCGCTGGCCCGTCACCGTGGCCCAGTCGGCCGCCCCCATCCCGTCGCCCGCCGTCGCCATCAACCATTCCCGCACCCCGGCCTTCAGGGTGGCGAACGGGCGGAGGATGCCGGTCTTCTGGTAGATCGACAGCGCGTTGCGGATGTTCTGACTGGCCGATTGGTGATCCCCGGTCCGAAAGGCGGCCGCGGCCTGGAGGAGCAACAGCTCCAGTCGATCACGGGTGGTGACGTCGGTCCGGGCCAGCGCCTGATCGGCGATCCGTTGCGCCTCGGGTTCGTCGCCGGTCAGCAGGTGGATCCGGGTGGTCGGCACTGCCAGCAGCGGGTGGTCACCCCCCCCGGCCTCCAGGACCTGGCCCGCCCGTCGGTGGTCCCCGGTGGCGATCAGCAGGTCGGCCCGGGCCCGGGCCAGGAGCCGGGCTGCCGCGCCCTTGTCGCTCAGGCGGTCGTCCTGGCTCTGCTCGGCGGCGTCGAGGGTGGTGAGGGCGGTGAACGGGTTCCCGAAGTGCAATTCGTATTGGGCCCGGAGGAAGGCCACGAACGCCCACAGCTCGACCGGGATGGATCCGTCGCCGAGGTGTTGCAGTTGAGGTTCCACGCCGGCCGGGTCGAGCCGGTCGAGGGCCAACATCCCCTCGGCGATGCGGGCACCCAGGCCGACCAGGTAGTCCCCCCAGAGGTGGGAGGTGTCGAACTCTCGGTCACGGTCGAGCCAGAGCCTCGCCCGCTCGGTGTCCCCGGACAGGGCATGGGTCAGGGCCAGGTTGGCGGCGGCGTTGGACGACACCCAATCCGACTTGGAGGTGGTGCGGTACTCCCAGCACCGGCGGTAACAGAGCATGGCGCCGCGCCGGTCACCCAGGAGGGTGCGGGTGAGCCCCCACTGCAGGTAGAACCACCGGAGCAGGTCGGGGCGCGCCTCGCCGGCCTCGATCTGCCCGTCGATCCGAGCGCTCAGCTCCTCGGCGAATTGTTCGGAGTCATCGAACCGTCCGTTCAGACGGAGCCCGATCAGGTGCCCGGTGCCGAGGACGATGAGGTCGATCAGTCGGGGGTCGTCCAGGGTGGCCAGGACCTGGGAGCTCGCCTCGTAGTAGCTGCGGACGGTGGCCATCCGCCCGTCGAGGTCGCTGTCGTCGCCGGCGATGCTCATGGCCCGGCGGAAGATGGCCACGCTGGGATACCCCTCGAGCACCTCGCCGGGAATGGACTCCAGGAGCTCGCCGAAGGTTCCGGCCGGTTGCATCATCAGGCTGGTGCCGTGGCGGAACCAGATGGCCTCGGCCGTCTCCCAGTCGTCACCCAGCACGGCGTGGCGGATGGCGGCCACCTCGTTCCCGGGCTGGGCGTGACCGAGGTACCAACGGGCCAGCCGGCGATGGAAGCCCGGCGCCTCCTGCGGATGTCGTTCGGTGTAGAGATCCCCGACAGCCGCCCGGATGGCGGGGGGGAGGGTCAGTGCCGGCGGGGCCAACCCGGGTTCGCCCTCTCCGTACCGCCGTCGGGCCAGGCCGGTTGCCTCCAGCCCGTTGAAGGCGCGATCCGGTTCGGCCACATCCGACAGGTCGCGGAACAGGGCCCGGCCGATCGGTTCGGTCAGGGCGAAGCGCATGAGCTGTTCGGGGAGCTGATGGTCGGCAAAGGTCTGGAGCGCGGCGACCTGCAGATAGTCGTCCGCCGCCCGCAGGGGCAGGGTGCCGCCGGCGCTCGCCTCGATCACCAACCGGGTCGGGGCGATCCAGCCGCCGAACGCCGGTTGCAGGGTCTCGGCCTCCTCGGCGGTCAGCGGGTTTCCAATGACCCGGGCGAGCTCGACGACCTCGGCCGGGTCGAGGGCCAGGTCGTCGGGCCGGATGGTCTGGGCCTCCATCGATCTGGTGGCCATGGCCTCGATGGGATGGCGCCGGCGGTAGCACACCACCAGTTGGAATCCGGGGCTGGTGGTGGCCAACTGGAGAAGCCGCCGGAGGGTGGCGGGATCGTGCACCGCGTCGAAGTCGTCGAGGACCAGGACCACCCGGACGCCCTCCCCGGCGCCGAACCCGGGATCGGCGAAGGCCAGTCCG
>DASZNG010000024.1:0-3034 GCA_035551535.1 Acidimicrobiales bacterium | reverse complement strand
CGGGATCGGGACACAAGGGGTGGTCTGGGACCCGATCAAGGACTTCCGGGCCATGAAGCGGAACACCGACCAGTTCACCAGCCTCTTCCGCTCGATGAAGCCCACCATCTGCCAGGTGCAGGGCCACGCGGTGGCCGGCGGCAGTGACATCGCCCTGTGTTGCGATCTGGTGGTGATGGCCGACGATGCTCGTATCGGGTACATGCCGGCTCGCGTGTGGGGTTGCCCCACCACCGCCATGTGGGTCTACCGGCTCGGCGCCGAACGAGCCAAGCGGATGCTGCTGACCGGCGACACCATCGACGGCCGTCAGGCCGCGGCCTGGGGGTTGGTCCTCGAGTCGGTGCCGGCCGAGGAACTGGACGACCGGGTGGAGACGCTCGCCGATCGGATGGCCGGGGTGCCGATCAATCAGCTGGTGATGCAGAAGCTGATGATCAACCAGGCCTACGACAACATGGGCCTCCCGGGCACCCAACTCCTGGCCACCCTGTTCGACGGCATCACCCGCCACTCGCCCGAGGGACGCTGGTTCCAACAGCTGGCCGCCGACGAGGGATTCCATGCCGCCGTCGCCTGGCGCGACTCCGGCCGCTGGATCCCCGAGGGCGGCCGCGAGTAGGGCGCCCAGGCGAACGACGTAGCCCGTCGCCACCGGGGCCGCCACCGCTCATGGACCGCCCTTCCCGCACCTGGCCTGGATGTCCGATTTCCGCCAGACAGCCGGCTCGCCGCCTGCGACACTGAAGGGGTGATCGATGACTTCGAACAGTGTTACCGGGCGGTGCAGAGCCGGGACACCCGCTTCGACGGGTGGTTCTTCACCGCGGTGACGTCGACCCACATCTACTGCCGACCCAGCTGCCCGGCGATCACTCCGAAGCGCCCGCACGTCCGCTTCTATCCCACCGCGGCGTCAGCCCAGCAGGCCGGGTTCCGGGCCTGTATGCGGTGCCGCCCCGATGCCTCCCCCGGCTCCCCGGAATGGGACATGAGAGCCGACGTCGCCGCCCGGGCCATGAAGCTGATCGCCGACGGGATCGTCGATCGTGAAGGGGTCGCGGGTTTGGCCGGCCACCTCGGTTTCAGCGTGCGCCAGCTGCAACGGGTGCTGGTGGCCGAAGTCGGCACCGGCCCGTTGGCCCTGGCCCGGGCCCAGCGGGCCCAGACGGCCAGGATCCTGATGGAGACCACCGAGCTCCCCGTCGCCCAGGTGGCGTTCGCCGCCGGGTTCGCCAGCGTTCGCCAGTTCAACGACACCATCCGGGAGGTCTTCGCCAAGACGCCCACCGATCTCCGCCGGAAGAGCAAGGGACGGGTGGACGGCGGGGCGGGGTCGATCCAACTCCGGCTGCCGTACCGAGCGCCGTTCGACGCCGAGTCGCTGTTCGCGTTTCTCGCCTTTCGGGCCGTACCCGGGGTCGAGTCCTACGTCGACGGCACCTTCCTGCGGAGTCTGGATCTCCCCCACGGTGAAGGGATCGTCGAGCTCACCCCGGATGACGGGTGCGTACGGGCGACGTTCTGTCTGCAGGACCTCCGGGACCTGACCGCGGCGGTGACCCGGTGCCGCCGGCTGCTCGATCTCGACGCCGATCCGGTCGCCGTCGATGGAACCCTTTCCCTCGACCCGATGTTGCGGCCCTCGGTGCACTGCACCCCGGGAAAGCGGATGCCGGGTGCCGTCGACGGGGCTGAGTTGGCGGTGCGGGCCGTCATCGGGCAACAGGTGTCGGTGGCCGGAGCCCGGACCGTGACCGGGCGCCTGGTTGGCGCCACCGGCCGGCGGCTGACCCACCCCCGCCCGACGGTCACCCATCTCTTCCCGACCCCCGAAGAGATCGCCGCTGCCGGAGACGCCGCCTTCGCCATGCCTGGAAGCCGGCGCCGGACCCTCGGGTCGCTCGCCGCCGCCATCGCCGGGGGCACGCTGAGGATCGATCCCGGCGAGGACCCCGACGAGCTCGAGCGTCGCCTGCTCAGCCTGCCCGGCATCGGCCGGTGGACAACCGCCTATGTCTCGATGCGGGCCCTCGGGCATCCCGACGCTTTCATGCCCACCGACCTGGGGGTGCGACGGGGCATCGCCCGTCTGGGTCATCACGATGACATCGAGACCGTCAACCGACTCGCCGAGAAATGGCGTCCGTGGCGGGCCTACGCCATGGCCCACCTGTGGAGTAGCCCTGTCGAACCCGAAGGAGAAGTCAACGCCGCATGAAGACCGCAACGAAACCTCAGTCCCATCAGAGTCGTCGCCGACCGAACACCATCAAGGCGATGCAGCTCCCGACACCGGTGGGCGAGCTGATGCTGTGCGCCGATGACGACGGTCTGACCCATCTGGTCCTCCCCGGCGCGGCCAGACCGCCGCAGTCAACCGGCGTCGATGAGGACGACGGTGGCCAAGAGGTCGGCATCCACCACCACCTGCTGGAGGCCGCCACCCAACTCGACGAGTACTTCGCCGGGGAACGCCAGAGCTTCGAGCTCGCCCTCGATCCCCAGGGCACTCCGTTCCAGCGCAAGGTGTGGTTCGCCCTGGCCGACATTCCCTATGGCCAGACCATCAGTTACGCCGAACTGGCCCGCCGGGTCGGGAGACCCAAGGCGTTCCGGGCCGTGGGGCAGGCCAACGGGAGGAACCCGCTGGCCATCATCCTTCCCTGTCACCGGGTCATCACGTCCGAGGGGACGATCGGTGGGTACGGGGGCGGCCTCCCGATGAAGCGTGAACTGCTGGCGCACGAAGGTGCGGCCTCGTTCCGTTGAGTGGTCGGCCAACCGCCCGCCGGCCACGCCCAACCCCGGTCGGCTATTCGCCGAACAGCAACCCATAGTTGGCTCCCCGGCGCAGGTGATGGCCGCCGTCGACGGCCAGGTTGTCGCCGGTGATCCACGAGGACTCCGGCCCGGCCAAGAACCTCACCGCCGAGGCGATGTCCTCGACGGTACCCAGCCGGCTGATGGGCATCTCGGCGAGATAGTCGTCGAGCAGCGGGCCTCCGGCGGTGATCGGAGCCATCAACTCGTC
>DASZNG010000023.1:0-4635 GCA_035551535.1 Acidimicrobiales bacterium | reverse complement strand
TTGATCACCTGCCAGCGGCCCGTACCCGGCCGCTGGAGTCGCCGGGCCAGCCGGTGACTGAACAACCGGATCACCAGGTGGCGCACCGGGCCGATCATCAGCAGCAGACCGAGGGCGTCGCCGATGAACCCGGGTACGACGATCATCACCCCGCCGATGAGCACCACCAGCCCGTCGAACAGCTCGCGGGTTGGCGCCTCTCCCTGTTGCACCCGCGCCCGGGTGTGAGCCAACACCCCCAGCCCGACCCGCCGGACGATGAAGGGACCGAAGGCGCTCACTACGATCAGGAGGGCCAGCGCCGAGAGAAAGCCGACCTGTCCGGCCACCACCCAGAAGGCCGTGATCTCGGCGGCGATCGCCAGCAGGACACCGAAAAAGAGCACCCTTGCAGGGTACTGTTCTGCGGTTGGCGAGCGGTTCGGCCCGATCCGGGTGGCGCCCGGCGCTCGCCCCGGTATCGGCGGCAGGGAGGACCGTGACCGAGGGGACGGTCAGCCGTTCACCGGAAGGCTTCGCCGCAACACCCGCAGCGAGCCACACTCGCCATCCTCGACGAACTCCCCGGAGTCGAGGGCAGCCCGCCACAGCTCATACGGTGGCCGGCCTCCGTCGGCCGGGTCGGGAAAGACATCGTGGATGGCCAGCCAGCCGCCGGGGGCGACCTGCGGCGACCAGCCCCGGAAGTCGGCCCACGCCGGCTCGGTCCCGTGGCCACCGTCGATGAAACAGAAAGCCAACGGGGTCGACCACCGGGAGGCAATGGTGGGGGAGTCGCCCACCAGCCCGATCACCGACGGCTCGAGCTCGGCGCCGACGATGGTCCGGCGCCAGTGCGGGAGGGTGTCGATGCGACCGGTGCGGGCATCGACCAGCGAGCGGTCGTGGTGCTCCCAGCCGGCCTGGTTCTCCTCCGAACCGTGGTGGTGGTCGAGGCTGAACAGCACCGAGCCCGTCTCCTCGGCGGCGGCGCCGAGGTAGACGGTCGATTTCCCGCACCACGCCCCGATCTCGACGAACGTGGCGGTGGCGAAGCGGGACCCGGCCCGCCGGGCGGCTCGATGGAGGGCCTCCCCCTCGTCGTCGGGCATGAAGCCGGTGGCCTCCCGGGCCAGGGCGAAGAGGTGCCGCCGGCGCCCATCGGCCGAGCCGGGCCCACCGCCGGAGGGAGAGGTGACGGTTGCGTCCATGGGTTCAGCCTGGCACGCCCCCGGAGACCGGTCCGACCAGCGGATCAACCCCGAACCAGGGTGACGAGGCTGTAGACCGCGAATCCGGCCAGCACCAGCCCCCCGGCCTTCCGGATGACGGCGACCGGCAGGACCCGGAGCAGGGCCTTGCCCCCGAAGGCGGCCAGGGCGGAGGCGGCGGCCAGCCCGCCCAGGGCGCCGACGAACACCGACACCGCGGCGTGGTACTTGGCCGCCAGATTGGCGGTGAGGATCTGGGTCAGGTCCCCGAACTCGCCGACCAGGATCACCAAAAACGCCGCGCCGACGGTTCGCAATCCCTCCCTCGCCCGGTCGGCTTCCTCAGCTCCGGCGTCCTCCTGCTCCTTCTCGGGGACGAGGAGCAGATAGCCGGCACCGGCGGCAAACAGCCCGGCGGTGACCCCCTCGACCCAGCGATGGGGCAGGAGCTGGAGGAGGCGGCCCACCGCCACCGCCACCGTCACGTGGATGGCGAAGGCGAGGACGGCCCCGATCCAGACGGTGAGCGGCCGGGAGCGGCTCCCCATGATGAGGATGGCGATCATCGTCTTGTCGGGGAGCTCGGCCAACATGATGAGGACGAACACCGTGAGGGTGATGCTGAGGTTCACCGGCCCAGGCTAGGGAACCCGAGGGTCCCGCCGTTGCCGGGGAGCGGATGGAGAGGCCGGAACCGGTCGGGCCGACCTATCATGGGCGCTCCGTGACCGACTGCTGATGAGAGGCTGGGCAACCGCGATGTACGACGCCATTGTTGTAGGCACCGACGGTTCGACGACGGCGACGGTTGCCGTGCAGAGGGCCGCCGAGCTGGCGGCCAGCCAGCCCAAGTCCCGACTGCATCTGGTCAGCGCCTACCGGCCGGTCTCCGCCGGTCGTCTCGAGAGCGAGCGCCAGGAGATCCCGTCGGAGCTCGGCTGGAAGGTGAGCCCGAGCGAGGATGCCGACAGAATCCTGCAGAAGGGACGGGACATCGCCGCCGAGAGTGGCGCCACCGACGTACGGGTCCACGCCCTCGACCTCCCGGCGGCCGATGCCATCCTCGACGTGGCCACCGATGTCGGGGCCGGGCTGATCGTGGTCGGGAACCAGGGGATGACCGGGGCCAAGCGGTACCTGCTCGGCAGCGTGCCCAACCGGATCGCCCATCACGCCGACTGCGACGTGCTGATCGTCAACACCAACAGCGTCTGACCCTCGCCGCCGGCGATGCCATCGGGCCCGCGCCCGGACGCCGACCTCTGGGCAGATGGCCGGCCCCGGTCCTACAGTGATTCGGTAGCGACCGGAGACGAGCGCCGGAGAAGGAGGCGTGATGCCCAAGTATCTGCTCGAAGTCACCTATACCCTCGACGGCGTCAAAGGGGTGAGATCCGGAGGGGGCTCGGCCCGGGTGGCGGCGGCCACCGAGCTGGTCGAATCGCTGGGGGGAACCGTCGAGTCCTTCTATTTCGCCTTCGGAGGCACCGACGTCCGGGTCATCGCCGACCTCCCCGACAACGCCGCGGCCGCCGCCGCCTCGCTGGCGGTGAGCGCCGGGGGCGGCGCCACCTCCCGGGTGGTGGTGCTGCTCACCCCGGAGGAACTCGACGACGCCGCCAACCGGCAGACCCGCTACCGCCCGCCGACCGGCTGAGCATCCGTCCGGTCGGCCCGTCCGCCTGGACCGGCCGGGCCGGGCCGGTCAGTCGGTGAGCGGGCCCAGCGTCTCCGACAGGGAAGCGGCCAGCCCGCCGGCTTCCCGTCGGGCGAAGGCCACGTTGACCGCCAGCCGCTCGAGTATCTGTTCGACCGACTTGCCGCCGGCCGGGAGCGGGTGGCCCTCGATGAACTCGGTCACCTCCGTGGCCAGGCTCGGGGGGTTGCACAGCCCCCGGACCCCGTCGAGCAGCCGGGGCATGATGTTCGACGGGAACTTGGCCACCATCGCGTCCCACTCCTCGGTGACCCGGCGCCAGCTGGCCGGTCCGGTCTTCCGGTTGGCCACCAGCGACTGGATCACGAACGGGGCGTTCTGGGTGCGGACCTCGCGCATGGCCAGGTCGAAGGTGCGGTCGGCCAGTTGGGGGTCGTCGAAGGAGGCGAGGGCGTAGAGGTAGCGGTTCTCTTCCTGCGGGGTGGACGGGTTCCGGTAGCGGGCCAGGTAGGACTCGTACTCGGCCTCGCCGCCGGTGGTGGCCACGATGTCCAGGACGGTCGACTCGGTGTCGGGGTGGAGGGCCACCTCGGGGGCGGCGGCGAAGCGCCGCCGGGCTTCGGCCCGCACGGCGTCGTCGGCACCTATCGTCCCGAGGGCGCGGAGCACCGAGGCCCGGAGCGAGGGGGTCCGTTCCGTGTCGTCGGGGCGCGGGTCCCAGCCGAGCTCGGTGGCCAGCGGGCCCAGCAGGGTGCGGACCGCCCGCTGGAGAACGGGACGGTCGGCCTCGGGGATCACCCGGTCGGCCAGGCCCAGGGCCCCGAGGACCACCGACCAGACGCTCGGGTCCCGCTCGCCGGAGGTGGCCAGGGCGCCGGCCAGGCGCAGGAGGTCGGGCAGCGGTCCCTGCCCGGAGAGGGCGGCGGCCCAGGCGTCGGAGACCAGGTTGTACCGCTCCAGCGGGGCCAGGTCGGCCAGCCCGCCGGCCAGCTGCTCCACCGTGGCCGTCGGGTAGGAGACCCGGTAGAAGCCGGACCCCCCGGCGTTGACCAGCCGGCCGTCGACGGTCCCGGGTTTGGCGCTGCCGGTCCCGTCCAAGAGGACCGGTACCGGGTCGGGGTCGGCATCCTGCAGCGAGCGCAACACCACCGGGACCTTCCACGCCGAGCCGATGGCTCCCCCGGGGTCGCCACGGTAGGAGAACGGCGCCTGGGTGAGGCTCCCGTCCTCGGCCACCCGGACCAGGGGGTAGCCGCCCTGGTTGATCCAGGTGTCCATGATGTCGCGCACCGGCCGGCCGCTGGAGCGCTCGAGGGCGTCCCACAGGTCGGAGGTCTCGGTGTTGCCGTGGCGGTGGGTGGTGAGGTAGTCGCGGATGCCGTCCCGGAAGACGTCGGGGCCCACGAACTGCTCGAGCATCCGGAGCACGCTCCCGCCCTTTTGATAGGTGAGGACGTCGAACATCCCCTGGGCCTCCTCCGGCCTGCCGACCGGGAACTCCACCGGCCGGGTGGAATGGAGGCCGTCGACGGCCATGGCCGCCTCCCGCTCGACGCCGAAGCTGACCCACCGCTGCCACTCGGGCTGGAAGGCATCGACGGCCAGTACCTCCATGAAGGTGGCGAACGCCTCGTTCAGCCAGATGCCGTTCCACCACTTCATGGTGACCAGGTCCCCGAACCACATGTGGGCGATCTCGTGGCAGACCACGTCGGCCACCCGCTCGAGCTCGGTGCGGGAGGCCTGGGCCGGGTCGACCAGCAGCACCGACTCCCGGAAGGTCACGCA
>DASZNG010000022.1:0-2380 GCA_035551535.1 Acidimicrobiales bacterium | reverse complement strand
GCGCCGAGGAAGCTCTTGCGGCTGGTGCCCACCAGCACCGGGAAACCCCCGGCCACCAGGTCGTCGAGGGCGGCGAGCAGCTGGAGGTTGTGGGCGGCGGTCTTGCCGAAACCGATGCCCGGATCGACCCACACCTCGGCGATCCCGGCACCGGTGGCCGCCTCGGCCCGGTCCCGGAGGAAGGCGGCGACCTCGGCCACCACGTCGCCGTAGTGGGGGTGGTCCTGCATGTCGGCCGGGGTGCCCTGGCGGTGCATGGCCACCCAGCCGACCCCGCAGTCGGCGGCGGCCGGCCACAGCGAGGCGGAGACGTCGTTGATCAGGGTGGCGCCGGCGTCGACCGCGGCCCGGGCCACCTCGTCCTTGGTGGTGTCGATCGACACCCGGACCTCGGGGCTGAGCGCCTCGATGACCGGGATCACCCGGCGCAGTTCCTCGTCGGTGGGGACCGGCTCGGCCTTGGGCCGGGTCGACTCGCCGCCGACGTCGACGATGTCCGCCCCCTCGGCGATCATCTGGCGCCCCCGGGCCACGGCCCGGTCGCCGTCGAACCATTCGCCGCCGTCCGAGAAGGAGTCGGGCGTCACATTCAGGATCCCCATGACCAGCGGCCGTGGCTCGGTGGTAATGGGGACCATGACGCCACAGCGTAAACCAGGGGGAGGATCGCCGGGGCCGAAATCCCGGGCGAATTGAGGGCTTCTACCGCCCGTGGATGAACTGCATGGCCTCGGCCCGGGTGGCGGAGTCGGTCCGGAATTGGCCGCGGACGGCCGAGGTGATGGTCAGGGTGCCGGGCTTCTTGACCCCCCGCATCGACATGCAGAGATGCTCGGCCTCGACCACCACCAGCACCCCGCGGGGCTCGAGGGCGGTCTCGATGGAGTCGGCGATCTCGGTGGTCATCCGCTCTTGGACCTGCAGGCGCCGGGCATATCCGTCGACCAGCCGGGCGAACTTGGACAGTCCGGTGATCCGGCCGTCCTCGCCGGGGATGTAGGCCACGTGGGCCCGGCCCATGAACGGCACCATGTGGTGCTCGCACAGCGAGGCGAACGGGATGTCCCGCACCATCACCATTTCGTCGTGCTCGGCGGCGAAGGAGACCTTCAGATGCTTGGTCGGATCCTCGTCCATCCCGGAGAACAGCTCCTTGTACATGGCGGCGACCCGGGCCGGGGTGGCCAACAGGCCGTCCCGGTCGGGGTCCTCCCCCATGGCGGACAGAATTTCATAGATGGCCCGTTCGATGCGGGCGGTGTCGACGCTCAACCTGGCTCCTCAGCGGCGGGACGGATCGCCAGTGTAGGCGTGGACGGCGCCGAGGTTACGGAAGCGTTCGGCCACGTCGAGGCCGTAGCCGACCACGAAGTCGGAGGGGATGTGGAAGCCGACGTAGCGGAGGTCGAGGGCGGTGCGCTGCTGGCCGTCCTTCACCAGCAGGGCGCAGACCTCGAGGCTGGCCGGCCGCCGGGCCAGCAGGTAGCGCTGCAGGTAGTTGAGGGTGAGGCCGGAATCGACGATGTCCTCCACCACCAGCACGTGGCGGTCGGTGAGGTCGACGTCGAGGTCCTTCACGATGCGGACCACCCCGGAAGTGCGGGTGGCGGTCCCGTAGGAGGACACGGCCATGAAGTCCACGTCGACCGGCAGCTCGATGGCCCGGCAGAGGTCGGCCATGAACATGAAGGCACCCTTCAACACCCCGACCAGCAGCGGCGGTCGGTCGGCGTAGTCGGCGGTGATGGCCGCCCCCAGCTCGGCGATCCGGGCCCGCAGTTGCGACTCGGAAACCACCACCTGGCCGACTTCGGCCTCCGACCCGAGCCGGGACAGCTCGCCCACCGACTCATCCTGGGGCGCGGTCACGGGCCGACTGTATCGGGTCGGTCCCCGGCAGACCCAGCCGGGGACCGCGGGGGCGACTGCGGCCGGGACGGCGGCGCCGGCGGCCTCGGCGTCACCGGGGCTCGGGACAGCCTCCCCTTGGAGCGGGCCACCCGGACCCCACCGTCGACCTCGGTGGCCTTGCTGGCGCCCCGGGCCACCTCGAGGACCCGATCGACGGCGTCGAGGGACGGCGGGTACCGGCTGTCCCCGGCCAACCACGCCCGGACGGCCCGGCGGGCCACGGCGTCGGGAGCGTCGGCCACCGCCCGGGCGTCGGCCGGGTCGACCAGCTCGGCGACCACCTGCAACACCTCGGCGTCGCCGGCCAGCAGTCCGGCCTGGCGAACCAGCACCGGGACGAGATCCCGGCCGGCCAGCTCCGAGCACAGCGGCAGGAGCTCGGCCCGGATCCGGTTGCGGAGGAAGCGGGGGTCGCGGTTGCTGGGGTCGTCGACCGGGCTCAGCCCCTCCTCGGCGCAGAGGGCCACCG
>DASZNG010000021.1:0-5196 GCA_035551535.1 Acidimicrobiales bacterium | reverse complement strand
CGTCAGCGGGGCATCACCATCTCGATCGCCCACGTGGAGTACGAGACGGCCAACCGCCACTACGCCCATGTCGACATGCCCGGCCACGCCGACTACATCAAGAACATGATCACCGGCGCCGCCCAGGTCGACGGGGCCATCCTGGTGGTCTCCGCCGCCGACGGCCCGATGCCCCAGACCCGTGAGCACGTGCTGCTGGCCCGTCAGGTCGGCGTCCCCTACATCGTGGTGGCGCTGAACAAGGCCGATTCGGTCGATGACGAGGAGCTGCTGGACCTGGTGGAGCTCGAGGTACGGGAGCTGCTCAACGAGTACGAGTTTCCCGGCGACGACACCCCCATCGTCCGGGTCAGCGCCCTGAAGGCGCTGGAGGGCGACGCGGTGTGGAGCGAGAAGATCTCCGAGCTGATGAACGAGGTCGACTCGTTCATCCCCGAGCCCGAGCGGGACGTCCAGAAGCCGTTCCTGATGTCCATCGAGGACGTCATGTCCATCACCGGACGGGGCACCGTGGTCACCGGGAAGATCGAGCAGGGCGTGGTCAAGGTGGGTGAGGAAGTCGAGATCGTCGGACTTCGGGACACCCAGAAGACCACCGTCACCGGCGTGGAGATGTTCCGCAAGCTCCTCGACCAGGGACAGGCCGGCGACAACGTCGGCGTGTTGCTGCGGGGGACCAAGAAGGAGGACGTCGAGCGCGGCCAGGTGCTGTGCAAGCCGGGCTCCATCACCCCCCACACCAAGTTCGAGGCCACCGTCTACGTGTTGAACAAGGACGAGGGCGGGCGGCACAAGCCGTTCTTCACCAACTACCGCCCGCAGTTCTACTTCCGCACCACCGACGTCACCGGGACCATCAGCCTCCCGGAGGGGACCGAGATGGTGATGCCGGGCGACAACACCGAGATGACGGTGGAGTTGGGCAAGCCGATCGCCATGGTCGAAGGCCTGCGGTTCGCCATCCGCGAGGGTGGTCGCACCGTGGCCTCGGGCCGGGTCACCAAGATCCTGGCCTAGATCGACGATGGTGAACATCTCTCCGAGAGGACGCCGCACCCATGGCCGCTGAAGGCCCCCGCCAGAAGATCCGGATTCGCCTCAAGGCGTACGATCACGAAATTCTCGATCAGTCCACCGAGAAGATCGTCCAGACCGTGCTGCGGACCCAAGCGAAGGTGCTGGGCCCGGTGCCGCTGCCCACGGAGAAGCACCGCTACACGGTCATCCGTTCCCCTCACAAGTACAAGGACAGCCGCGAGCACTTCGAGATGCGGGTCCACAAGCGCCTGGTCGACATCGTCGAGCACACCCCGAAGACCGTCGACTCGCTGCAGCGGCTCGATCTCCCGGCCGGGGTGGACATCGAGATCAAGATCCAGACGGTCTGACCCGCCTGCATCGGCCGTCCGCCTCTGGCGGCGGGGGTCGAAAGTGGTGTAGCGTGGCCAGTCGGTCCGAAACTGGGCCACAAGCGACGAGGACGTGTCCGAGCGCCCACCGAGTTGAACGGTGGGGACCTCGGGCCAAACCAGGCGAGCGCTCTGCTCGGTTCTACCGAGCGGAGCGTCTGCATGTGAACCGGCAGCTGCCGGTTCCCGGGGGCGGAGACCACGCCTGGCAGCAGTACCAATCGGCGCCGGTCGGTGTCGAGCAGAACGAAGAACCGAGACGGAGAATCCGCAGTGGCCACCAAGGCGATCGTGGGCGAAAAAGTTGGCATGACCCAGATCTGGGACGACCAACACCGGGCCATACCGGTGACGGTGGTACGCGTCGCGCCGGTCCGGGTCGTGCAGGTGAAGACGGCCGAGATCGAAGGCTATGCCGCCCTGCAGGTCACCTGGGGAGTTCGCCGGTCATCCACGCTGAGCAAGCCCGAGCGGGGGCATTTCGACAAGGCGGGGGTCGATCCGGGGCGGCACCTGGTCGAGCTCCGGATCGACGACGTCGCCGACTACGAGGTCGGACAGGAGCTCACCGCCGAGCTGCTGCAGGCCGGTGAGCTGGTCGACGCCATCGCCGTCTCCAAGGGGAAGGGCTTCGCCGGCGGGATGAAGCGCCACAACTTCAAGGGCCAAGGGGCGTCGCACGGCACCCACAAGAAGCACCGTGCCCCCGGTTCGATCGGCGCCTGCGCCACCCCGTCGCGGGTCTTCAAGGGGACCCGGATGGCCGGCCGGATGGGCGGCCAGCAGGTGACCACCTTGAACCTCGAGATCGTCCAGGCGGATCCGGAGCGGGAGCTGGTGCTGATCAAGGGCGCGGTTCCCGGACCCCGGGGTGGCCTGGTGGTTCTGCGGGACGCCGTCAAGGCGCCGTTGGTCAAGGGGAGTGCCCGATGAGCCCGACCGCCGCCTTCGACCTCGATGCCGCCTCCCCGGCCGAGGCCCGCCGGTTCCTCCGGCCCGAGCCGGTCCGGCACACCGTGGACCGCCGTTCGATGGACGGAACCGTCCTGGGCCCGGTCGACCTCGATCCGGGATGGTTCGGCATCCAGCCCAATCTGGCCGTGCTGCACCAGGTGGTGACGGCCCAGCTGGCCGCGGCCCGTTCCGGCACCCAGTCCACCAAGACCCGATCCGAGGTCCGTGGCGGCGGCGCCAAGCCGTTCCGGCAGAAGGGCACCGGCCGGGCCCGCCAGGGCTCGACCCGTTCGCCCCAGTGGATCGGCGGCGGGGTGGCCCTCGGCCCGAAGCCCCGCTCCTACGCCCAGAAGACCCCCAAGAAGATGATCCAGCTGGCGCTGCGGTCCGCCCTCTCCGATCGGGCCTCCCAGGGCCGGGTGGCCCTGGTCGACGCCTGGACGTTCGACCAGCCGCGGACCAAAGACGCCATCGCCGCTCTCGCCGCCCTGGGTCTGGACGACCGGGTCCTGGTGGTGCTGGGCGACGAGGACGGCTATGCCGATCGCTCGTTCGGCAACCTTCCCGAGATCCAGAGGCTGGTGGTGGGTGAGCTGAACGCCTACGACATCCTGGTCAACGACTGGGTGGTGTTCACCGACGCCACCCTTCCCGGCGGTGCCGGGGCCCCGTCGGCGACCGACGCCGAGCCGGAGGCCGCCGAGGCTGCGGCTGGATCCGAGACCGACGCCGACGCCGAGACCGAGTCGAAAGCCGATGCGGCCGCCGAGACGGAATCAGAGACCGACGCCGACGATGAAGGGAGCCCATCGTGAGGGATGCCCACAACGTGCTCATCCGACCGGTGGTATCCGAGAAGTCCTACGCCCTCATGGACGAGAACGTCTACGTGTTCGTGGTCGACCCGGCCGCCACCAAGATCGACGTGCGCCATGCCGTCGAGCAGGCCTTCGGGGTGAGGGTGGCCAACGTCAACACCCTCAACCGGAAGGGCAAGACGAAAAAGAACCGGAAGAACAACACCATCGGGCATCGCTCCGATACCAAGCGGGCCATCGTCACCCTCCACGAGGGTGACTCCATCGACCTGTTCGAGAACTGAGAGACCGAGGATCATGCCGCTCCGTTCACGCAAGCCCACCAGTCCCGGCCGCCGGTTCCAGACCGTCTCGGATTTCGCCGAGATCACCACCGACCGCCCGGAGAAGTCACTCCTCGCCCCCAACCCCTCGACCGGTGGCCGGAACAGCCACGGCCGCAAGACCGCCCGCCACCGCGGCGGTGGCCACAAGCAGCAATACCGGATCATCGACTTCAAACGGGACAAGGACGGGGTTCCGGCCCGGGTTGCCACCATCGAGTACGACCCGAATCGCAATGCCCGGATCGCCCTGCTCCACTATCTCGACGGCGAGAAGCGGTACATCCTGGCGCCGGCCCAGGTAAAGGTGGGCGACCTGTTGCAGTCCGGCCAGGGCGCCGACATCCGGCCGGGCAACGCCCTGCCGCTCCGCTACATCCCGGTCGGCTCGGTGGTCCACAACGTCGAGCTCCGTCCCGGCGGCGGGGGAAAGATGGGGCGGGGTGCCGGCATGAGCATCCAGCTGGTGGCCAAGGAAGGTGCCTACGCCACCCTGCGCCTGCCCTCCACCGAGATGCGCCGGGTGTCCATCGACTGCCGGGGCACGCTCGGGATCGTCGGCAACTCCGAGGCCGAGCTGATCAAGATCGGCAAGGCCGGCCGCAACCGCTGGAAGGGCAAGCGCCCCCAGACCCGGGGCGTGGCCATGAACCCGGTCGACCACCCGCTGGGCGGCGGCGAGGGCAAGTCTTCCGGTGGCCGCCATCCGGTGTCGCCGTGGGGCAAACCCGAGGGCCGTACCCGCTCACGGGGCAAGGAATCCGACAAGATGATCGTCCGCAGACGCCGCACCCGCGGTGCCCGCCGGTAGGGAAACAGAGGGAACGCCACACCATGCCTCGCAGCCTGAAGAAAGGTCCGTTCGTCGACGACCACCTCCTCAAGAAGGTGGATGTCCTCAACGCGGCCGGGGACAAGAAGGTCATCAAGACGTGGTCCCGCCGCTCCACCATCATCCCCGACATGGTCGGTCATACCATTGCCGTCCACGACGGTCGCAAGCACATCCCGGTCTATGTGACCGAGTCGATGGTCGGCCACAAGCTGGGCGAGTTCGCCCCGACCCGGACCTTCAAGTTCCACGCCGGCCAAGAGCGGGCGGGGAGGCGCTGAGGTGCCCGGCGTGAAGACCAATGAGCGCGAGGGAACCCGGGCCGTCCTCCGGCACAGCCGGATGTCGGCGCACAAGGCCCGCCAGGTGCTCGACCAGATCCGCGGCCTCGACGCCGATCGGGCCCGGGAGACCCTGGACCTCGGCGACCGGGAGGCCGCCGCGGTGATCGGGAAGGTGCTGGCGTCGGCGGTGGCCAACGCCGTCCACAACGACGGTCTCGATGCCGACGAGCTCTTCGTGTCCGCCTGCTACGCCGACGAGGGAAGCACCTTGAAGCGGTGGCGCCCCCGGGCCCGCGGCCGGGCCACCCGGATCCGGAAGCGGACCTGCCACGTGACCATCATCGTGAGTCGCCTCCCCGACGACCGCATCGCCCGCCGGCGGGCCAGGCAGACCGCCGCCGGGGCCCAGCGCTCCCGCCGGGTCGCCGGATCGAGGCGGAGCCGGAGGTCGGAGACGACGACCGACGAGACCACCGCACCGGTCACCGACCACGACACCGGAGCCGAAGCCTGGCCCGAGGACGCCGTCGAAGCCGACGACGTGGTCACCGAGACCGAGGCCGGCCCGCTGGAAGA
>DASZNG010000020.1:0-3238 GCA_035551535.1 Acidimicrobiales bacterium | reverse complement strand
CGAACACCGGCAGCACCATCGACGGGCTGATGAACACCGGGAGCAGATGGTCGGCACCGTGGCCGGCGGACCCGTGCCGATGGCGGTAGCGATCGTCCCGGGGGAGCAGGCGCTCGATGGCCTCGACCAGGTCCGACTCCGAGCCGGAGCCCAACTCCATCAGGGCCACCCCGGCGGTGGCGTGCGGGGCGAAGACGTGCACCAACCCGTCGCCCTTCCCCTGGCAGAACGTGGACACCGCCCCGGTCAGGTCGGCCACCTGGCGGGCGGAAGTGTCCACCCCGATGAGCTGCGTCTCCACCTCCGCATCCTGCCACCCGACGGCCACCCCGCTCTACACTCGCGGTGGCGATGGGGCTCGCCATAACCGCCGGTGACGGCTGATGGCTCCTAGGGGATTCGGGACGTCGTGACCCCGGAAGGAGTGCCTGTGCCCGCCGCCAAGCCGAGCGTCACCGAATGGCTGTCGGAACCCGTGCGCCGCATCCTGCTCATCGCCGTCGGCGGCGCCCTCGGCACCCTGGCCCGCTACGAACTCGGCCGGACGGTGGTGATCGCCGCCACCGGGTTCCCCTGGGCCACCTTCGCCGCCAACACCTCCGGCTCCTTCCTGCTCGGGATGATCCTCACCTGGGTGGCCGAGCGGTGGCCGCCGACCCGCTATGTCCGGCCGTTCGCCGCCATCGGGTTCTGCGGCGGGTTCACCACCTTCTCCACCTTCACCGTCGAGGCCGTCCGGCGCACCCAGCTCGGTGACCCGTCGGTGGCCGTCGTCTACCTGCTGGCCTCGCTGGCCGCCGGGGTGACCGCGGTCGGGCTGGGGGTGGTGTTGGCCCGCCGCGGGCCGGGGCAGTTGGCCCGCCTGCTGAGCACCGATCCCGATTCCGACGCCGGGCCCTCCGCCGGCCCGCCCCCCGATCTCGAACCCGCCCTCGACACCGACCAAAGGACCCTCCCATGACCCGACTCTCCGGACCGGCCGAGCGCCTGACCATCTACATCGGCGAGTCGGACCGCCATCATCACGTGGCCATGCACGCCGAGATCATCCACCGGGCCCACGCCGCCGGCATGGCCGGGGCCTCGGCCTGGCGGGGCTTCGAGGGCTACGGGGCCAACAACCACATCCACACCACCCGGATCCTCAGCCTCAGCGAGGACCTGCCGATCATGGTGGAGATCATCGACACCACCGAGAAGATCGACGGCTTCCTGGCCGAGATCGAGGCGCTGGGGGTCAGCGGCCTGGTGGTGCGGGAACCGATCCAGGTGGTCGCCTACGGCACCGACCCGGGAGCCGCCGGGTGATCATCGCCGGCCTGATGGTCGCCGGGGCGGCCGGGGCGGTGCTCCGCTACCTGGTCGACCGCTACGTCCAGGGAAGGGTCGAGTCCGACTTCCCCTACGGGACGGTGGTCATCAACGTGACCGGCTCCCTGGTCCTGGGCTTTCTCACCGGATCGACCCTCCACCACGGGCTTTCCGCCACCTGGGTCACCGTTCTCGGCACCGGCCTGTGTGGCGCCTACACCACCTTTTCGACCTTCTCCTACGACACCTTCCGGCTGCTGGGCAGCGATGCGCCGGCCAGCGCCCTGACGAATGTCCTGGTCAGCGTGGTAGCCGGGCTGGGCACCGCCGTCGCCGGGCTGGCCCTCGGCACCCTCATCTGAGCCCGGGCGGGGCCGGAAAGGAAGTTGAGGGGGGAATACTCAGATTTCCCGTCTGTTTACATAGCAACAGTTACGAGAGGTAGCTGTAGCGATTGGAGCAACCGTGGAAAAGACCACTCCAGAAATCAATCAGAATTTGCCATTGCTTCCCCTCACCTCGGGGGTCGTGCTGCCCGGAATGGTCTTCACCATGGGCCTCGAGTCCGATGAGGCGAGCGCCGCGGTCGAGGCGGCGGCGTTGGCCGGCGGCCAGTTCGTCATCGTCCCCCTGATCGACGGGCGCTACTCCACCGTCGGCGTCATCGCCGAGGTCATGGAGAGCGGCGAGCTGCCGGGCGGGATGCAGGCGGTGGCCGTGCGCGGCATCGAGCGGGCCACCCTGGGCACCGCGGTGCCCGGCACCGGCCGGGCCCTCTGGGTCCAGGTCGAGGTCATCGAAGAGCCCACCCCCTCGGAGGGGGTCGAGGAGCTGGCCCGGGAGTACCGGGCGGTGATGGAGAACATTCTGGTCAGCCGCGGCGCGGGCCGGTTCGCCGAGCGCCTGGGTGACGTCACCGGGGCCGGTCGGATCGCCGACGTGGCCGGGTACTCCCCCGACCTGACCCTCGAGCAGAAGGTCCAGGTGCTGGAGACCATCGACGTGGAAGACCGGCTGCGGCTGGTCCTGGGCTGGGCCCGAGAGGTGCTGGCCGACATCACCCTGCGCGAGCGGGTGAAGACCGACGTCGAGGAAGGCATGGAGAAGACGCAGCGGGAGTTCTTGCTGCGGCGCCAGCTGGAGTCGATCCGCAAGGAGTTGGGGGAGATCAACCCCGACGGCGAGGAAGCTCCCGACGATTACCGGAAGGCGATCGAGGACCGCGACCTGCCCGAGGCCGTCCGCAAGGCGGTCGAGCGGGAGATCGGCAAGTTGGAGCGCACCAGTGAGCAGAACCCGGAGAACGGCTGGATCCGTACCTGGCTGGACACCGTGCTGGAGCTCCCCTGGGGCAAAGTCTCCGACGACCGGTTGGACATCGACGAGGCTGCCCGCAACCTGAACGAGGACCACGACGGTCTCGATGATGTGAAAGAACGCATCCTCGAGCACCTGGCCGTGCGCAAACTCCAGGCCGAACGCGGCCTGCAGGAAGTCACCGGCCGGGGCAGTGGCGCCATCCTGGCCCTGGTGGGTCCCCCCGGTGTGGGGAAGACCTCCCTGGGTGAGTCGGTGGCCCGCGCCCTGGGCCGCTCCTTCGTCCGGGTCGCCCTGGGTGGGGTGCGCGACGAGGCCGAGATCCGGGGACACCGGCGTACCTACGTCGGTGCCCAACCCGGCCGGCTGGTGCGGGCCCTGCGCGAAGCCGGGACCATGAACCCGGTCATCGTCCTCGACGAGGTCGACAAGCTGGGCGCCGATTACCGCGGCGACCCGTCCTCGGCCTTGCTCGAGGTGCTCGACCCGGCCCAGAACCACACCTTCCGGGATCACTACCTGGAGGTGGAGCTGGACCTGTCGCGGGTGCTGTTCATCGCCACCGCCAACATGATCGACACCATCCCCGGCCCGCTGCTGGACCGGATGG